>JANMVW010000217.1:0-3595 GCA_031393555.1 Acidobacteriota bacterium
TCGTCTACTTTGGCTCACTCGAAATGCCCTCCGCGTGTCGTGACGCGTTCTTTTTCGCAACTGAACTTTGCCACGACTGGCGGGCGTTTCGAGTGTTATTCCGTCACGATTCCTCTCGGATCACGCTTGATCAAGGGCTAGAAGCGGGTGGTGAGCCCGAACGACCCGGTGTGCGCACGGGGGTCGACTGAGACGCCGAAACGAAGGCCCGTGGCGGGTGTTTCGAACGTGAGGCCCATCCGGCCCATGACGTCGGCGTTCAACGCCAGGCGTCCGGAGGTCACGGGGATCAGGACCTCGGCCCGCGGCGCCCTGTGAGAAAAGCCGATCAGGAGGCGCGCGCCACCCGAGTCGGTCCTGAGCGCGTCCACACCGTTTTCGTTGCCCCGGAACAGAGGGAGCGACCACGCGTTCCATCCGAGGCTCTCGAGAGCGTAGCGCTTCACCGCGGATTTCGTGGCGTGGATCGCGCGCCGTTCGACGCGCAAGACCGTGCCGTCGTCCCGGGTCCACCGATTGGGGGAGGTATTCGCGAAGTACGCCGCCGCCTGAAACTCGCCGTTCAGTCCGGTGTCCATCCGGGGCGCCAGGTATCTTGCGAAGAAGCCGTGAGGATCGACCTTGGGCTTTTTGGCCGCGTCGGCGGCATGCGCCGCTCCGGCCCAGGCTAACCCGGCCGCCACCAATACGATCCCACGGAGGCGCGTTCGGAGCATTGCGTCCCTTCCCAAAGGGTTCTGTACGACCAAGGGAGGCCGCGCGCCACTCGGGCGCGGAATGGCGCGGGATCTATGCAGCAGCCGGTCAGGGGAGTAACGGAATCGTTATCGACTCGGCGGCTTCGAGGGCGGGATCGACGAACCACTGCGGGACCAGGCCGCCGGCCCCGGCCACCACGGCGCAGACGAGAATCGCGGCCAGGACCGGCCCGGCGACCTCGATCGCGGGGCCGTCGTCTTTCACGATGAACATCGATCGCGCGATCGTCAGGTAGTAGAAAAGAGCGACGACCGCGAGCACGGCGCCGAGAAACACGAGCCCGTACAAGCCGGTCTGCGCGGCGGCGAGGAAGACGTACATCTTTCCCCAAAAGCCCAAGGCGAACGGGATGCCGCCGAGCGAGAGCAAGAACACGAGCATCGCCGCCGCAAGCAAAGGGGATCGGCCGATCATCTGGCGCGCGCCGTGGAGCGTCGGCTCGCACCCGGAGGTTTCCATCGCGCTGACGACGAGGAACGCGCCGGCGTTCGCGGCCAGGTAGGCGACGAAGTAGAAGAGGGCGAGCCCGGCGGCGAGTTTCGTCCCGGCGGCGAGGGCGAGGAGGACGTACCCGATCTGCGCGATCCCTGAAAATGCGAGGAGGCGTTTCAGGTCGTGCTGCCGCAGCGCGAGGAGATTCCCGACGGTCATCGTGAGGCCCGCCAATATCGCGAGCCAGTGAGTCACCGGGACACCCGCCGGCTGGAACACCTCGAAGACCAGCCGGAACAAAGCCGCCACGGCGGCGGCTTTCGGCGCGACCGAAAGAAACGCCAGGATGGGCGTCGGAGCGGCCTGGTAGGTGTCGGGGACCCAGAGCGAGAAGGGGAAGATCGCGATCTTGAAGCCGAAACCCACCAGCAAGAGCGCAGCCCCGATCGACACCAGGGGGTCGTGGGGCCACTGCGTCACGCGCATCCAAAACGTCGTCCCGGTCGCGGCGAACAGCAAGCCGATGCCCAAAAACATGACGGCCGAAGAGACGCTGCCGAACAGGAAGATCTTGATCGCCCCTTCGATCGCCGTCTTTCGCTCCTTCTCGAGCGCGGTCAGAACGTAAAGCGGCAGCGACAGCAACTCGAACGCGACGAACAGGGTCAGGAACTCGCGCGCGGAGCACAGCGCCATGCCGCCCACCGTGGCGAACAGGAGCAAGACGAGCGCTTCGCCCGAGCGGTCGGCAACGCCGCGTTTGCGCGCGTAGGGATACAACCCGACGACCGCGAGGAGGACGGCGGCGAGGAGGATGCGTTTGGTGAACAGCGCGAAGCCGTCCAGCACGAAGGCGTCCGTGAGCCCGACCGGCGAGGGGAGAACGAAAGACCAGGCGATCAGCCCGGCGAGGCCCGCTCCCGCGAGCACGAACAATCCGCCGCGGCGGGGGTCGGCCTTGCGCACCGGAAGGATCAGGTCCCACGCGAGCAGGAGGACGGCCAAGGCCAGCGTTCCGAGCTCGAGGGAGGCGGCTGTCATGTTCATCGCCTAGTGCCCCAGCCGCGTCAGGAAATCCGCGACACCCGCGTTCAACGGCGAAAGGATCAGACGGGGCCAGACCCCCAAAACGACGAGCGCGCCGCTCAAGATCACGAAGCTGAGCCACTCGACGCCCCGCGCATCGCGAAGCTCGTGGTGCCCCGTAGGCGCCGGGCCGAGGAAGATCGTGCGCACGGCGCGCAGCACGTAAAGCGCCGTGATGAACGCCCCGAAGACGCCGGGAATCAGCCACCAGGGATGCGCGGAACTCCAGGTGCCCAGGAACACGAGAAATTCCGCGACGAAGCCGGCGAGCCCCGGGAGCCCGAGAGAACTCAAACCCGCGATCACGAAAAACGAGGCGATTCCGGGCATGCGGTGCGCGAAGCCGCCCATCTTCGTCATGTCCCGCACGTGGGAGATGTTGTAGACGAGGTTGACCAGCGTGAAGAACAGCGCCGTCATGATGCCGTGCGCGACCATCTGGTAGACGGAGCCCGTGAGCCCGGCCTCGTTCAAAGTCGCCATCCCGAGCATCACGATCCCCATGTGCGAAACCGACGAGTAGGCGATCAGATACTTGATGTCTTTCTGCCAGCCCGCGCCCAACGCTCCGTAGATGATGTTGATCACGGCGACGAGCCCCACGAGCCAGGCCAGCTCGTGCGTCGCCTCGGGGAGGAGCCCGAACCCGATGCGCAAGACGCCGTACGCGCCCAGCTTCATCAGCACGCCCGCGTGCAACATCGACCCCGCGGCGGGGGCGGCGGCATGGCCGTCCGGCGACCAGGTGTGGAACGGCCAGATGCCCGCGAGCACGCCGAAGCCGACGTAGAACAGGAGGAACATCGTCCGGCCGAGGCCGCCGTGAAACGTCGCCTTCGAGAGCGCGACGTAGTCGAACGTCCCGCCGCCCAACTGCCGGCCCCCTTCGACCCACAAGAGCAGGATCCCGATGAGGATGAACGCCGAGCCCGCCAGGAGGTACAGCGTCAGCTTCATCGCGCCGTACTCTTTCAGGCCGACCCCGACCTTTTTGAAGAGAGCGCGGAAAGGCCCCTGCCCTTCGATCTCCATCGATGAGCCCCAGATGCCGATGAGTACGTACATCGGGAGCACCGCAAGCTCGTAGAACAGGAAGAACAAGAACAGGTCGAGCGAGATGAAAACGCCGTAAACGCCGGTGACGAGGAGCCCGACGAACAGGAAGAACTCCTTCTCGCGTTCCTTCAGAGTCCATGACGTGAACACCGAGGTCAGGTGGATGATCGCCGTCAGGAAAACGAGCGGCACCCCGATGCCGTCGACCCCCATGTGCCACGAGAGGCCGAGCTTCGCGACCAAAGGCAACGATGTGACGAAC
>JANMVW010000221.1:0-19190 GCA_031393555.1 Acidobacteriota bacterium
CGCCGGCGACGACCCTCGACGACGCAGTGCACGCCGACACCGAGCTAGACGACGGCATGATTTACTTCTACTTGGTGCCGTAGGCTCAGCGGCGCGCCTTTACCTGGCACGTCGTTCGGTCCAGAATGCGCGCGCCATGGATCCTGCACACCCCAGCGTTCCGTCTCGCGCCGCGACGGCCTTTCGCGTGGCGTGGCTGTCCATCCTGCTGGGTGTCGCCATGGAGGCCCTGCTGCTCGTTGTGGCCACCGCCTTCGGCAGAGCGCTCCAGGCGAAGCAGATCTTCCCGGTCGGCTGCTCGCTGGTCCTCTACGCGGCTCAATTCGTGGGCGATCGCTTCGTGGCACCGGCAACGACCCGCGGTTAGGCTCGCATGACCGGAGCCGCACGCGCAGCGCATCCCGAGGCCCGCTCGTCCACCCGTGGCCTTCGGCTCGGGCTGTCGCTGCTCCTCGTCGTTTTGACCCTGCTGGCCTACGCGCCCGCGATGCAGGGCGGGTTCGTCTGGGACGACGACGACTACGTCACGGAAAACGCCAACCTCAAATCGCTCGCGGGCCTTCAGCGGATCTGGTTCGAGCTGGGGGCCGTGCCGCAGTACTACCCTCTCGTCCACACCAGCTTCTGGGTCGAATACCATCTCTGGGGGCTGCGGCCGCTGGGTTTCCATCTCACGAACGTCCTGCTTCATGCGCTGAACGGACTCATCCTCTGGGAGTTGCTCCGGCGTCTCAAAGTTCCCGGAGCGTGGGCAGCGGCGGCCCTGTTCGTGCTGCATCCGATCCAAGTCGAGTCGGTGGCCTGGGTGACCGAGCGCAAGAACGTGCTGTCGGGGACGTTTTATCTCCTCGCGGCGCTGATATACCTCGGTGGTCGCGACGACGACGAGGCGCGGGATGCGGCGCCCGGTCATGTGAGATACGCCGCGACGGTCCTGCTCTTCCTGTGTGCGCTGTTGAGCAAGTCGGTCACGGCCACGCTCCCGGCGGCCCTCGCAGTCGTCTTGTGGTATCGGCGCGGCCGGCTCGCGCGTCGAGACGTTGTCCAGCTCGCGGCGATGATCCCCCTGGGCGTCGCGGCAGGGGCTCTCACGTCCTGGATGGAGAGGTTCATCGTCGGTGCCGCGGGTCCCGAATGGGCGCTCTCACCGTTCGATCGCTTGATCGTCGCAGGGCGCGCGTTCTGGTTCTATCTGGGGAAGCTGGCGTGGCCGCACCCGTTGACCTTCATCTATCCGCGCTGGGACCTCGCGGGTGCGTCACCCGCGATGCTCCTCGTCCCCGCCGCCGCGCTCGCGCTGCTGTCGGCGCTCTGGTTTGCGCGAGGGCGCATCGGACGGGGCCCGCTGACGGCCGCCTTGCTCTTCGCGGGAACGCTCGCCCCCGCGCTCGGGTTCGTCAACGTCTACCCGATGCGGTTCTCGTTCGTGGCGGATCACTTCGCCTACCTCGCCGTGATCGGGCCGCTCGCCCTCGTCGCGGCCGCGGTCGTCACAGGGCTCCGAAGATCGAAACTGTTGACGCCCACGCCCGCCTTCGGGCTGGGTGCGCTCGTCATCGGGATTCTGGGAGCGCTCACGTGGCAACGAGGCTACGCCTACGCGGACGAGGAGACGCTCTGGCGGGATACGCTTCGCAAGAATCCGAGCTCCTTCATCGCGAACGGCAACCTGGGAGGGATCCTGCTCCAGCGCGGCGCGCTCGAACCGGCAGCCGCTCTATTCCAGACGGCGCTCCGTGCGAAACTGGACTTCCCGGAAGGGCTCGACAACCTCGGGATCGTGAGACAACGCCAGGGGAAACTCGACGAAGCCGCCGCGTTGTTCGGCGAGGCGCTGAAATGGAACCCCAAGTTCGCGAACGCGCACAACAACTTGGGGATCTTGCTGGCGCAACAAGGGAACGCGTCCGAGGCCTTGGACCATTTCGTCAAGGCGGTCGGGATCCGACCGTCCTTCGCCAAGGCGCACCAGAACCTCGGACTGACGCTCGAGGGGCTGGGAAGGACGAGTGACGCCGTGGAGGAGTACCGCGAGACGCTGCGGTGGGCCCCCGATTCTCCAGACGTCGAGAGACGACTGGCGTGGATTCTCGCCACCGATCCCGACCCGCGAGTCAGAAACGGCACCGAAGCCGTGCGTTTCGCGGAAGCCGCCGTATCGGCGACCGGCGACAGGAACGCTCAGACCTTGGAGGTGTTGGCAGCGGCCTACGCGGAGGCGGGACGCTTTTCCGACGCGGTGCTCGCGGAGGAGCAAGCCTTGGCCTTCGGAAAGGCTGCGTCGGGCGGCGAGACGGATCCGCGCGCGGAGCAGCGCCTCGCCCTCTACCGCGCGGGGCGGGCGTTCCGGAACCGGGCGGAGTGAGCTCGGCTAGAAGGTCCGCAGCACCGCTCGGACCGGGCTCGCGTCGAAGCCGGCGAGCTTGAGGGGAAGCGCGATCAGCTCGTACTCGCCCTCGGGCACGTGCGACAGAACGAGACCTTCGAGGATTGCCATGTCGTGCGCCAGGAATCGCTCGTGCGCCACGAGTTTCTTGGCGGCATAGAGATCGACGCTGGGCGTGTCGATGCCGACGAGTCGCGCACCGCGCTCGTGGAGGAGATCGACGGTTTCGGGATCGAGCGCGACGAAGTCCTCGTTGAACGCGTACGGGTCGGGGGAGCTGCCGGTGGCGATGAGCACGCGCTCGGCACGCAGACGCGCCGGAATCGCCGAGGGCGGAATGCGCGTCCCCTTCGACGCCGAAATCCGGACGACGCGACAGGGCCCGAGATAGAGGTCGAGAGGTCGGGACTCGATCGAGGCGGCGCCTCGGCCGTAGTGGCTGGGGGCGTCGGCGTGCGCGCCGAGATGCACGGTCGCGCGCAGCGTCGAGAGCGTGATGTTGTCGCCGCGCTTAAAGTCGGCCAGCACTTCGCGCGAGGGGGGCGTGTCGCCGGGCCAGACTGCCAGGGCGGCGGTGACGCCGGGGGTGATGTCGTACAGCAAGCCGTCTACGCCGCGACCTTCGGGACCCGGGCCAGACCGACGAGCTCCAGCACGCGAATGATGGGCCACGCCGGGTCGATCTCGGAGGGGCGCACGCTGAACTTGGCGGAGCGCGGACGGCCGTGGTGGTTGTTGTGCAACCCTTCGCCGCCCGTGATGAGCGCGATGCTACGGAAGTTGCCGGCGGTGTTGTCGAAATTCTTGTAACCGAAGCGGTGGCAGAGTCCGTTGATCGACGACGACAGAACGAAGACGTACATGAAGCCGGCGAACGCCACGGTGAAAAGGCCCCACCACCCCAGGAGGCTGCACGCCACCGCGGTCCCGACGACGAGCCCAAAGCTCCCGTGGTTGAACAGGGCGCGGTCCCAGATGTCGGAAGCCACCATGTCCTTGGCGTAGGTCGCCACGGTCTCTCCGTTGCGGCTCTCTTTGATGTAGTAAAAGACGTTGCCGAGCTGGACCTTCCAGAATCCGACGATTTTGGGGCTATGGGGATCCCCCTCCTCGTCGGTATGAGCGTGATGTTTGCGGTGCACGGCGACCCAGCCGCGCGGGACGATCCCGGTGGTCATCCAGGTGAAAAAGCGAAACAGCCACTGAGCCAGCGGATGCAGCGTCAGCGCGCGGTGGGTGGCGGAACGGTGCAGGTAGATCGTCGTGCAAAACACCATGATCTGGATCGCGACGACGGAGACGACGAGAGCAATCAGAAAGTCTTTCAGCACATGAACCTCAAAAGAGTGGTCAGAGACCGGGACAGAACAAAGGATAGTCTTTGAATCGCACGACGTCGAACTCGGACCGTTCGCCGCGCGATCATAACTCGTGTCGTATCGCCCACAGGTCCGGGAAAAGCGGCTGGAACAGGCTTTGTTTGAGGAACTCGACACCCATCGAGCCTCCGGTCCCCCGCTTGTTCCCGATCGTACGCTCGACGAGCTTGACGTGCCGGTACTTCCATTCCTGGAAGCCCTCGTCAAGGTCGGTCATCGACTCGAACAAGATCGCCAGCTCGGGACGCGTCGTATAGAGGTTCAAAAGTGCGCGCTGGATCGCCTCGTTGGGATGGTCGGCCGAGGTGCGGGGCTTCTCGCGCAGCTCGTTGGGGATCGCCACGCCCTGACGCGCGAGGAAATCGTAGAAGTGATCCATGACCGACGGTTCGGCAAGCCGTTTTTCGAGCGCCGCGAGCGCGACCGGGCCGACCGCGTACTTCAACATGTGGGGGCGCTTGAACCCCATCACGAACTCGAACTCCCGGAACTGGTAGGACTGGAAACCGGACGCGGTGTCGAGCCTCTCGCGAAACGCCGAAAAGGACATCGGTGTCATCGTCTCCAGGATGTCGAGCTGCTGGACGAGCGTTTTCATGATCGTCCGCACGCGCTTCCACGTTTGGATCGCCCCGAACAGATCGCCCTCGGAGAAGTCGCGCTTCACCTTCTCGATCTCGTGCAGCAGCTCCTTGAACCACAACTCGTACACCTGATGGATGACGATGAAGAGCATCTCGTCGTGTTCCGGCGGCGTCGAGCGCGGCTCTTGCAGGCCGAGCAGCGTGTCGAGCTGCAGATACGACGCGTAGGTCAAATCGGCCATCGAGTTACCTCCGCGCCAGGACGGCGGCAAGAACGACGAGGACGGCAAGGAGCGCAACACCCGCTGCCGCGAACACCATCCGCCACTGCGCTCGCGCGCGATGCACGGCGTCGGCATACGGCGTGCGGCTGAAGCTGACCATGTAATAGAGAGGAACGAAGCGCCCCGGGAAGAGCTTCGCGAGCACCTTTTCGACCTTCTTTCCCAAGAGAAACGTCTTGGACGCCGTCTTGTCTCGCATCTCGAGGAAGTTCCCGATCGCGAGGTCGGCCAGGGCGTCCGCGTGCCGCTTGCGGCGCCGCTCATACGTGGCGAGCGCGTCCGCAATGTCGCCCGAGAATTCCCGCAAGCACTCGTCGAGGACGAGGCAATCTTCGAACGCCGCGTTGGCGCCCTGACCGTAGAACGGGACGACGGCGTGAGCCGCATCTCCGAGAAGCGCCACCCGATCCTTGAAGCGCCACGGCGCGCACCGAACGGTGACCAGACTGCCCACCGCGTTCAACAGGAAGTCTTCCTCGAGAGACGGCATCAACGGAACCGCGTCCGGAAAGGTCTTCGAAAAGTACGCGCGCACTTCCTCACGGGTCGCCAAGGCTGCGAAGGAATTGTCCCCTGCAAAAGGCCAGAAGCAGGTGCAGGTGTAGGACCCGTCGACGTTCGGGAGCGCGATCATCATGAAGCCGCCACGCGGCCAGATGTGGAGCGCGTTGGGTTCCATCCGGAAGCCGCCGCGCTCGGCCGCCGGGATCGTCAACTCTTTGTAACCGTGTTCGAGATACGTCTGTGCATACTCGAATCGATCGGTCTGTTGCATCGCCTGTCGGACCTCGGAGAAGGCGCCGTCCGCGCCGATCACGAGATCGGCGGCCACGGAATCGCTCGCACCGGTGTCGATGTCCGTAAACACGCACGCCGCGGTTTCGAGATCGACATCGACGCAGCGTCGCCCGAAGCGAACCTCGACGTTGGGCATGGCTTCGGCCGCCTCGACGAGGAGCCGGTTCAGACCGCCGCGCGAGACCGAATGGATGACGTGTTGAGCTTCATGGCCGTAGGGTTGGAACGTCAGGCCGCCGTCGAGCGCGTGCACCATGCGCCCGCGCATCGGAATCGCGACCTCGAGGAGCTTCTTGTCGAGGCCGACGTGCTCGAGCGCGGCTAGCCCGCGCGTCGAGATGGCGAGGTTGATCGAGCGGCCGCGCCCCAGACCACCCTTTCGCGGATCCGGGCGCCGGTCGTAGACCCTGACCCGGTGCCCCGCGCGCCCGAGGAACACCGCCATGAGGGCGCCGCCCAAGCCCGCGCCCACGATGGTGATCGATTTCGTCGTGTCCGCCATGTTCGTCTAACCCGCGAGGCCCGCGCTCTGCAGCAGGTGCACGAAGCGCCAAACCTCGTGAAACGTGTTGTAGAGCGGCACCGGCGCAACGCGCACGACGTCGGGGGGCCGGAAGTCGCCGACGACGCCGAGCGCTTCGAGCTCGTGGAGCGTCTCCGTCGGCCGGTAGAGAATGCGAAGGGACAACTGGCAGCCGCGCTCGTCGAAGCCTCCCGGCGTGATCACCTCGAAGCGCTTGTCCTGCGCTTGTCCGAGCAACCATTCGAGGTAGGCCGTCAGGACGACGGACTTGCGGCGCAGCGCGTCCATCCCGGCTTCGTCGAAGATGGCCAGCGACGCTCGCAACGGGGCCATCGCGAGGACGGGAGGGTTGGACAATTGCCAGCCGTCCGCTCCTGCGCGGGGAACGAAGTCGCGCTGCTCATGCATGCGGAATCGCGTGGCGGGATCGTTTCCCCACCAGCCGCCCATTCTGGGAAGCGCCTTGTTTGTCGCGTGGCGCTCATGGACGAAGCATCCCGCAATCGCGCCGGGCCCCGCGTTGAGGTACTTGTACGAACACCACGCGGCGAAATCGACATCCCAGTCGTGCAGTTTCAACGGGACGTTGCCCGCGGCGTGCGCCAGATCCCACCCGGCGACGCAACCTTGCCGCCGCGCGGCCTTCGTGACGGCCGCAATGTCCAAAAACTGACCGGTGTAGTACTGGACGCCGGGGAGAAGCACGACCGCGATCTCACTTCCGCGCCGCTCGATCAACGCGACCAGGTCTTCCGTCCGCAAGGTCGCCTCGCCCGGGCGCGGCGCGACCCGGATCAATCCTGAGACGGGGTCGATCCCATGAAGCGCGAGCTGCGTCTGCGCGGCGTAGGTGTCGGACGGAAAGGCGCCCTCTTCGATCAGAATCTTGTCGCGGGAGCCCTTGGGCCGGAAAAACGTCGCCATCATGAGGTGAAGGTTCACGGTCAGCCCGTTCATCATCACCACTTCGTTGGCGAGCGCGCCGACCAGGCGTGCGCTGGGTTCGCGAAGCACCTCGTGATACGAAAACCAGGGCGTTCTCCCGGCGAAATGCGCGTCGACCGCGAGCGCCGCCCAATCGTCCAATTCGCGCGTGACGAGTTCGCGCGCGGCCTTGGGCATCAGCCCCAGCGAATTCCCGTTGAAATACAAAACAGGCACCCCGCCGCGCCCGGGAAGCGCGAAACGGTCGCGGAACGGAGCGAGCGGATCGCGCTCGTCGAGGCGCTTCGCGAAGTTCTCGGTGGGGTCGAAGCTCGGCATCATCCCAGGAACCGATCGCGCGCCACGGCGAGGAACTCGAGCGCGGTGCCGCCGAGCAACCGCTCCTTCGTCGGGGCGTCGAAGTCCGCGATCGATTCGATGAGCGTCCCGGGGACGGACTCTCCCAGGGGGAACGGGTAGTCCGAGCCCAACGCGACGCGCTCCGCGCCGATCAGCCGCACGAGGTAACGCAGGGCCTCGGCATCGTGCACGAGCGAATCCACGTAGAACCGGCCGAGGTAGTCCTTGGGGGCCACCGCGTTGTCCACGGCGCACAGGTCGGGGCGCGAGAGAAACCCGTGCTGAACGCGTCCGACGGTGCCGGGAAACGAGCCGCCGCCGTGCGCAAACGCGATGCGCAGTCGTGGCAGCCGCTCGAGAACGCCGCCGAAGATCACCGAGCAGATCGCAAGCGAAGTTTCCGTCGGCATTCCGACGAGCCACGGGAGCCAGTACTTCGTCATGCGGTCTTTGCCGAGGATGTCCCACGGATGGACGAAGACGCAGGCGCCAAGATCGGCGGCGGCTTCGAAGATCGGGAAGAGATCCGGGTGGTCCAGGCTCCAACCGTTGATGTGCGTGCCGATCTGCACTCCCGCGAGCTTGAGATCGCGCACGCAGCGCTCGAGCTCGTAGATGGCGAGGTCGGCCTGTTGCATCGGGAGCGTTCCCAATCCCACGAAGCGGCTCGGGGTGCTTTCAACGATCGACGCGACGTGGTCGTTCAGCATCGTCGCGAGGTCGAGGGTGTGCTCCGGCTTCGCCCAGTAGTTGAACATCACGGGAACCGTCGAGAGCACCTGCACGTCGACATGGGTCGCGGCGCAATCTTCGAGGCGCCTCCGCGCGTCCCAGCAGTTGTCCTGAATTTCGCGAAAGAGGGCGCCGTCAAGAATCATCCGCGCGCACCCCGGCGCGTGGTGGTCGAGCTGAATGAAGCCGGGCGTCCCGTAACGCTCGGTGAGATCCGGGAGATTTTCCGGAAGAATGTGCGTGTGGAGGTCGATCTTCAGAACGCGGCGCGGATCCACCGGGCCTAGCCCGCCTTCGGGAGCTCGGGCTTACCCATCACCATGCCGCAACTCTTGCAAGTGCGCTTCGCCTCGTCGGTGAAGAACCCTTCGATGATCGGCTTGAGCTCGGTGCCCAAGTCCTTACAGTGGAAGGTCGCGTCATGGAGCAGAGCGCCGCACCCCTCGCAGAACCAGGTGAGATGGTCGATCTCTTTGGGTTCACGCATCCTCTCGACCACCATGCCGATGGAGCCTGCGGGCCGCTGAGGCGAGTGAGGGATCCCCGGAGGGAGGAGGAAGATGTCCCCTTCCTTGATCACGACATCGTGGGGCTTGCCGCCTTCGATGACCTTGACGACGATGTCCCCTTCGATCTGGAAGAACAGCTCTTCGCCATCCTCGATGTGGTAGTCCTTCCGCGCGTTCGGGCCACCGACGATCATCACTTGGAACTCGGTGTCTTGCCAGACCATCTTGTTGCCGACCGGCGGCTTCAAAAGGTGACGGTGCTCGTCGATCCAGCGCTTGAGATTGAAAGCGGCCAAGGCCATCAGGGGTCCTCCCGGAAGTCGCGGGATTGTAGCGCGAAACCCGGGCGGCGAGCCTACAGTCGCTCGACCAGTTTCGGCCTCAAGAACCAGAGCAGCGAACTCGTTCCGGATCCCAGGTCACGCCAATGCTTGGTCCCGTCGCAGCAGGCAATCGTCCCCCCCGTCGGGATGTCGAACGCGCCGGGCTCGGCGCCTGTAAGGAGCGCGGCGGCCTCGTCGATTCCGGGGCTGTGCGCGACGACGAGTACCGACTCCGCCGACTCGGGGAGAGCCCTCAAGGCCGCGAGCCACGCTTCGCCGTGGGCGTCGTACAGCGCGCGCTCGAATTGGATCGCGCCGGCGAATTTCATCGCCCGCGCCGCGGCCTCGGCCGTTTGCCTCGCTCGCGCGGCCGGAGACGACACGATCGCGTCCGGAACGTCTCCGACCTTCGCGAGCGTCCGACCCATGCGCAGCGCATCGTCGTGGCCCCGTTCGGCCAAAGTTCGGTCGAAATCTTTCTGCCCGGGAACCCCAGGCACCGCCTTTGCGTGTCTCATGAGGAGAATCGTCTTCATGCCAACCAAATGTACACTCACCGAGCCATGATTCGTACCGATCGCGCGTTTTCCGAAGCCATCGAGCAGGCGGTGAGCGAAGCCGAACGGGACACCGCCGCCGAGTTGATCGTCGTGGCCGCGGCACGATCCGGATCGTACCTGGACGCCGCGGGGACGCTCGGCGCCGGCGGCGCGATGCTCGTCCTGCTCGTCGCGCTGTTCGCTCCGACGCTTTTCCCCCCGATCGCCGTCGCCCTCGACGTCCCACTCGTGTTCGCGCTCGTGACCTGGCTCGCGCACCGTACGCCCGCGCTGATGCGCGCGATCGTCCCGGCGGCTCGCAGGCGCAGGCAAGTCGAGCGCGCGGCGGCGGAGCACTTCCTCGCCGAATCGGTCCACGGGACGCGGGGACGTACCGGGCTTCTCGTCTACGTCTCGCTGCTCGAAGAGCGGGTGGCGCTCGTCCCCGACCTCGGGATCGAGGGCCGCGTCCCGGGCGGCGTGTGGGCCGACTTGCGTTGGAGCGAGACAGGCGATCCGTCGCGGCCGCGCACGCTTCAAGACCTCGTGCAGGGGCTCGAACAGATCGGTGCGATCCTCCGACTTCGGATACCCGCGGATGCGACGGACGTCAACGAGAGCCCGAACGCCCCGCGGATCGTGCCGTGAGGCGCAAGGCGGCCGCCGCGGCTTTCCTGGCCGTGGCTCTGACCCTTGCGGGTTCCGCGCTCGCGCGGGTGGGCGGAGGCGGCGGCTATTCCGGCGGTGGAGGCGGGGGCGGAGGGGAAGGGGGCGACGCGGGGCTGATCTTCGCTCTCATCCGGCTGCTCCTCTGGCTCGTGTTCGCTCATCCGGTAATCGGCGTTCCGCTCGTGATCGTCATCGTGATCATCGTGTCGAGGATGGCGCGCTCGGGCGTGTTTTCGCATGGCGTCGGCGAGAATTCGAGCGTCATCCCCCAGCCCGTTGCGGCGCGACGCGGGCCCGTGAATCTGACGCCGGTGCGCGCGACCGACCCGTTCTTTTCGGAGCCCGTGTTCATCGACTTCGCGCAGCTCGTCTATGCGAGAGCGCAAGAGATGCGCGGAGCAGGCCGGAGAGAGCCGCTCGAGGCCTGGATGGCAAAAGACGCGATCGACAAGCTGTTCGCCGACCGCGCCGACCTCGCCTCGGTGTCTCAGGTCGTGTTCGGCGCGACACGGATCGTGCAGGCGTCCACCGAGGCCGGATTCGTTCGGATCGACGTGGAGTTCGAAGCGAATCTCACGGAGACGCGGACGGGGACCAACGCGCAGCTGCTGTGCAAAGAACGGTGGTCGTTCCGGAGGAAGGCCGGGGTGCGCTCCCCCGTCCCCGAGCGGATGAGGACGCTTGGGTGCGCCGGCTGCGGTTCGACGCTCGAGCCTAAAACCGATGGGACCTGCCCGAGTTGCGGCGCCCAACGACGCGGCGGCCTCACGCAGTGGGAGGTCGACACGATGCCGTACGCAAGCCGGCGTCCGTTGACCCCGCCGGAGCTCGACGTCGACGAAGGCGGCGGGGTCGAACGGGGCACCGATTTTCCGACCGTGTGTGATCCGCGCCTTCCGGCCGCGAAGCGCGGATTCGAGGGGAGACACCCGGATCACTCGTGGCCCGCTTTCGAAGAACGGGTGCGGACCACGTTCCTCGCGTTGCAAGACGCGTGGTCCCGGCGGGAGTGGGAGCGCGCACGGCCGCTCGAAACCGATGCGCTTTTCGAGACGCATCGTTTTTGGATGGAACGTTACTCAGCGTTTTCTCTCGTCAACCGTGTGGAGCAGGTCGCGGTGACCCGCATCGCGCTGGCGAAACTCGACGCCGACGCGTTCTACGAATCGATCACCGTGCGCATCTTCGCGCGGGCGCTCGACTGGACCGAGGACGCCTCGGGCAAGGTTGTCGGCGGGAGCAGGACGGCCCCGCGCGCGTTCTCGGAGTACTGGACGTTCCTGCGCGCGATCCCCGGCACGGTCGCGGCACAGCCCAACTGCCCCTCGTGCGGCGCGCCGCTCACCCTAGGCGGCGGCGCGACGGTCTGCGCGTCTTGCGGCGGAAAGCTCGTCGGAGGCGAATTCGACTGGGTCGCGTCGCGCATCGAACAGGACGACGCGTACTAAACGGGAGACCTGACCCCCCTTAAGGTGACGAGCAGCGCCTCCGGGGCGCAGGCGATCCGGAGCGGGATCCCCGACACACCCAGCCCACGGCTCACGACGATATGCGCGCCGTGGTGCTCGAAGCGTCCCTCGTCGAGCCGAAAGCGGCTCATGCGCACGAGGACCGGCCGGCCCGGGATCCTCACCTGCCCTCCGTGGGTGTGCCCGGAGAGCGTAAGCGCCACCCCGCGCGCGGAGGCTTCGAGGGAGGCGTCGGGGTTGTGGGAGATCAAGACGATGGGCGCGCCGGGGGCGACCTCGCCCGCGCGCAGCATCGCAAGGTCGAGATCGGGCCGGCCGATGTTCCAGTCGTCGATTCCCGCAAGCGCAATGCGTGCGCCGTCTCGGGACACGGCGATGGCGTCGTTGTTGAGCACGCGCACACCGCACGACTCGAAGAACCGTCCGACTTCCTCGACGTCGTGGGTGTAGTGGTCGTGATTACCGTAGACGGCGAACGCGCCCAGCGGCGCGGTCAGCCGCCCCACCGCGTCTTCGTGGTGCCGGATCTCTTGCACGTTGGAGGTCGCCAGGTCCCCGCCGTGAATCACGACGTCCGCCTCGAGCGTGGCGAGGCGCGCGAACACCCTCGCCAACGCACCCCGGGAGAGAAACGGACCCGCATGGATGTCGGACAGGAAAAGCACCCGGATTCCATCAAACGGCGCGGGGAGATTCACGATCGGGATCTCAGCGACGGCGACGGTCAGGAATCGCTCGAGGATCGCCGAGTACGGCAACGAGCCGCCGGGAACACGCGGCCATACCTCGTGACTCAGGAAGAGGCTCGTCGCTCGCTCGATCCGACGGAACCACCCGCTTTTCGGGTCGAAGTGCGCGCGGGGATGCGCGGACACCGCGGCTTTCGGAGGATCGAGGGTCCGGCGGCGCATGGCGGTATTATCTCCGGGCTGCAAGGGAGGTTCCGTGGCAACGATCCTAACCCCGTCCCTCGACAACGTCAGGCGCGCCGCCGACGCGCTTCGGCGCGGCGAACTCGTCGGGATGCCGACCGAAACCGTCTATGGCCTCGCCGCGAACGCTTTCGACGCCTCGGCGGTCGCGCGGATCTTCGCGGCGAAAGACCGTCCCAGCTTCGACCCGTTGATCGTGCACGTCGTGCGCCCGGCCGGGCCGCTCGAGCGCGAGGTGCTCTCCGGGCTCGAGGACGAAGGCGTCGTCGAGGTCAGTCGCCTGCCTCAGCTCGCACGCGAGCGCGCCGACATCCTGTTGCGCAGGTTCTGGCCCGGCCCGTTGACGCTCGTCCTCCCCCGCGGGCGGAAGATCCCCGACCTCGTGACGAGCGGGCTCGACACGGTCGCCATCCGCATGCCGTCGCACCCCGTCGCGCAGGCGTTGTTGAAGACGGTCGCGCTTCCGCTCGCGGCGCCCAGCGCGAACCGATTCGGACGCATCAGCCCGACGACGGCGGCCCACGTCGTCCAGGAGCTCGGCGATCGAATCGGGATCGTCCTCGACGGCGGCGCGTCCACGGTCGGCGTCGAATCGACGGTCGTCGCCATCGCCGGAGACGGCACACTCACGCTGCTGCGCCCGGGCGGTGTCTCGGTGGAGGCGATCGAGGCGACGGCCAGCGTGCGCCTGGCGCGAGCCCCCGTCACGGCGGCACCGGGAGTCCCCGCAGCCTCCCCGGGCATGAGCGGAGTGCACTACGCGCCCCGCACGCCGTTGCACCTTTTCCCGGGCCCGGTTGCGTTGCCTGTCGATGCGGGCTGCGTCGGGTTGCTCGGCGTTTTCACCAGCAAAGAAGAGGCCGCCGGAGTCGTCGCCGAGCTCGAGCGCCGCTACGGCGTTCCGGTCGTCCTGCGCGCGCTCACGCAAACGGGCGACCTCGAAGAGGCGGCTCGCAACCTCTTCACGGCGATGCGCGAGCTGGACGCGGGCGACGTCCCGTTGATCCTGGCCGCGCCCCCCGGAGGAAACGAAGGTTTGGCGTTGGCCATCGCCGATCGCCTCCGTCGCGCCTCGCACTGATGCCGGAGCTCCCCGACGTCGATGTCTACGTCGCGGCGCTCAACCACCGCATCGCGACGGCTACGCTCGAACGGGTCCGGCTGAACAGCCCTTTCTTTCTTCGCACCGTTTCGCCTCCGCTCCTGGCCGTCGAGAACAAACGGGTCACGGGCGTGCTGAGGCTCGGGAAGCGCGTCGTGGTCGCCCTCGAAGAGGACCTCTTCCTCGCGATCCACCTGATGATCGCGGGTCGTCTGCATTGGAAGTCGAAGGGGGCGAAGCTCGCCGGAAAGCCGGCGCTCGCCGCTTTCGATTTCACTACGGGCACGCTGACTCTGACGGAGGCGGGCACGAGAAAGCGGGCGTCGCTCCACGTGGTTCACGGGGAGGGCGCTCTGCCCGCGCTGAGTCGCGGCGGCATCGAACCCTTGGACGCCACGCTCGACGCGTTCCGCGAGGCAATGACCCGCGAGAACCGGACGTTGAAGCGCGCGCTGACCGACCCTGCGATCTTCAGCGGCATCGGGAACGCGTACTCCGACGAGGTCCTCCACGCGGCGAGGCTGTCCCCCACGCAGCTGACGCGCAATCTCGACACGAGCGAGATCGAGCGCCTTCGGGACGCGACGCGGGCGACGTTGATCGCTTGGCGCGACCGGCTGGCCGCCGGCGCGGGCGACGATTTTCCCGAGAAGGTCACCGCGTTCCGGCCGGGCATGGCCGTTCACGGACGTTTCAAAGAGCCGTGCCCCGTTTGCGGCTCCCCCGTGCAACGCATCGTCTACGCGGCCAACGAGGCCAACTACTGCGCGCGCTGCCAGACCGGCGGGAAACTGTTGGCGGACCGCGCCCTCTCGCGTCTCCTGGGGAAGGACTGGCCGAGGACGATCGAGGAGCTGGAGACGAGGTAGACCTCGTTCCAAAGGCGTTGGACGACCACACCAGATCCGGTAATTGCACATACTTATTGATTTATCTTGCGCATACTCAAGTGTGCGCATAAAGTGTGTGAATCAGGAGCGATTGGTGGCGAGAGTCAATGTTTTCCTCGCGGACGATTTACTGAAGGCGATCGATGCCGAGGCCACGGATTCTCGCGTTGGTCGGAGCACCCTGGTCCAGTCCGCTCTGACGCGCTACCTCGACGAACGCCGGAAAGAGAAGGAAGAAGCCAAGGTCCGACGCGAGAGGGACGAGGCATGTCGCGGCATGGATGCTCTGGCCGAAAAGCTGGGGGTGTGGGATCCCGTGAAGGTCATTCGTGAATTCCGTGAAACCCGCGCCCTCGGTGTCCGAGAACCGAAAGCGCGGTATCGCGCGAAGAAGAGCAAGGCCCGGTCGTGATTCGCGCCGCACACCCAAAGTACGTCCTGGACGCATCGGTGGCTGCAAAGTGGTTCACACGGCATGACGAACCCCAGCGGCACAAAGCCGTCGCGTTGCGATCGCTTCACCAGTCGGGCCGCACGAAACTCGTCATTCCCGATTTTGCCCTGCTCGAGATCCTGAACGCGGTCAGGTACAGCGAGCGCGCCGAAGAGGCCGATGCCACGAAGGCACTCGATCTATTGGAGAAACTCGGCCTCGAGATCGTCCCCCTTGACTGGGAGCTGCTTCGCAAGGCCACAGGAATTGCATGGACGTATCGGATCGCCCTCTACGACGCGGCCTACGTCGCTGTCGCCGAACGGCTCGGCTTCCCGCTGCTCACCGCGGACGAAGCCATGACGAAGAAGATGACGGGCCACAGCATCGTCGTCCGGTTGGCGGATGTGGAGTTCGAATGAGCGCGCCGCCTGACGTCGAAGCGATTCGCTTTGACGATGAGCGGCATCGAGACGCCGGGTCCGCGGTGGTGGTCGTCAGCGGGATCGAACAGGTTGACGCATAGCCGAGGGTCACCGTATAAGCTCTTTCGTTTTCATGCCCTCACGGGTAGTTCACGTAGAGATGTGTGCTCGGCCGAAGCCCTTTGGAGGCTTTTCAGCGTGCCGTACGGCGGTATGATCGAGGCACAAGTCGGGACACGGGAAGGGGGGAATCATGCCACTCGCCTTTCGCTTGGATCGTGACGCCCATGTCATCGTTGCCGCTGCGTACGGAACGGTGACCGACGAACAGGTGTTCGAATACCAGCGTGAGATTTCCTCGCGAGAAGACACGATCGGCTACGACGAGCTCGTCGACGTGACGCACATGAAAGAGATCGCATTGCCTTCGACCGATCGGGTGCGCGACCTGGCCGTCGTGGCCGCCGGTGCGGACGCGTCGCGTGGAAGCTCGAGGCTCGCGATCGTCGCCCCCGGGGACCTAGCGTTTGCGCTTGGGCGGATGTTCCAGACGAACAGGGAGTTGGACCCGCGCAGCAAGCGGGAGGTGGGCGTTTTCAGGACCACGAAGGAAGCCCTGGCGTTCCTTCGGATCGACCACCCGCTCCCGTTGCCGAAGATGGACTGAGCGCTCGATCGCCTAGCGCGACGTTCCTTGGAGGACGTCGATCCCCTGCTTGAACACGACGTCGGTCGGGATGTCGGCTTCGGCGAGTCGCGCGAGATCTTTCGCGAGCATCGGGTCCATCGTCCCCTTCTTCGGAAGGAACGCTACGACCCCGTCGTAGTCTCCGTCGCCCTGGAGCTTCAGGATCTTCTCCGAAAGCGCGTTCATCGCCGCCTGCATCTTCGGAGGATCGACGCGGTAGGTTCCGGTGGCGACGTCGCGGCTGAAGGCACCCATGTCCCTGAAGAACAGAAACTGCGCCAGGTTCGCGCGGCCGTGCGCCTCGGTCGCCCCGAATCGAATCGAGCGGAAGAGGCTCGCCAGGTACGTGACGTAGTTGTTCGTCATGTCGAGGTCGCCGAGCTCTCCCTTTTCCTTCAGCTTGGCGACCATGTACAGGCCGAGCACATCGGCCTTCCCCTCTTCGAGGGCTCCCGCTTGCTCTTTGAGAGCCGCGCGGACGGGCCCCTTGCCGTTGATCGTGTTCTTGATGCCCAGGCCGTGGGCGACCTCATGAAACATCACGTTTTCGAAGAAGGCGTCGAACTGGACGTGCGCGCGCTCGTCGGCGGCGATGAGCCGGTCGGCGATCGGCACGAGGATCTTGTCGAACTTCGCGCGCATGGCGTTTTTCAGTTGCAGGCGGCGCGTTCCTTTTTGCAACTGGACCTGCTCGTCGTTCGGCAGATTGATCGCGATCGTCTTCGACCCGGCGTTGCAGTCCCCGGCGTAAAAGACGGCGTCGTAGGCGTTCAGGTCCGAATCCGTCCCGGGCGTCTCTTTCTTGTATTCGGCCGGCACCGGCAAGCCGCGCTGCAGGTCGGGGAGGAACGTCGCGTACTTCGCCAGGCGCGCGCTCCATTCGCGGTCCTTCAAGAGAACGTACCCTTCATGGGTTGTCTTGATGCCGAAAAGCTGGTCCTCGTAGTTTTCGATGGGGCCGATCACGATGTCGACGCCGTTTTTCTTCATGTCCATCCAGGCGAGATCGGACGGCTGGTACTCGTCGTCGAGCAGCGCCTTGGCGCGCTGCTCGAGGTAGTTGCGAAGTCCCGGATCGTCCGCGAACGCCGCGGCCTCGCGCAGCTTTCCGGCCGCGCGCTGCACGTGCTCGGCGAAGGCCTCGCGGAAAGGCACCGCGACGAGGTTCCGCTGCGCATCGCGGCGGATCATCGTGTAAGGGCTCTTGAAGGAAGGGTCCACCAACGCCGCCGCTTCGAATTCTTGGCTCGTGATGTCGGTCGGGTAATAACCCGCCCCCTTGGGCTTGTCGGAGACCCCGGGTACGAAGGGGGCATTCGCGTTCAATCGGTCCCAGGGGCCGTAGTTGATCTCGGCGAACCGCCTCGACTCCGGGTCGGCAATCGCCGCGAGCAGGGGGGCTTTATCACCGTAGCCCTCCCACCAGAAGATCGCATCCATCTCGCGGGAGGCATCGATCAGGAGCGGAACCATCGCCCGCTCCTTGTCGGTCAGCTTGGCAAACAGGTCCGAAGTCAAAGCGACCTCGACGTACTTCGTGCGCTCGGGCGTCATCGTTTTTTTTGCCTCCGGAGCTTCGGAGCGGCCGGAGCAGGCCGCCAGACCCATCGTTACCGCAAACACCGCGACACCCAACCCCTGTCTCATGATGTCCTCCCGGGTCGCATTCCTCGCCCGCATGCTACCAGGGACGAATCGTCGTCTGGCGCACCAAACCGGGAGACAATGGCGGACGACCTCAGGAGGCGTGATGGACAAGCCTGGCCCCCCCCGAATGGCAGGACCTCGGCGACGTGGCCGAGCTGAAATCGAAGCCGTTGCGGCAGATCGCGATCGGCCGGACGAAGATCGCGCTTTCGTTTGCTGACGGCCGTTTCGGGGCCGTTTCCGGAGTTTGCAACCACGCCGGCGGCCCACTCGGAGAGGGGCACTGTGATGATGCGGGCTACCTCGTGTGCCCTTGGCACAACTGGAAATTCCATCGCGTCTCGGGAGAGGGCGAGCCCGGGTTCGAAGCCGACCGCGTGCCGCGCTACGAGCTGAAGGAAGAGGGCGGCCGCCTCCTCGTGAACTTGAATGCGGTCACAACCCGGAACAAGCTGCCGCACGCTCCTCATCCCCTCTCGCGCAAGCTCGAACGCACGCCCGGGCGCCTGCGCGTGCTCGGCCTCTCGACGACCGCGATGGACGTCGCGCATCCTCGATATTCGACCTCCGACGCGCTGCTCGATGTCGCGCTCCTGCACGCCGCGGCGTCTTGCGACTGCGAGACGCAGCTGATCCGCATCCGCGACCTCTCGTTCCGTCACTGCGAGGGGTACTATTCGAAGAGCGCGCAAGCGTGCACGTGGCCTTGCTCGATCACACAGATGGACAGCGCCGACCAGATGGACCGGGTGTACGAAGGGGTCGTCTTTTGGGCGGACGCGATCATCGTCGCGTCGCCGATCCGTTGGGGATCCGCCAGCTCGCTCTACTTCAAGATGATCGAACGGATGAACTGTATCCAGAATCAGGTCACGATCCGCGACAACGTCCTGATCCGGAACAAGGCCGCCTCGTTCATCGTTACGGGGGGGCAGGACAACATCCAGGCGGTCGCAGGCCAAATGCTCGTTTTCTTCACGGAACTCGGGTTCGACGTCCCTCAGTTTCCGTTCATCGCGCACAGCCGCGGCTGGTCGGCGGAGGACATGGAGCGCAACGTCGCGACCGTACAGCGCAGCGCCGCTCTGCGGGATGGCGCCCGCGCCCTGGCGGAGCGCACCGTGGAAAAGGCCCGGAGTCTCATCTCGCACGATCCGGTGACGAAGACCGAGCGGGCGGGAAGAAAGGCTCACAAGATGGACATCCTGGAGCTCGAATGACCGGAAAGCCGTGAGACAATCGCTTTCACCGCCCAGGAGGATTCCGTCATGATTGCCCGCACTTGGCACGGCCGCGTGATGACCCCGAAAGCAGACGCTTACCTGGCTCACCTGAAGCGCACAGGGCTGTCGGACTTTCGCGGGACGCAGGGGAACATGGGGGTCTACGTCCTGCGGCGCGATGAGGACGGCATCACACACTTCATGGTGACGACCCTCTGGACGTCCATGGACGCGATCAAGAGCTTCGCCGGAGAAAATCCGGGACAAGCTCGCTACTACCCTCAGGACGACGAGTTTCTGCTCGAACGCGAGCCCCTCGTCACCCACTACGACGTGGCGATGGCGATCACCGGTCCGCCGACGACGTAGGG
>JANMVW010000225.1:0-14979 GCA_031393555.1 Acidobacteriota bacterium
TTGACGTAGCGGTCGAGGTACGGCTTGGCCGGCATGCGGCCGGGATCCTGCTGGTCCGGCTGGTCGACCGGCGGCCCGGCGCGCCTCGCCTCGCGGAAGACGGCGCCGGGGTCGATCAGGTCCTCGACCGAAAGGCAGGCGTCCATGAAACGCTCGACGCTCTCGACGCCCCAACGTTCTTGATGGCGGCGCACGCGTGTCGCGTGGTTCGCCATCGTGTCGATCATCTTCCGGTTCGTGTGCGCGAAGTAGACGTTGTTGACGAAGAAATCGGCGTGGCCGTACACGTGAGCCATGACGAGCTTCTGGTCGACCATCGCGTTCCCCTGCAAGAGGTACGCGTAGGTGGGATCGTTGTTGATCACCATCTCGTAGATCTTGTGGAGCCCGTACTCGTAGCTCTTCGCGAGCTCGGCGTACTCCATGCCCCAGCGCCAATGCGGATAGCGCGTGGGGAACCCCCCGTAGGCGGCGAGGGCGTTCATCTCCCGCCAGTCGACCATCTCGAAGACGACCCGGAAGAACGTCAGCCCCATCTCGCGGGCGATCTTTTCGATGCGTTCCTGTTCGCGCGCCAACTCGACGGGAAGCTCGTTCGCCATCGCCCTACCGCCCGCGTCCGAGGAAGTCTTTGATCGAAACGACGATGGCGTCGCGGTCGGGAATCCGGGAGAGCGCGACGCGTTCGTCGCTCGCGAAGCGGGCGCGCAGAATATCGATGAAATCGCCCCTCGTACCCGAAGCTTCGACCTGGCCGTAGCCGAAGAGGTTGACCGCGGGAAGGAGCGTTTCCGCGAGCAGGTCCGCCGACTTGTCGGAATCCTGTCGGCTGTAGTTCTCGCCGTCGGTAAAGTGGAACAGGTAGAGATTCCAATCCGAGACGGGGAAGCGTTCCTCGATGATGCGCGCCGCGAGCTCGTACGCCGACGAGATCACCGTGCCGCCGGACTCGCGCACGGTGAAAAACGTTTCACGGTCGACTTCCTTCGCGGCCGCATCGTGGACGACGTAGACGGTGCGCACGCCCTGGTAATGGCCGCGGATCCACGCGTCCAGCCAGAAGCTCTCCGTGCGCACGATCTCCTTCTGCTCGTCGCCCATCGATCCCGACACATCCATGACGTAGATGATCGCGGCGTTCGTCTTGGGGAGCGGGCGCGGCTTCCACGTGCGATATCGCCGGTCGGCGCGCACCAGCGAGACGCGGGGATTCGTCGGGTCGTAGGTGCCGGACACGATCAGGCGACGAAGCGCCTGCCGATACGAACGCTTGAAGTGGCGGAGCGACTCGGGACCGGACGTCGCGATCCCCGTGTAGCGCCCCGCCGGCGAGACCAGCTCGTCAGTGCCCTTCGGCTCGATCCGCGGAAGCTCGAGCGCCTCGCCCAGCATTGTCGCCAGTTCCTCGACGGAAAATTCCGCCTCGAGGATGTGCTCTCCCGGCTGATCGCCGGCCTTTCCCGCACCTTCCTCGCCTTGGCCCTCGCCTTGGCCGACGCCTTTTCCTCCGGTGTCGTGGACGAAGTACGGCAACTCGAGGTGGGGGATCGGGATCGAGACGACCTGGCCGCCCTGCTTACCGAACAGCTCCGTCTTCCCGAGGTGCTTTTTCAGCTCCTCGCGCACCTTTCCCCGAACGATCTGCCGGAAACGGTTCACGTCGGATTCGATACGGGGCATCGCGGTTTGCGCTACCGTTCCTTGACGTCGCCGCGGGCGAAGATGCTCGCCACGAAATGCAGCACGTCGTTGGCGCACGAGTCACAATAGCCGTAGTCGCGCACCAGCCGGCCGCGAACGATGTCGATCTTCTCCTGGGTTTCCTTGTCCATCACCGAAGACACCAGGCTCGTCAGCTTGATGAAGTCCTTCTGGTCCTCGAAGAGCTTCAGCTCGAGCGCTTTGTGCAGACGCTCGTTCGTCCGGTAGTCGAACTTCCTCCCGTCGAGGGACAGCGCGCCGATGTAGTTCATGATCTCCCGGCGGAAGTCGTCCTTGCGGTTGTCCGGGATGTCGATTTTTTCTTCGATCGAGCGCATCAGCCGCTCGTCGGGCTCTTCGTCCTGGCCGGTGTACGGGTTCCGGACCTTCTCTTTTTGCGTGTAGGCCTTGATGTTGTCGACGTAGTTGCCGCACAGGCGGGAGATCGCCGCCTCGTCGGCGGCGATGGCGCGCTGCACCTCGTTCTTGACGATGTCCTCGTACTCGCGCCTCACGTCGTCCAACAACTCGCGAAACCGCTGGCGCTGCTCTTCGCTGGTGATGAGCGAGTGTCCCTTGAGCCCGGCGTCGAGCTCGTTCAATACCATGAACGGGTTGACGCAACGCTGGTCGAGCTCGGCGACCAAGGCATTCGAAATCTTGTCTTGCACGTAGCGCGGAGAAATGCCGTCCATCCCCTCGCGGGCGGCCTCCTTGCGCAGCTCCTTGACGTTGTCTTCCGTATAGCCCGGGAGCGACTTGCCGTTGTAGAGCTTGAGTTTTTGCATCACCGACAGATTGTGCTTTTTCGGTTCCTCGAGACGGGTCAAGACGGCCCACATCGCGGCCATCTCGATCGTGTGCGGAGCGATGTGCTTGCCGCGGATCTTCCCGGAGTTGTAGTCCTTCTTGTAGATCTTGATCTCTTCCGAAAGGCGCGTGATGTAAGGGATGTCGACCTTCACCGTGCGGTCTCTCAGCGCTTCCATGTACTCGTTGTTTTGCAGACGTCGATATTCCGGCTCGTTGGTATGGCCGAGAATCACCTCGTCGATGAACGTCTGCGGGAACTTCTTCGGCTTGATCAAGTGTTCCTGCGAAGCGCCGAGCAACTCATAGAGAAACGCCACGTCCAGCTTCAGCACTTCGATAAACTCGATCATGCCGCGGTTGGCGATGTTGAACTCGCCGTCGAAGTTGAACGCGCGCGGATCGGAATCCGAGCCGTACTCGGCGATTTTTCTGTAATTGATGTCGCCCGTCAGCTCGGTCGAATCCTGGTTCTTTTCGTCTTTCGGCTGGAAGGTCCCGATGCCGATCCGGTCTTGAGCGGACAAAAGCAGGCGCCGGACACTGATGTGATTCAAAACGCGCGTCCAGTCGCCGCCGTACTTCGTCATCAGCTCGCGGAACTCCTGGCGGCAGAACGGACACAGATCGCCTTCGATGCCGATCTGGTAATCATCCGCTCCCGTTCCTGCGTTCATCTCTTGCAGCACGACGGCGCGCAGCTCGTTCGGAACGAGGTGCAGCGGCTCTTCGTGCATCGGGCAGAGGACGACCTCGTCACGCTTGTCCAGGTCCCGCACCCAGCCGAAGGTGTACAGGGCGCCGGCGTGCGTTTTGGAATACGCCTCCAGCCCTTTCTTCAGCAGCCGGGCGATCGTGCTCTTCGACGAGCCGACCGGCCCGTGCAGGAGGATCACGCGGCGCTCGGTGCCGTAACGCTGCGCGGCGCTCTTGAAGATGTTGACGAGCTTCATCAGGGGGATGTCGAGCCCATAGATCGCGTCTTCGCCCGCATGGGAGACATCGTCGAAGAAGTCGAAGTGAACGATCTTCTTTCGATTGTCGACGTACTCGCGCGCGCCTTGCTCCAGGATCATGTCGTAGATCCGCTCGAACGCCGTTCGCGTCACCCGAGGCTCGCGGCGAACGACGTCGAGGTACTGCGCAAACGTCCCCGTCCAGCTCTGTTCGCGGAACCCCGCGGTGTCGATGGTCGACTTGGCCCGGGCCAGAATCGATTCGCCGGAAGACATGACCGATCTCCTTTAGAGGCCGCCCCTCGGCCTCTGAGCGCGCGTGATGGCGCATCAATAACTAAGTCCGCGTGCGCCCCCGCGCAAACCGACGCCACGCGAGGCTCGCGGAATCGAGGAAAAACACGCGTCGCTCGCCAACTCTTGACAGTCGCGAGGTGGTAGTCGAGTCTCCCCGCATGCAACGCGACGTCAGGACCCCGCTGTTTCTCGCCTTCCTCCTGGCCGTGGCCTGGTGCTCCTGGCTGATCCTGAAGCCGTTTCTGCCGGGCATCATCTGGGCGTCTGTGCTCGTGGTGACCTTCAAGCCCCTTCACGAGCGTCTCAAGGCCAGGATGCGCGGGCGGGCCTGGGCGGCTTCGACCCTCGTGACCCTCGCCGTCGCAGCATTCATCATCGTCCCGACGATCGTCGCCGCGGTCCAGGTCGTCCAGGGCTCCATCCAGGCGTACTCGTTCGTTCAGACCGCCTACAGCGCCAACGGACCCGACCTCGGAGCCACCGAGCGCTGGCCGCGACTCGACCAAGCGGTCCATCGCGCCATGGAGCTTGTCGGGCTCGTCGATGTCGACGTCAAGACGGCTGGAATCAACGCGATCAAGAAGGTGAGCGCCGTCGTCGCGGCTCGAGCCCCGGGCCTGGTCGGCGACGCGCTCGGCCTCGCTTTTTCCTTCGTGGTCACTCTGGTCATGATGTTCGTGCTTTTCGCGCAGGGTGGGTCCGTGGCCGTCACGGTCGCGAGGGTGCTGCCGCTTCCCCGCGAGGTCGCCGACAGGATCATGCACGACCTCGGCCTGATGACTCGCACCGTATTCATCAGCGTCGGGCTCACGGCCCTCGTGCAAGCCACCCTCGGAACCATTGCGCTTTTGGTTTTGGGAGTGCCGAACGCGTTCACCTTGGGCGCCGCGATGTTCTTCGTCGCGCTTCTCCCCGCAGGCACCGGTCTCGTCTGGATTCCGGTCGCCATCTGGTTAGGCGCGAATGGGCACGAATGGAAGGCCATCATCCTGGTGGCCTGGGGTGCCGGCGTGATCAGCACGATCGACAACGTGCTCCGTCCCTACTTCGCGAGGGACGGCGTCAAACTCCCGGCGATGATGCTGTTCCTGGGCTTGGTGGGTGGTCTGTTCGCCTTCGGCATCGTCGGTCTGTTCGTGGGCCCCATCGTCTTGTATCTCTTACGGGAGCTCACGACGGCGATGCAGCAAGAGGCCTGAGCGGGCGCGGTTTACGTCTCGCTTACAACTTTGACCATTCTTTACGTCGCGCCGGAAGACATTTACTTGGCCGATGGATAGTCTCCTTCACGTAAGACGCGGCCTCGCGCGATGCGAGCCGCGAACGACTAAACAAGGAGATCCCCCATGAGTCGACCCCTGATGCTCGTTGCCCCGCTCGCCATGTTCGCCTTGGCTTCCGCGGCCTTCGCGGGAGGACCGGATTGTGCGAAGCACGCGAACCACGCCGCGATGGCGTCCGACAAAGGTTGCCCGGCAAGCAAGGCGGAGTGCGCGAAGCACATGGCCGAAATGAAAAACCACGGCTGGCTCGGCATCCAGTACGACCAGACCGAAGACGGATCGAGCGTCGTCAAGGAAGTCGTCAAGGGGAGTCCCGCCGATAGGGCCGGCTTCCGTTCGGGCGATGTTCTCTACGCTCTCAACGGTATCGAAATGAATGAAGCCAACGCCGGCCGCATCCAGGCCGCGTGGAAACCCCTCATGCCCGGTTCCACCGTCGCCTACACGGTCAAGCGGGCGGGCGTGGCAGAGGACCTCACGGTGACGCTCGGCAAGATGCCCGAAGATGTCTACAAAGCCATGGTCGACACCCACATGAAAGAGCATGTGGAGGTCGCATCCAAGTAGTCCAGTTCAGAAGCAAGGAACATGATCGGCCGTCCGGCGTCGATCGCCGGACGGCGCTTTTTACCCGGTGAACTTGTACCCCATGCGGTGCACGGTCACGATGAACCGCGGATCGGCGGGGTTGTCCTCGATCTTCTTGCGGAGCTTGGCGACGTGCATGTCGACGGTGCGCGTTAACGGCGCGGAATCGTAGTCCCACACCTGGTCGAGGAGGCGCTCTCTCGGGACGACCTCGCCGCGGTGCGCGATGAAGTACTCGAGAAGCTTCAGCTCGCGCGCGGTCACCTCGACGATGGTCCCGTTTTTCTTCAGCTCGGCCTTCTTGAAATCCACGATGACGTCGCCAAAACCGTAAACCTCGGCGTGTCGCGCTCCCCCCGCCGTGCGGCGGAGCAACGCCTCGACGCGCGCCATCAGTTCCATGAAGCCGAACGGCTTGGTGACGTAGTCGTCCGCGCCGAGTTTCAGGCCCAGGACCTTGTCGATCTCCTGGCCGCGCGCGGTCAGCATGATGATCGGGACGCTGCTCCCCTCGGATCGGAGGCGCTTGCATACGTCGAGCCCACTCATCTTCGGCATCATGACGTCCAAGACGACGATGTCGGGAGCCCCCTCGCGCGCCGCCTTCAGTCCGGCCTCGCCGTCGCTCACGAGGACGACCTCGTAGCCCTCGTAGGTGAAGCCGTCGTGGAGAGCCGTCGCCATCGCGGCGTCGTCCTCGACGATGAGCACCTTGGGCATCAGGCCACCCCACGGCTGATCGGAAGCTGCATCGTGAAGGTGCTCCCCTTCCCAGGCTCGCTGTCGACGGTGATGCGGCCGCCATGCGCCGCGACGATGTGGTGCACGATCGAGAGGCCGAGGCCGCTTCCTTTGACATCGTGAACGAGACCCGTTCCGACCCGATGGAATCGCTCGAAGATCTTCCGTTGCTCGTCGCGCGCGATGCCGATGCCGTAGTCTCGCACCACGATGGCGACGTGGTCGGTTTCCGCCGTGAGCGTCACGATAATCTCCTTGGACTCGCCGGAGTACTTGACCGCATTATCGAGCAGGTTCTGGAACGCCTGAGCGATCGCGTCCGCGTCCATCCGGAGCAAGGGCAAGGGATCGCCGGGCGCCACGAGCCTGATCTTGACCTCCGGAGCCGCCGACCGCATCTCGAAGGTACGGATGACCGCCTCGACCAGGTCGCGCACCTGTCCTTCGGCGAACCGGTATTCCTTACGCCCCGACTCGATGCGCGAAAAATCGAGGATGTTGTCGATCAAACGGGTGAGCCGCCGGCTTTCGCCCTCGATGTGCTCCCCGTACTCGCGGACCTTGCCGGGGTCCTCCACCCGGCCGAGACGCAAAAGCTCGCCGAACACGCGGATCGAGGCGACCGGCGTGCGCAGCTCGTGAGAGACGTTCGACACGAAGTCGGATTTCATCTTGGAGAGCTTGACCGCACGGTCGGCGGCGCGAAGCGCCAAGGCCACACCCCCGACGAGAAACAGCGCGAGGAGTCCCGCGAGCGAGGCGTTGAAAACGAACCCCGCCCGCGCCCACTGTTGCGGCGTCGCGCGAGGCGAGTAAAGCGCCATCTCCCAGTCGGTGAAGACGAACCCGAGGCGCGATTTCGCGGCGACCGTGCGTCCCTTCCCGTCCCCGACGCGGACGACGGTGTTGCCGGACCCGTTGGTGACCGTGACCGCGAGCTCGCCGTCAGGAGCCGAGGGGAGGTACTTCGCCAGCGTCGCGCCGATCAGGGACGGAAGGAGTTTGATGCGAAAGAACTCCTCGTCGAGGATCATTCCAGCGAGGCCGACCACGCGGCCCCCGTCGTCCAGGATCGGGTTCAAGATGATCCGGTAGTCGGGGTTTCGCTCGTCGACCGTCAATGCCGCCGAATCCATGCCCCGCCGCCTCAGGTTCAGCATGTGGAGCGGGTTCGCCGCGAGGACCATCGCTAGGGACTCGTCGGAGGCGGCCGGCGTGTAGAGAGTTGCGCCCTCCGGGTCGAACGCGAGGAAGTTCCCGAACTCGTCGTGCGTCAGGTCGACGAGAAAAAGCCGCTTCGCCCCCTTCGCCGGACGCTGCTTCCAGTAGTAAGCGGCCTTTTCGATCCGCTGTTGGGTGAACAGACTCGCCGGGAGATTGAGGCTGCGTTCGGCGGTTTCGCGGTAGAAGTACTCGACTTTCGTCGAGACGGTGCCGAGGAAGCCATCGAGCGCCGCTGCGTGGGCGATGGCCTGCACCCTCTCGAGCCGCAAAAGCCAAATGAACTGCACGACGAGCAGGATCGCCAGAGGCACGAGCACGGCCAGAAGCCCCGCGAGAAGCGAGTGGCGCTTCAGGAAGTCGCCGATTCCCATGGCCCGAGCCTACAGGCTAAGTCGCGCTCTTTACAACGTGGTGACAAGTCAGACATCTTTTTACCCGGCGCAGCGCGGCAAAAGCGACCGCGCGGCCTTAACATGCCAGTGACTCCCGAAAGGAGATCCGTCGATGCTCCGTCGTTTGTTGGTGGCGATTGTTGTCAGCGCCGCGGTCGCCGCCGGCCCGGCCGCCGCCGGGGACGACTCCAAGAAATGCACGATGCCGCTCCAGGAGTGCCTCGACCGGATGTCGGCGAACCTGAAAACGACGGGCTGGGTGGGAATCGAGTTCGACAATTCGATCGTGTCGGACGGCGGCTACAAGATCTTCAAGGTCATCAAGGGAAGCCCGGCGGAAAAGGCGGGGCTTCAACCGGGCGACATCCTCTACGCGTTGAACGGTGTCCGTTTCGCGAAGGACAACAAAGCCGCCTTGGACAAAGCCCGCAAGGAGTGGAAGCCGGGCCAGTCCGTCACCTACACGATCAAGCGCGAAGGTGTCGATCGCGAGATCACGCTGACGTTGGCGCCGATGCCCGCCGACGTGATGGCCCGGTGGATCGGCGAGCACATGAAAGAGCACGAGGCGGCCGAACGGGGGACCGCGAAGTAACGGCACGAGCCGAACGAAAAAAGCTGGAGACAGCCTACAATCGGCGGGCCATGGAACCCAGCCCCCGCGAAACGCCTTCTGCAGCCTCCAGCACAAGCGCACGCTGGGTCGTGCTCGCCGGCCTGATCGTTGCGATCTCGCTGGGCCACTACCTGACGAACCCCGCCCATTTCTTGCTGCACAACATCTACCAACGCCTCTACTACATTCCCGTTCTGCTCGCGTGCGCTTGGTACGGCCTGGCGGGCGGGCTCGCCGTGGCTGCGGTCTGCGCGGCATGTTACGCGCCTCACATCCTGCTTCACTGGAGCAGAAGTCAGGCCTACCAGGCGAATCAGCTCATCGAGCTGGGGATGTTCGGTGTCGTCGCGTTCGTCGCGGGCGCACTCTCCGACCGGGAGCGTCGCCTCAGGCTCGAGGCTGAGGAGATCGCCATGGAACGCGACCGCGCGCTGAGAGACCTTACGGCCACGGTGGATGGGGTGCGGCGCGCGGACCGGCTCGCGGCGCTCGGAACGTTGACCGCTGGCATGGCCCACGAGATTCGGAATCCGCTCGGCGCGATCGGCGGCGCGGCGGAGATCCTCGAACGCGACTATCCCGACGGTCACCCACGCCGCGAGTTTCTCGATATTCTCCGCCGCGAGATCGCGCGGCTCAACACGATCGTCTCGAAATACCTAGATTACGCGCGCCCGCAGGCCCCTGAGTTGCGGCCGATCGATCTGAACGCATCGGTGCGCGCCGCGCTCGACCTCGTCGGCAAGAGCGCCCTCGGCGCCTCGATCGCCTTGGACGCGCGCCTTGCCGAAGGACTCTCGACGGTGCGCGCCGACGCCGGCCAAATTCATCAAGTGCTCGTGAACCTGCTGCTCAACGCCGTTCAAGCGATGCCCGACGGTGGAACGGTCGAAATTGCGACGTGGGCCGAGGCGGAAGGTGCCGTCGTCGAGGTGCGCGACCACGGCGGCGGGCTTCCGGACGTCCCAGTCGAACGTCTGTTCGAGCCGTTCTACACCACGAAGGCCGCCGGGACCGGCCTCGGGCTTCACGTCTGCCGTCGTATCGCCGAGTCGCACGGCGGCCGCCTCGATGCCGCGAACGCCCGCGGCGGCGGCGCCGCATTTCGACTCGCGTTGCCGGCCTCCGCCACGGAGGGTGCCCCGTGAGCGCGAAGGCGGCATCGATCCTGGTCGTCGACGACGACTCGAGTCTGAGGCGCGTCGTCGTTTACCAGCTCGAGCAGGAGGGCTACCGCGTGACGGGCGCCGCCTCCGGCGCCGAGGCCATCGAGGCCGTTCGCGGGGGAGGTGTCGACCTCCTCATCACCGACGTGATGATGCCCGGCATGGACGGACTCGAGCTCGTGGATCGCGTCCGCGCCAGCGCCCCCGACGTCGTGCCGATCGTCATCACCGCGCACGGCGACGTCGCGACCGCGGTGCGCGCGATGCAGTCCGGTGCCTTTGATTTCGTCGAGAAACCGTTCACCCGGGAGCGCTTGCTGGCCTCGGTCGGTAAGGCGATCGCGTACGCTTCGCTGCGCGACGAGAACCGGCGTTTGCGGGCCCTCGTCGGGGGTGGGGCCGATTCCGGTGCGATCATCGGGTCGTCGTCATCGCTGCGGGCGTTCCTGGACGACCTGCGTCTCGCGGCGGACTCCGACGCGACGGTTTTGTTGTTCGGTGAGAGCGGGACGGGCAAGGAGCTCGCCGCACACGCGATCCACGAGGGCTCGCCCCGCCGCAATCGCCCCTTCGTCGTCGTCAACTGCGCCGCCATCCCCGAGTCGCTCGTGGAGTCGGAGTTGTTCGGCCACCGCAAGGGGTCGTTCACGGGCGCAACCGAGGACCGCAAGGGGAAGTTCGAGTCGGCGGGCGAAGGGACGATCTTCCTCGACGAGATCGGAGACCTCCCGTTGCCGGCTCAGGCGCGCCTGCTCCGAGTACTCCAGGAGGGCGAAGTCGACAAGGTGGGAGCCTCCGCCCCGGTGCGCGTGGACGTGCGCGTCGTCGCAGCGACCCGCGTGGATCTCGAGGCCCGCGTGCGCGAAGGCACGTTCCGCGAGGATCTCTGGTACAGACTCAACGTGATCCCGCTCCGGATTCCGCCGTTGCGCGAGCGCCCGGGGGACGTGCCGCTCCTCGTCGAGCACTTGCTCGTCAAGCACGCGCAGCGCCACAGCCGGCCGGTTCCCCGGATTGAGCCTGCGGCCTTGGACCGCCTCGAGCGTTACGACTGGCCGGGAAACGTGCGGGAGCTCGAGAACCTCCTCGAGCGCCTCGTCGTGCTCGGCCGTTCGGAGACGATCGCCGCGACGGACCTCCCCGAGGCGCTCAGGCGCGATGCGCCCCGGTTCGGGGGGGCGCGCATGGACCTGCCACCCGGCGGGATCGTGCTCGAGGATGTCGAGCGCGGGCTGATCGAAGAGGCGCTCCGACGCTCGGCGGGCAATCAGAGCTCGGCGGCCCGGTTCCTGGGTATTTCCAGGCAGACGCTCATCTACCGGATGAAAAAGTTCGGACTCTAGTCGTCTGGGCGACGCAAAATAATTCTTGACCCGGTACCAAGGTACGGGGTGCATCTTCCACACCGTGGAGAAGGCGATGGACCGCGAGGCACTGAAAACCGGCGAGGTGGCCGCCCGCGCGGGCGTGAACATCCAGACGCTGCGCTACTACGAGCGGCGGGGGCTCATTCAGGAACCGACGCGGAGGGCCTCCGGTTACCGCGAGTATCCGCAAGACGCGGTGCGGGTCATTCGTTTCATCAAGCGGGCGCAGGATCTGGGCTTCACGCTGACCGAAATCGAGGAGCTCTTGCGCATGCGAAGATCGACAACATCGATCAGAAACTGAAGAGCCTCCTCGCGATGAAGCGTGCTCTCGACGTTCTGGTCAAGTCGTGCCGGACCGACCGCTCGACCCGCGATTGCCCCATCCTCGAGGCGCTCGATGACACGCCCCGCAGGGAGCGACGCTCATGAAAAGCCAACTTCCGCGTCCGCACTGGCTACGTGGGCTGGCGGTGCTTCCGGGAGTGGTATTCGCGTTGTTACCGGTCGCTCACTGTCCCGCATGCCTCGGTGCGTATTTCGCGGTGCTTTCCGCCCTGGGCCTCGGGTTCCTCATGACCGAAAGAGTGCTCGCTCCGCTCATCGCCGGATTCCTCGTGTTCGGCTTGGTCAGCGTTGCGTGGTCTACGTGGAGCCACCGCCGACTCGGCCCCCTCGTCGTCACATTGGCTGGTTCGGCGGGCGTCGTCGCCGGCCGCCTCGTCTGGGATATTCCCGCCGCGCTCTACATCAGTGTCGGTCTTCTCATGGCAGCGGCGCTTTGGAACTTGTGGCTCAAGCGGACACCATCCGAACCAGTCATTCAACTCCGCGTCGAGCGGAAGGAAGGAACACCGTCATGACGAAGCGAACCATCGAAGTCTTTACCGCCGGCTGCCCGTGCTGCGAGGACACCGTCAAACTCGTGCAGAGTCTCGTCTGCCCGAGCTGTGACCTGCAGATCTTGGACATGCGGTCCGACAAGGCCGCTCAGGCCAAAGCAAAACAGTACGGCGTGAAGCGGGTGCCGGCCGTTGCTGTCGACGGCAAGCTCGCGGATTGCTGCCAGCAGGGGCCGGTCGACGCGAACACGCTCCGGAGCCTTGGCGTGGGGTCTGCCTGAGAACTCGACCAGGTCTCTGCCGCGATCCGGATCATCGCCCTCGGGTCAACACCGCAGTCCGAATGTGGGACGGCTCACCGGGCTCGGTCCACGCGAGCAACACGTCCGACCCCAGCCTCGTCATGCGCGGGAAGCCTCCGGCTCGCGCGGCGCTAGCGGCCGCGATCCGGAAGTGCGGTCCGGCAGAACCGTCGACCGAGACGCGTCGGCCCAAAAGCTGCGCCGAGCCGTCGACGACATCGATAAAGGTGACGAGCGCGGCGCCGTCCTCGAGAAACACGACATCGACGCGGCCTTCGGGGCGTCCCACGTTGAGGTCGATCGGGGGGCTGAAGCCGCGGCCGCCGTCCCGTGAAAACGCGGCGCGCACCTTGGGCACGGGAGGTGATCCGGCGGCGGTGAACCACGCGACCGCGACCGTTTCTCCGTTGGCGGCGATCGCCGGACCGTTGACCGGGCACCCGGGGATCTTCCATCGATCGTCGGCGACGAGACGAGGTTCGGACCAGCGTTCACCGTCGAAGCGCGAGACGGCGATGTCTCTGATCTCGTCTTCTGATCGATCGCGATAGGCGACGACGACCGCGCCGTCGTCGAGACGCACGGCCGCGGTTTGGCAGCAATCGCAGACGCGAGCGTCGATCGAGTCGTCTTTTTCAATCCCGCCGTCCGCGGCGAGGACGGCGCCTCTCAAGGCCATCGGCCCAGCGTGCTCTTCGTCCCCACCGCCGGTGGCACGCCCGTCGAGCCAGATCGCAGCCAGCTTGCCACCGGGAAGCGCCACCTTCGAAACGAAGCCGTGCTCCGTCGGCGAGTCGTCGTGGGGCGTTTTGGCCTCGCTCCACGTGATGCCCCCGTCGTGGGAAAACGACAGCATCACCCCGTAGGCGTAGGTGCCTGGGTCCGTCTTTTCGAGCCAGTGCGCAACGAGCGTGCCGTCGTCCAATGCCGTGACCGATGGGAAGTCGGCCCAATTCACGAACCAGTTCGTGCCTGTAGCCACGGTACGGGGAACGGACCACCCCGTTTTCTCCCAGACCGAGAATCGAAGCGTGTGACCGTCTTCACCCGTGGGCTCGACCCAGCTGAGATAGGCGTGGCCGTCGGCTCCGGTTTCGACGGAAGGCTCGGCAGCTCCCGGCGCCGCCGGTGAAGCGATGTCTTGCACGGTTGGTTGCGGGGCGCCACAGCCCGTCAGCAGCAACAACGCGGCAACAGCGGCACGAAAGATCGGCGATGTCGTCATGTCTTCTCCGTTGTATCCTTGACGGTGGGCAAGATACGACGTATCAAGGCGCGCAATGCCGAATCCTCGCCTCCGCCAGCGGAACCGATCGTTGCGCTTCCTGGCGCTGGCCGCCGGGATTCTGACATGCCTCTTCGCTTTCGGTGACGCCGCCGCTCAGTCCTCTCGCCGTGTCGTGCTTCATAGTCAGCTCGACACGCGCCTTGCCTATGCGGGAAGTTGGGGGTACGCAGCCGGAGGACGCGAGTACGCTCTCGTCGGCGAGCGAACGGGAACGATGTTCGTCGACATCACGAATCCGGCGAGTCCGGTCGAAGTCGCCTACCTCACCGGCCCGACCTCCTCGTGGCGCGAAATCAAGACGTACGGCACCTTCGCCTACATCGTCAGCGAGGGGACCGGCGCGGGCGCAGGGATGCAGGTCGTCAATCTGGCAGCGCTTCCGGCGTCGGTCAGCCTCGTTCGGACGTACACGGCCACGTTTGTTACCGCCCACACGCTCTTTGTCGACGAAGAGGGCTTCTTGTACGCGTGCGGGACGAAGACGGCGGCAGGCGTTGCCGCGGGGATGCGCATTCTTTCGCTCGCCGATCCGAGTAATCCGGTGAGTGTCGGCGTCTATACGCTACGCTACGTCCACGACGTCTACGTCCGCGACCGCATCGGCTATGCGGCGGAAATCAACAACGGGCTGGTTTCCATTATCAACCTCACGAACCGAAGCGCCCCCGTCGTCATCTCCTCCGTCCCAAGCCCAAAAGGAGCGACGCACAACACCTGGTTGACCGACGACGGCCGCTACCTCGCGGTGACCGACGAGACGTCCGGCGGTTTCCTGACGATCTACGACGTGGGTAATCTGGCGGTTCCCGTCAAGGTCTCCGAGTTCCTGGGCCCCAACGTCCTTCAACCGAGCTCTCTGATCCACAACGTGCGGATTTTGGGCCATCTCGCGATCGCATCTTGGTACACCGAAGGATTTCGGATCATCGACATTGCCGATCCGACGCTACCGGTCGAAGTCGGATTCCTCGACACCTACCCGGGGCCAAGCGGCGGATCCGCGGGGGACTGGGATGTGAATCCGTTTCTCCCTTCGGGAAACATTTTCGCGAGCGACATCGACGGCGGTTTGTTCGTGGCGTCGTTCACCGGCAACTACGGCATTCTCACGGGAACGGTGCGCGATGCCGCGACGCTCGCGCCGATCGAAGGGGCCGATGTCGTGACCCAAACGGGAGCCCGCGTGCGCAGCGGCGCCGACGGACGATACGCGGTGGACGCCGATCCCGGCCCGAACACTCTCAGGGCCATCGCACCCGGTTACCACGCGGTCCTTTCCGCGGCGATCGTGACGCTCGGCAGCCGCAGCACCTACGACCTGCTCTTGAGCCCCCTCCCCACGGGAACGCTGTCCGGCACGGTGCGAGGACCCGGCGGGGCCGCGTTGCCGGGAGCCGCACTCGCCG
>JANMVW010000250.1:0-4695 GCA_031393555.1 Acidobacteriota bacterium
CACGGCTTCAAGTTCGCCCCGGTCTTGGGTGAGGTCATCGCCGATGCGATCGAAGACAAGCCGTCGCGGTTCACCGCGCGCTTCGGCTGGCGGATGCCCGCCGAACGCAAGGCGGAAAACGCGCGATGGGGACTTTCTTGAAGCCCGCGCTCCGCTGCACCGTTCGGGGTTGCACCGGTGCACTCGTTCGGGACGACGACCGGCTTCATTGTCCCGCCGGTCATGCGTTCGATCGGGGGCGCGAGGGTTACTGGAACCTGCTCCAGCCCCAAGACCGCAGGTCGCTGAAGCCTGGGGATAGCGACGCCGCCGTTTCCGCGCGGAGCCGCTGGCTGGCGCGCGGGTTCGTGGACGGGCTCGCCGACGCGCTCTCGGCGCGGATCGACGCGGCAGGGCTGCCTGAGGGCGCCGTCGTGGTCGACGTCGGCTGCGGCGAGGGGACGTTGACCGCCCGGCTTTTCGCGGCGCGCGCCGTTTCGGGCTGCGGCATCGACCTGTCGACGAAGGCGATCCGCTTGGCAAGCCGCCTGGCGCCCGCGCTCACCTGGATCGTGGCGAACGCCGACCGCGGCCTCCCGTTCGTCGACGGTTCCGTGCAGCTGGCGCTGTCGATCTTCGGCCGCCGTCCGGCGTCCGAGCTGGCCCGGGTGTTGGCTCCGTCGGGAACGCTGCTCGTCGTCGTCCCCGCGGAAGACGACCTGCTCGAGCTGCGGGAGGCCTCGCAGGGGGAGGGGGTGAGGCGCGACCGCGTGGGGGACGTGCTCGCCGAGCTGGCTCCCGGGTTCGACCTCGCCGGGCGCTCGGCGTGGCGCCATCGGGCCTTTCACGATCGCGAGGCGTTGAACGACGCGCTCGCGATGAGCTATCGGGGGGCGAGGGTCAAAGAGCGCGAACGGCTCGCCTCGGTCTCCGGACTCGACGTCACCCTTGCCGCGGAGATCTTGGCGCTTGTGCCCCGTGTCGGCGTTAGATAGCCTCCGCGCATGTTCATCGGCCACTTCGCCGTTTCATTCGCCGCCAAGAGAGCGGCCCCCCGCGCCTCTTTGGGGACCTACGTCGCGGCGAGCCTCTTGCTCGACATCCTCTGGCCCGTGTTCCTTTTGTGCGGCATCGAGAGGGTGGGCATCGTCCCCGGAGACACCGCGTTCACCCCGTTCGAGTTCATCAGTTACCCCTTTTCGCATTCGCTGCTCATGGCCGTGGCGTGGTCTCTGGTTTTCGGCGGCGGGCACTACCTCCTGCGCAGGGACAAAACGACCGCCAAGATGCTCGGGGCCGTCGTGTTCAGTCATTGGATCCTGGACTGGGTGACGCACCGGCCCGACCTCCAACTCGCCCCCGGACTCTCGTTCCGGACGGGCCTCGGGCTCTGGAACTTCGTTCCGGCAACGATCGCGGTCGAAGTCTCGCTTTTCCTCGCTCTGGCGTGGTGGTACGAGCGCGCGACGGAGCCGCTCGACCGCGTCGGCCAATGGGCCTGGTACGCGATGATCGGGTTGCTCCTCACTTTGTACGCCGCGAGCCTCGGACCGCCGCCCCAACCCGGGCAAGAGCGGATGGTTGCCCTCGTGACCCTGGCGTTGTTGATCTTCGTCCCCTGGGCGGCCTGGGTGGACCGGCATCGGGTGTTCCGAAGATGAAAACTCTGCGCCCCCTCGTTTTCGTTTTGGCGATCGTTAGCGCGGCGATGGCCGCCGACCCCATCCCGGTCAAGGTCGCCACCGACACCTCGGGAGCGTCCACGCGGGTCGTGTTGACGTTCGCGAAAAAGGTCGCCTGTTCGGTCCTCGAAGACGCGGGGCACGTCAAGATCGCCTGCGACGCCGCGATCGCCGCCGATCCCGGAAGCGGTACGCTCGACGACGCGATCCTCAAGGGCTTCGCCCCCGAGGGCGATCGTACGATCGTGCTTGCGACCGGGCGCGGCTACCGGCGCGTCGACACGTTCGAGCTGAAAAACCCGACCCGCCTCGTCATCGATCTCGAAGGGATCCGGACGGGGAAGGCGGTCTCTTCGCCCGCGGCCGCACCAAGCACGCTTCCGGTCATCGTGCTCGATCCCGGTCACGGAGGCGTGGAAACCGGAGCGATCGGCCCCACCGGCGTTCAAGAAAAAGCCCTCACGCTCGACCTCGCGCGCCGCTTGAAAGTCCTTCTCGAGAGGCAGGGCGTGACGGTGGTTCTGACCCGCGACGAGGACCGCATCCTGCCGCTCGACGACCGCACGGCGATCGCAAACCACAATCGCGCGATCTTGTTCATCTCGATCCACTTGAACGCGTCGAAGCGTAAGAGCGCCGTCGGCGCCGAGACCTACTTCCTGGCGACCGCCGCGACCGACGCCGAGGCGCGCACGCTGGCCGGGCTCGAAAACAAGGCCTACGAGTCTCCCGAGGCCGCGGAAGCGGCGGCAACACCCGCGACGCCGACCGATCACGGGCTGGAGCTGATCCTCTGGGACCTGGCGCAAAACAGTTTCCTCGCCGAATCGAGCAAGCTCGCGGAGGCGATCCAGTCCGAGTTGAACACCGCGATGGGCGTGCGCGATCGCGGCGTGCGCCAGGCGCCGTTTCGCGTCCTGATGGGGGCCACGATGCCGGCGATCCTCGTCGAAGCCGGCTTCATCTCGAACCCCGAAGAAGAGGCCCGCTTCAAGGACGACGCCTACAAAGACAAGGTCGCCGAGGCGATCGCGCGCGCCGTCGCCTCGATCACGGCGCGGCCGTGACGCGCCGGCTTCCCGCCCCGCTCGTCGTTCTTCTCGCCGCGTTGCTTCCGGCCTGCGGCGGCCCGAACAAGACCGCGCACGAGCCCGTGCCCGCGTCTCCGCCCGGAGCCGGCGCGGCGGCGCCGACGCAAGACCCGGCGCTTCAACCGCAAGACACCGCGCCTCTCGCGAAGGCGAGCGTCACGCTCTATTTCCCCTCGGCGGTGGACAACACGCTGGCCGCCGAGACCAGGGAGATCGTCGACACGAAGCGCCCCGCGGATCGCGGCGCGCAGATCCTCGCGGCGTTGCTCGAAGGGCCGAAAACAGCAGGCGCCCTCCCCGCGTTTCCTGCCGGCACCACGTTGCGGCAGTTGTGGGTCCGCGACGACGGCAACGCCTACGCCGATTTTTCGGAAGAGCTCCTGGGTGGCGCGACCCGCGGGAGCGCCGACGAGATCTTGACCGTCTACGCGATCGTGGACTCGCTCACCGAAAACGTCCCGGCCATCCGTCGCGTCGGCATCCTCGTCGCAGGCGTCGAGCGCCCGACGTTCGGCCACCTCGATCTCAGCCGCCCGCTTCCCCCCGACCTCACCTTGGCCGCCAAGCCGAAGGCCACGGAGTAATCATGCCCCGCCATGACGGCCGCTTAGACGACGAACTTCGCCCGCCGATCATCACCCCGCACTGGCTGAAGCACGCGCTGGGATCGGCGTTGATCGCCATGGGGGATACCAAGGTCCTGTGCGCGGTGTCGATCGAAGACCGTGTCCCCGCGTATCTGAAAGACAAGGGCGAGGGCTGGGTGACGGGCGAATACGCGATGCTCCCCGCGTCCGGCCGCGAGCGGAGCTCGCGCGAGGTGTCGAAGGGGCGGCCGTCGGGCCGCACGATGGAGATCCAGAGGCTGATCGGCCGCGCGCTGCGGAGCGTCGTCGACCGCAAGGCTCTGGGCCCGCGCACCCTCTGGGTCGATTGCGACGCCCTGTCCGCCGACGGCGGCACGCGCACCGCGAGCATCACCGGGGCCTACGTCGCGCTGGCGTTGGCGCTTGCCAAGCTGCGCGAGGCGAGGGTGATCCGCGCGCCGGTGCTCACCGGGATGCTCGCCGCGATCTCGGTCGGCATCGTCGACGGACGGCCGGTGCTCGATCTCGACTACGTCGAGGACTCCGCGGCGGAGGTGGACATGAACGTCGTGCGCATCGACGAGGACCGGTACGTCGAGGTCCAGGGCACGGCCGAGACGACGCCGTTCCGGAAGGACGCTTTGAACGCGATGTTGGCGCTCGCCGATTCCGGCATCGATCGCTTACAGCAGATCCAACGCGAGATCCTCGGCGACGCATTGGAACGCGTCCTCGTCCCGAAGAAGTGAAGGCGCTCGTCCTGGCCACCGGGAATCCGGGGAAGATCAAGGAATGCGAGGCGTTCCTCGGTCCCGCCGGGTTCACCGTCTTGGGTCTGGACGCGTTGCCCGACCCGACGCCGGTCGAGGAAACCGGCGATACGTTCGAGGCGAATGCCCGGCTCAAGGCGGAGGGTTACTCGCTGCGCACGCTTCATCTCGTGCTCGCGGACGATTCGGGGCTCGAGGTGGATGCGTTGGGAGGCGGCCCCGGCGTGTTGTCGGCGCGCTACGGCGGCTCGGACCTCAACGACCCCGAGCGCTGCGCCGCGATCCTCGCCGCGCTCGCTCAAACCCCGGACGACAAGCGCACCGCGCGATTCCGCTGCGTGTTGGCCCTCGCCCAGGCCGGGCGAACGCTCGCGACCTATGACGGCGTCGTCGAAGGCTCGATTCTCCGCGAGCCACGCGGCGCCAACGGATTCGGTTACGACCCGATCTTCTTCCACGCTCCTTCGGGCCGCGCGTTCGCCGAACTGACCCGGGAGGAGAAAGAGAAGGTCTCGCATCGTGGCCAAGCGTTAAGACGAATGGGGTCAGGTCGTGAGTGGGGTCAGGTCTCCCATTGATTCATTCG
>JANMVW010000270.1:0-11578 GCA_031393555.1 Acidobacteriota bacterium
GCGTGGTGGGCCGGATCGACCCGCTCGGAGACGACGACGGGGATCCCGGTCCCCGCCGCGGCGATCAGCGCCAGCACGTTGGTCGCATCGATGAAGGAGAGGATGCGCCCGGGCTTTTCTTCCCGGACGAACTTCCGGAGCCGCGCGACCCGGCGCGCGTTGTTCATGACCGAGTGGACGAGCCCCGTCGAGCGGCGCTCGAGGCCTAACGTGACGTGACGCACGCGCGGCGAGAGGGAGAAAAACGGGGGCCGGGAGCCGTCATCGAACGTGGCGAGAGTGATGTCCCAGCCGCGATCCGCCCAGTGATTGCACAGCGTGACGCACACGCGCTCGGCGCCCCCAGCCTGCAAATGGGAAATGAAGAAAAGCAGTTTCACGGCAACGGGCTCGCGCGGCCATCCTCGCCTTCCTGAGGGCGGGATGCTAACACGCTGCGGGCTCGCGTCTACAATGCGCGCGCGAAAGGGGAATCGACCGATGTGCGGATTGGCCGGCGCGTTCGATCCGGGAACCGAGGCGGGCGCTTGGCCGACTCGGCTCGCCGGCATGGCGGCCGCTCTGCGCCATCGCGGCCCCGACGACGAAGGGCTCTGGCACGACGCGGAAGCCGGCATCGGGCTCGCGTTCCGCCGTCTGGCCATCCTCGACCTCACGGTTTCCGGGCACCAGCCGATGCTGTCGGCCGGCGGGCGATACGTCATCGCGTTCAACGGCGAGGTGTACAACTTCCGGGAGCTGCGCGCGGAGCTCGAAACCGCGGGCGCGCGGTTCCGGGGGCACTCCGATACCGAGGTCATGCTCGCGGCGTTCGAGGCGTGGGGCCTGACGGCGGCCGTCTCCCGGTTCGTCGGCATGTTCGCCTTCGCGCTCTGGGACCGCACCGAGCGGCGGCTGCATCTGGTGCGCGACCGGATCGGGATCAAGCCGCTCTACTGGGGCTGGTCGCGCGGCGCGCTCCTGTTCGGCTCGGAGCTGACCGCCCTGCGACGCCACCCGTCGTTCGCGGCGCAACTCGACCGGGATGCCGTGGCCAGCTTCCTCCGCTTCAACTACGTCCCGGCCCCGCACGCGATCTTCGAGGGCTTCCGGAAGCTCGAGCCCGGCTGCATCCGCACGTTCGACCTGGCCGGGGCGCCGGCAAGCGGGGAGGGCCGGCTCGCGGCGTACTGGTCGTTGGCCGACGTCGCGCGTGCCGGGCGTGCCCATCCGTTCGCGGGCGACGAGCGCGACGCGGTCGACGAGCTCGAGCGCCGGCTGAAGGAATCCGTCGCGCTTCGCATGATTGCCGACGTCCCGTTGGGCGCTTTCTTGTCGGGGGGTATCGACTCCTCGCTCGTCGTCGCGCTGATGCGGGCCCAAGCCACGGGCCCGGTGCGCACCTTCACGATCGGTTTCGAAGAAAAAGAATACGACGAGTCCCCGTGGGCTCGCACGATCGCCGAACATCTGGGGACCGAGCACACGGAGCACGTGGTCACGGCCGCCGAGGCGCTGGCCGCCGTCCCGCGCATCGCGTCAATGTTCGACGAGCCGTTCGCGGACTCGTCGCAGGTCCCGACTCTGCTCGTGTCGGAGCTGGCGCGACGTCACGTCACCGTCGCGCTTTCCGGCGACGGCGGCGACGAGCTGTTCGCCGGTTACAAGCGGTACGCGCTTTTCGCCGACTTGCAGCGCACGCTCTCGCGCGTCCCCCGGGGCGCGCGGCGCGCGCTGGGACGCGTGCTGGGCGCGGTGCCGGTCGATGCGACCAATCGTTTGCTCGGGTTTGCAGAGCCTTGGCTGCGCCGTTACGGGAGCGGCGGCGCCGCCGGGGACAAGATCCGCAAACTGGCCGAGCTGGTGGCGCTTCCCGACGATCGGGCCCTCTACCTGGAGCTCCTGTCCCACTGGAAACATCCCGAGCGCCTCGTCGCGGGTTCCGTCGCGCGGCCGAGGCTGGCGGACGTCGCGGATCGCCCCGCTGATTTTGACGATCCGATCCACCCGCTGATGTTCGACGACACCCTCGCCTATCTCCCGGACGACATCCTGGTCAAGGTCGATCGCACGAGCATGAGCGTGGGACTCGAGGCGCGCGTGCCGCTCCTCGACCATCGGGTCGTCGAGCTCGCGTGGAGCCTTCCGCTGGCCCTCAAGGTGCGAAACGGCGAGACCAAGTGGGCGCTCCGCCGAGTGCTCGATCGCCACGTCCCGGCGAAACTCGTGGACCGGCCGAAAATGGGATTCGGCCTGCCGATCGACGTGTGGCTGCGAGGCCCTTTGCGCGCGTGGGCCGACGAGCTGCTTTCCGAATCCCGGCTGCGTCGCGACGGGTTGCTCGAACCCGGCCCGATCCGAAAGAAGTGGAGCGAGCACGTGAGCGGCCGCCGCAACTGGCATTACTACCTTTGGGACGTGCTCGTGCTGCAAGCGTGGCGCGAGGCTCACGGAGTCTGAAGCGCGGCCTTCTCGCGGATCGCGCGGTGACACAAGACGATGAGGATCGTGGACGCGACGCAGTAGAACAGCGACGTCGAGAGGGCGATCCCCGGCACGCCCATCCATCGGAGGAGCACCCAGTCTCCGGCGAAATTGAGGACGAAGTTCAAGACGGACACCGCGAAGATCCAGCGGTCGCGGCCCAGCGCGTTGAGAAAGCGCGCCGCGACGATCCCCACGAGAAAGCCGGGGATCTGCAACGCGTAGAGCGACTGGATCGTCGCGACGCGCGCGGTGTCGGCGGGGCCGAACGAGCCGTGCTCGAACAAGAGCCGCACGAGCGGACGCGACACCAGGGCCAGCATCAGGGCCGCCCCGGCGCCCGCCCCGGCGACCAAGAGCGCGTGTCGCCGCAGCGCAGCCGCCATCTCGTCCCAGCGCCGGCCGGCGACCAACCCGGCATAGTGGGGAAGCATCGTGGTGCTCAGCGCCAAACCGGCGAGGCCGAGCACCGCCGCCGGAATCTTGGCGGCAAAGCCCAAGGCCGCGACGCTTCCGCCCCCTGCGGTTGCCGCCATCGCTTGGTCGACGACCGTGTTGGCCGACATCAGCACGCCGCCGCCGGCGAGGATCGCAAACGCCTTGAAGACCGCCAGTCCCTCGGACCCGGGGCGCACGAGGACCGGCAGGACGCGAATCCCTTCCCGGCGAACGAGCACCGCCGCGGCCAAGGCCTCCAAGGCGGCGCCGACAACCGCCCCGCCCACGAGCGTGTACACGCCGAACGTGCCGGACAACGAGGCGACCACGACCAGCGTCATCAGAGGCGGGAAGGTGGCGACCATCGCCGCGGGGACGAAGCGGCCGCGCGCGTTGAGCGCGGCGGAGTAGATACCCGCCACGCCGTCCAACACCACGAAGGGGCTCAACGCGACGATGAGTTGCCGCGTCAACTCCCGCTTGTCCGGCGGGAACGCGCCGGCAACGACCTCGACGATGGGCTTCGCGCAGAGCGCCAGGACCACCGCGATCGCCACGAGGAGACCCAAGGGGTAGACGAGCGCGCGCTGGAGAAACACCGACGCCCCATCGGGGCCGCGAGTTGCGCCCGCTTCCAGGAACCGGGGCACGAAGGCCGAATAGAACGCGCTCCGGAACGAGCCGGCCAGGAAGACGGCGAGGGCGAAGGCGATGAGGAACGCGTCGAGGGCGTCCCCGGTGCCGAACCGGTTCGCGACGACGAGATCCTTGAACATCGCCGCGACGCGCGTCGCCGCCGCGCCGGCCGCGACCATCCAGACCGCGCCGAGGAGGCCGCCGCCGAATCGGCGCACGATGGCGTCCCGCGCCGCGATGAACGAGAAGCCGGGCTCGTCGAGGTCGCTCAATGGTTCACCCCGGCCCGTTCGAGGTCCCGGCGAATCGCTTCGACGAGCTTCGGATCGACGCTTCGCAGCGCGGCGTCGTAGGACGAACTCGGGACTTCCCCCGCGCGCGGCGCGAGCTCGAGCGCCTCGTCGAGCAGGCGTCGCGCCTCGGCGGCTCCGCCGGAACCTTCCCCTTGCAGGATCGCCTGCGCGAGCCAGAGGCGCGGCGTCGCGGCCCGCGGCTCGATCCCCAGCGCTTGCCCCGCCGCCCGCCGCGCTCCGGCCGGGTCTCCCGCCAGCAGCAGGAACTTCGCGGCCTCGAGTGGGATCGTCGCGTCCGTTTGGGCGAGCTGCAACGCGTCGTCATAGAGCTTGGCGGCCCGTTCGCGCGTCGCCTGGAAGGGGAGGATCGACAAACACGCGGTCGCTTCGACGCGAGCCGCCGCGCGGACGAAAAACGCGTCGGCCGGTTGAAGCCTCACGGCGTGCTCTCCGGCCTCGCGCGCCTCCGCGTAGTCCGAAACGCGCCACGAGCGCCCGTCGCCGACGAAGTGCTCGCTCAATCGCTGCCACGAGCCGGGCTGCATGGGGTTCCAGGCGAGGGAGCGGCGCAGGCGGTTAAGCTGCGAGGCGTCGAGGCGTCCGCGGGGAAGATCGTGCGTGGCGCTCCACGCGACGAAGCCGGCGACCTCTCCCACCCCGAGCGCGGAAACGACGAGTAGGCCGACGGCCGCGGCGGCGGCCCTCGTCACGGGACGCACCGGTCCCACGCGCGGCCGCGCCAAGAGCAGGCCCGCCAAAGCCGCGCCCGTCATGGTGATCGCCGGCCGGGTCGACAGGTCGTCGACGCAGCACTGGGCGGCGAGCGCGACGAGCGCCGCGACGGCGCCGCACTCGACCGCCGTCAGCTCGCTTCGCCTGCGGTAAAGCTCTCGCGTCGCGAGCGCGACCGCGGCGAAGGCGGCCAAGGCCGCGGGGAATCCCAGCTCGCAGAGGGCGCGCAAGACATCCGAGTGCGGCGTCCTGAAGGCGCGCTCGAAACGAAGCGGCGTCTGGTCGAGGGGGAAGTTCAGGTTGGGCGCCGCGGCTGCGAACTGGCCGGGGCCGACGCCCAGGAGCGGCGCTCGCCAGGCGGCACGAATCGACGCCGCCCAGATCTTCGTCCGGTGGAACCGGTACGGGTCGTCTTCGCTCCGGAAACGAAACGCGACGCCGGCGCCTGCCCCCACGACGATCACGACAGCGGCCGCGAGCATCGAGCGGCGCGCCGTCGCGGAGAGTCCGCTCCACGTCACGAGGACGAGCGCCGCCGCGCCGGCAAGAACCCCCAGCACGGCGCCGCGCGAGCCGGTGACGAAGATCCCGCCAAGCGCGACGACGACGGCGGCGCCGTACGAGAATCGAACCCGATGGGAGGACTCCTTCGCGAACGTCGTCCCGGCGAGAAACAACGCCGCCGCCGCGAGCCAAGCGGCAAGGTGGTTCGGATTCAGAAAAGTCGAGGCCGGCCTCGCGCTCCCCGAAAACCGCTGGGCCACAGCGGCGAGCCCATGAGCGGTGGCCAGGACCGCGAGGGCCGCGGGGAAGATGCGATTCAGCGCCAAAGGGGCTCCGCTTGCGAGCCAGCAGAGCGTTCCGAACGCGAGGAGCTCGATCATCACGAGCCAGGCGGCGTAGGCGTACGGCGCGACGACGGCGCCCACCCCCACGAGGGCCGCGAAGCCGAGCCAGGCCCAAGCCGGCCCGCGGGACGGGGCATGCGCCGCGCCGGGAAGGACGACCGCGAACACCGCGACGGCCGCCGTGAGCAGGAGGTGCGAGACGAGGAGGCTAGGCGCCGAGGCGCCGCCTTCTCCGAGGGTCGCCACCGCGACCACCGCGACGACGACGAAGGCTCGCACCGAAGCGGTCATCGAGGCGCCGCCGCGCTTGCCTTTTCGAGGGCCGCGGCCAGAGCGTCCCGCCGCGCGGCGTAGTCGGGGTGCAACGGATAGAGGCGCTGCGCCGCGACGGCGTCGGCGTACGCGCCGCTTAGATCCCCCGCCGCGGTGCGGGCTCGGGCGCGGACCATACGGGCCGCGGCGCGGGAAGGGGCGCGGCGGACGGCCCGTTCCGCATCAATTAACGCGGCATCGGCTCCGACCCCGGCGGCCATGCGAGCTTCGGCGGCGAACTGCGGCGGATCGGCGTCCCACGGTGCGAACGCTCTCGCTCGTTCCGCAAAATGCAGCGCCGCCTGATGGTCGCCGGTGGCCGCCGCTTCGCGGGCGTCAAACAGCGCATCGCGCGCGAGCCCCGACCCCGCGGCCACGACCGCGATCGCTAAGGCGAGCCCGACCCAGGCGGCGCGCGCCGCCGGAAGGACGCGCTCGCGCGGGGCGAGGGGCACGAGGAGCCCGCGGCCCACGCCGGCGAACACGAGAAGCGAAGGGAGGAACGCCGTGAAATCGGCGAGGTTGTGGATCGCGAACGCCGCCACGCCGACCGCCAGCCCGGAGGCCAGTGTGCGCGGATCGCCCGTCCTGCGAACGACCGGGGCCAGAAACACCCAGAAGAAGGTCGCGGACAGGAGCAGGCCGACGGGAACGCCCCACTCCGCCACGAGTTCGGCCGGGAGGTCGTGGGCGTGGCGCGACTCGTTGTCCCCTGCCCTCCGGTATTGCGGGAACGCCTCGGCGAAGCCGCCGGGCCCGACTCCGGCCAGCGGGTGATCGCGGGCGATCTCGAGCGCGACCCTGACGTTTCCGGCGCGCAGGCGCCACGGGCTGTCCTCGCGGGTGGGCGCGAAGACGGCGTCGGGCCGCATGACCGCGGCCGCGACGATGGCCAGTGCGATCGCTCCGGCCGCGACCGCCAGAACGCGCGGCGCCACGCGCCCACGAAATCCGGCGAGCGCGAGGGCGCAGGCGAGCGCGCCCATCGCCGACACCGAACGCGTCGCGACGAGGCCCAAGGCGCCGAGCGTCGCGGCGCCCAGGCCGAACGCGCGGGCGGCGCCGCTCTTGCCGAACGCCCAAGCGGCGACGGGAGGGATCGTCATGATGAGAAAGCAGCCGAGCGCCGCGGGCGTCGAAAACCCCCCGTACGGCCGACCTTGCTCGAGCCGGCCCAAAATGGCCGATGAACCGCCCGCGGGCATCGTCTCTCGCAGGCGGTCGGCCGCCGCGGTCAGCCCCCACAGCGCCTCGTAGACGGCGCGGCCTCCCTCGAAGGTCAACAGCACGGCGAGCAACCGGGCGAAAAACTCGGCGCGCTCGGCCGCCTGCACGGCGCCGATCCCGGCGAGCGCAGCCAGCAGGATGCAAACGACCGGCTCGACCGCCTCGCCCGGCGCCGTCGCGAGCCGCATCGCAACCAGCGCCAACGGGACGGCGGCGAAAACCCACAGGGACGCCATCGACCTCAAGGCGGTTGCCGATGCGACGACGATGAACACGGCGACGGCGGCGAGAGCCGACCCGCGGACTTCCGGCGGCGCCACCACGCAAAGGACGAGCACCGCCGCGAGCGCGAGGCCGGCGGGGCCCAGGAGCGGTTGCCTCAAAGACGCTTTTCGAGCCGAGCGATCGTGCGCTTGATCCGCTCGGACGGCGGAAGGGTCGCGGCGAAGGCGAGCGCCTGCCGGAGGGCGGCCTTGGCTTCTTCCGGCTCCCCCTTCTTCTCGAAGATCGTCGCGCGCCCTTCCCAGAGCGTGATCGTGCGCGGCCCGTAGACCATGGCGAGCGCGCGGTCGGAAGCCGCCAACGCCTCGTCGTAGCGGCCGAGCTCGCGCAACAGCGTGGCCAGACGCGCGGGCGGGTTGTAGTCCTTCGGAAGATCGCGCTCCGAGGCTTGAATGGCGACGAGCGCTCGCTCGGGCGTTCCCGCGCGTACGGCCGCGCTGACACGGTTGCCATCGAGAGCCGCCCGGGCCTCGACCGAGGGGGCCGACATCGACTGCGCGTTGAGCCAGTCGAGCCACAACGCGGCTTCGGCCTTTCCTCCGGCGTCATCGTGCTGCCGGTCGCGAGCATCGACGAGGGTGCCGTACAACCCGGAGCGGTCGTCGTCGAGCAGGCCTTCGTAGGTCAAAGCGTCGCGGACGGCCGCCTCGAGCGTGACCAGCGCCGCCGCGCGCCAGGGCGCCGTTTCCGGAGCGGAGAGGGCGCAGTCGAGGCCGGTCGCGGCGACGTTGGCCTTGGCGCCTCCCGGCGGGAGGTCCGGCAAGAGCGCGAGGGCGCGGTGCGCGCACTCGTCTTCCTTGCCGGCCAGGGACAGCGCGAGCACCGCCGCGTCGGGGCTGGAAGGCAAGGCAGCAGCGACGGCATCCGTCCGGCCGAACGCGCTCTCGGCCTCGTCGAATCGCCGGAGCAACTCGGGGCCGTCGACCGCTCCGATCCAGCTATAGGCGATCTTTTCGGTCTTCGCGTCGAGCACCTCGAACGTCGGGACGGCCTGCCAGGGAAACCGCTCGAGAAACGCTGCATTCTTCACGTCTTCGGTATCGATCGAGAGCCAGACGAACCGTCCGGCCTGCTTCGTGAGCGCCGCGTCGGTGAAGACGGTGGCGCGCATGAAGCGGCAGGAGTGTCACCAGGGGGCCCACAATTCGACGAACAGCGGCAGCTTCGCTTCACGCGCCAGGGCCAAGGCTCTCGGGAAGTCGTTCTCGATGAATGGGAGCGCCGTCATTTTTTCGACCGGCGCGCCGCCGGGCTTGGGCCCGCAGCCCAGGGTCGTGGCGGCGAGCACGAGCCCGAGCGCGATCGTAGCGGTCCGTCGGAATCGGTTCATGGGCAAGCCCCCTTCGCGTTGCCCCGGGAGAATAACATTGAGCTTTACAGGTGGCGCCTCATCGGACGAAACTCTCCGTCGACTGCGGACCCCGTCACCACTTCATGAGGAGACTCGCCATGAGCCGAATTCGTGCCTTCGCGAACGCCAAGTTCGTCGTTGCCGCCCTCGTCGTGCTCGCCTCCGGTGCGATCTACGTCGCGAGCCTGCCGAAGACCGACGCCCTGGGCGGCGGGTTGGTTTGCACCTACTACTCCAGCGCCACCTACAAAACCGCCGTCGGCGCCCGCGGAACCGGCTGTTGCGGCTCGGTCATCAACTGGGGCGTCACGAGCGCCTACAAGAAGTGCGGCACTCTGAACTGCACCGACCAGATCTGTCCGAACTGAAAAACCGGGGACGGCAACCGGACGCGGTTGCTGTCCCCGCCGCCTCTTTCGGGAGCACGGGCCTAAGGAGGCGAGCGATGACCGGGCACGATCCCGACGTTCTGATCGAAGCGCGTCTCGCCTCCAATCCAGCGATCTGCGCCGGTCAGGTCTGCATCAAGACGATATCGCCGCGGTTTTGGCCTACGGCGCCAAGCTCTCCGAGGACCCCTCCCGCAAGGTCTGGGACAATCCCGACGATGCCGACTACGACCGGCTATGAGTTCGGGGACGTCGTCCTATCGATCGCTCCCTCCGCACCGTCGTCGAATCGGAGCCGGAGACAATAGGGGCCGGTTTGCTCGACAGCGACCACGCTGGGGATCGTCATGAGCTAATTTCCAAGCTCGCGGCGCATCGCCTCTAATGCAACTTTGACCGCCGGAAGGTCTCGCTGCACGATTTCCCAGATGCGCGGCACGCTGACTCCCAAGTAGTCGTGCACGAGGACGTTTCTGAATCCAACGAGACTCCGCCAATCGACCTCACGGTGGCTCGCCTTGAGCGGATCGGGCAGCTGCATGACGGACTGAGCCATCGTCTGTAGATTGTGGAGAACCGCTCCCTGGATCAGATCGCTGGCGAGGAAGTCGCTCTCGCTGGCGGCTGTGAATCTCTCGACTCGCTCGATGCACTCCAATGCGTGCAGCACAAGAACACGGGGATCCTTCACACCGGCACCGCCTCACGAAGAATCCGGTCTTTCAACAAGCGATGCAGCCCCTCCGGCTCCACGACGTCCACGCGTCGTCCGAGGATGGCCTCCAAGTCGGCCACGAGCCCCCCTGGAAAGAACGCCGAGTGATGAGTGCCGACCTCGACGAGGAAGTCGACGTCGCTGTCCTCGCGCGCATCGCCGCGGGCGACTGAGCCGAACACTTTGATGTGGGTGACACCGTGACGCGCTGCCGCGGCGAGAATGGCCTCGCGTCGGGTCGCGATGATCTCCGAAATCCCCATGGCCAACTCCTGACGTCTTGCGCCGACGACCTTCGCAGCCGCACCCTTCGCGTTACAACCTCTCAACTACGGCACTTTACCCTACTCCGGATCGGCCGTCGGCCCGGACCGGCTCGGAGGATCAGAACGCTTCGATCGACGAATCGTCGCGGGAATCGCTTACCGAAGCACTGGCCCGCGTCGCGAACAACCCCGACGCGCGAATCCAAGCCCAGTGCAGGCCGCACTATCCGCCGAGCGAGCGACTCGCGATTCTGGCGCTGCGCGACGCGAGGGCGTTGTGGTAGGCAGAAACCGCGCGACGCCCTCTCATCGGCCCGCTGACGGTCGCGTCCTGGACTCAGCAACGCGATGACGAAGGGCCGGATGCGCTCGTCCAGGTGCCACAGCCCGTGAACAGGTTTCCGGAGCTCGTCGGCTACCTCGCACAACCATCGAAGGTGTTCTGCCCGAAGATGGGAACGCGCCGCATCGCTCGCGTCTTGGCGCGAGCCGGCCTTCATCTCGGCGCGACCACCGTGCGTCGCAAGCTGACAACATGACGACCTTCCTCGGGGGAGTGCGCCGACGGATCAAGCGCTGGCCCGCCCACCTGCTCACCGATCACGGTGTCCAAGTCACGGCGGAGGAGTTCGGAGTCTGGTGCCGACGTCGCGGAATCCAGCAACGATTCGGCGCCATCGGCAAGTACGGCGGCATCGCAGTCATCGAGCGGTTCATCAAGTCGATGTAGAACGAGTGCGCTCGGCTTCTGCCGATCGTGCCGTTGGCTTCGGCGGCGTTCGGCCGCGAGATCGACCACTACGTCGCCTCGTTCGACGCAGAGCGGCCGCACGCGCTTGTTCGAGGACGACCCGGGGCGGTGGTCGAACTGCACGTTACGTATCACGCCGGCAAGACGCATCTGCCCGTCGTTTCGTTGAAACACGTCGCGTAGGGCCGCCTCGGTTCTCGTACCGCTGGATGCAAAGCGCGGAAGACGTGTGACCGCATGGCATCCGCATGTCGAAGTTGCGTCATCGCGGCGAGCGTCGATACGTCCATCGCGTCTGTCGTCGGCTTCGCCGCGTTGAAATCGGCCATTTCAGTTCCCAGAAACCCCTTTGTTTTCGCAGCATGGTTTTGGTGGCGCAGTAAACCCGCTGCGACCCCGCATGCATGACACGTGACGGCCGCAAGGCCGGCGCGCGGCGTGCCTGCGGGGGACGTGTCTCGCTAATCGCTTCTTAGGCCGCAAGGGACCGGAGCGCGAAGCGCGGAGGGACCGGTCGGCCTAAGAATCGATTAGCGAGCGCGGAATGCGGCGCGCCTTCTCATTGCGCTGGACCGGCCCGGTGGCCCCCTCGGACGAGATCGGAAACGAGTGTTAGGACTGTCGCCATCAGGGCAGCGAGGACCCAGCCCTGGGAGGATGAACACACCTTCGCGCGGAGTTCAGCGACCAGCGGGACTTCCGTCAGGGTCCAGATCGCCAGGACCATCAAGACACCGAGGACGGCGAAGTGCGGTTGCGTAGCCGTACCCGCTCTCCGCGAAAGCCACGTAAGCATCAGAAGCAGGGCGGCCCCGAGCACATACGCCAACACGATCAAACCCAGGGCAAGAGCGAGGGATGCACCGATCCCCCAC
>JANMVW010000088.1:0-3453 GCA_031393555.1 Acidobacteriota bacterium
GCCAAATACTACGAAGAGCGGTACAGGCGTCGCGTCATCGAAAACCTCACGCGCCGCGCGAAAAACCTCGGGTACCAACTCGTCCAAAACAGCGTCGCGAGTGAGGGAGTTTCTTAGGAAAAGGGGACTGTCCCCTATTTCAGGGCCTGCTTCAGGTCGGCGATCAGGTCGTCCACGTCCTCGAGCCCGGCCGAGATGCGGACGAGACCTTCGGTGACGCCGATCCTCCTGCGCTCGTTTTTGGGCACCGCGCCATGCGTCATGCTCGCGGGGTGCGAGATCAGGGTCTCGACACCGCCCAGGCTCTCGGCCAGCGCGCACAGCGAAAGCCGGCCGAGGAACTTCTTCGCGTTCGCGAGCGAGCCGAGCTCGAACGCGATCATGCCGCCGAATCCCGACATCTGACGCTTGGCGAGCGCGTGCTGCGGGTGCGTTTTCAATCCCGGGTAGTGCACGGCGCTGATCTTCCGGCTCGCTTGAAGCCAGGCCGCGATCTTGCGGCCGGTCGCGTCGTGGCGCTCCATGCGAACCGGCAGCGTCTTGATCCCGCGCAAGACGAGAAACGAATCCATCGGCGAGAGGATCGCGCCGACGGTGTTCTGCAGCCAGCCGATGCGCTGCGCATCTTCCGGGCGCGTGGTCACGACACAGCCTCCAACGCTGTCGCTGTGACCGTTCAAGTACTTGGTCGTGGAGTGCACGACGAGGTCCGCGCCTAAAGCGATCGGCTGCTGGAAGTAGGGGCTCATGAAGGTGTTGTCGACCACGAGCCTGAGCTTGTGCTTTCGCGCGATGCGGTTCGCCGCAGACAGATCGGTAATCCCGAGCACGGGGTTCGTCGGGGTCTCGACGTAGAGCATTTTCGTGGCGGGACGAATCGCCCCCTCGATCGCCGAAAGATCCGAGGTGTCGACCCACGTGAAGAGGAGGCCGAACTGCCGGAGCAACCCTTCGAAGAGGCGATACGTTCCGCCGTAGACGTTGCGCGACACGACGACGTGGTCCCCTGATTTCAGGAGGTTCATCACGGCGGCGATCGCCGACATCCCCGAGGCGAAACAGCGCGCCTCGAGACCGCCCTCGAGCGCGGCCAAGTTCCGCTCCAGGGCGCCGCGGGTCGGGTTGATCGTCCGGGCGTAGTCGTACTTCCAGCCGGCGCCAAGCCCAGGCTGCCGGTAGGTCGAAACCTGATAGATCGGCTGCATCACCGCACCGGTTGCCGGATCGGGGACCTGGCCCGCGTGAATCGCCTTGGTCGCAAAGCCGGTCTTACTCGCGCGTGTCGCGGTCTTCTTCGAAGCCATGAAGTCCTCCGAATGATGGGGCGGCGCAGGCTATCATGCGTGCCGGGGGGCACGATGCAGATCTACGAGAACATCCTACAGACCACGGGAAACACGCCGCTCGTCAAGCTTCGCCGGTTTCATCCGTCGGGGGCAACCCTCGCCGCGAAGATCGAGTCCTTCAACCCGGGCGCGTCCAACAAGGACCGGATCGGGATGGCGCTCATCGAGGCCGGCGAGCGGCAAGGGCTCTTGAAACCGGGCGGCACGATCGTCGAACCCACCTCCGGAAACACCGGCCTCGCGCTGGCCATGGCGGCGGCGCTCAAGGGCTACAAGCTGGTCTGCACGGCCCCCGACAAGATCTCGAAGGAAAAAACGTCGCTCCTGCGCGCGTTCGGAGCGGAGATCATCACCTGCCCGACGAGCGTCGCCGCGGACGACCCGCGTTCGTACTACAAGGTCGCCGAGCGCATCCGCGATGAGCGCGGCGCTTACCTTCCCAACCAGTATCAGAATCCCGCCAACCCCTTGGCGCATTACGCTTCGACCGGCCCCGAGATCTGGAAGCAGACCGAGGGCCGGGTCACGCACTGGGTTGCCGGGGTCGGCACGGGCGGGACGATCGGCGGCACGGCGAAGTACCTCAAGGAGCAAAACCCAGCGATCCGCGTGATCGGCGTCGACACCGTCGGCAGCATCTACGCGTACTACCGGGCGGAGGGGAAGCTGCCCCCGGCCGACCAGATCCACCAATATTTGATCGATGGGATCGGCGAAGACTTCCTGCCCTCCACCGTGTGGTGGGATTACATCGACGAGATCATCACGGTCGATGACAAGGCCGCCTATCGCGCGGTCTTCGAGTTGGCCCGCAAGGAAGCGATCCTGGGGGGATCGTCAGCCGGCGCCGCGGCCGTCGCGGCGCGCCGCGTCGCGGAAACCGCCCCCGACGACGCGATCGTCGTGACGCTTTTCCCCGATTCGGGAGAACGCTACCTGTCGAAGCTCAACCCCGACTGGCTGCGAGAGAAGGGCCTGCTCGAAGACGGAATGTTCTAGCCGTCAGCGGCCGTGTTTCTTGTCGTGCTTTTTGTCGTTATTCTTGCCACGTGCTTTTCCGCGGCCCGAGTCGCGATGGTCGTCGCCGCCCTCGTGATGCCGGGTGTGGTATTCGCGCGTCATGATCACCTGTAAGTTCGATCCCCTGCGACGCCAGTCCATGGCCACTTCCGGGGCGACACCGTAGTACTCGTGCGCCATGCGGACGGCGACGAGATCGCGCACCTGCCGGTCGCTCAGCCTCACGACGTAGTGCGGATCGTGCTTGTGCTTTTTGTAGTGCTTGTACGGCGTGGCGTAGGGCCAGCCGGGATCGACGTCGACCGGCACGTACCAAACATCGAACGGAAGACCGACGCGCGCTCCGACGTCGTACCAGGACAATCCCTGATTCCTGTAGTTGAACACGACCTCGGGAGCCTGGTGCGATTGGGCGCTGATCTGGAGGAAGACGGCCAGATCGTCGGGATTCGGGAACCGGCGCCCCCAGCTTTCAACCACCTGGGGTTGACGATCGAAGTAGTTCGACGAGATCGAAAAGAACAAATTGCCGTCGGGACCCACGGGGGCGTTGGCCCCGAAGCTGATGTCGACTCCGGCGCGTGACGCGGGCGCCGCAAGGCCCGTGGCCAGCACGACGAACGAGGCGCAAAAAATCAAACCGAAACGATGCATGTCCACTCCTTTGTCCACTCGCGGGATCGAGTGCCTGACTGACATCTTGCACGCCAGGTTCCCGCCCGCTAGCGTCGCACGGATTGGACGGCCGTCAGGGCGTGGGCTCGACGCTGATGCGAAAGACCGTGCCCTTCGATAACTCGGCGCGCACGTTGTCGATCGGGAGGGTGTACACGATCTGGCGCCCGGCGCGAAGCGGGAAGAGCTTCGTCCCACCGGTGGCGACCGCGACGAGGCTGCCGCCGGCGTCGGTGATCGCGATCGCGATGCCGATCTTGGCGGCGGAGTTCCCGAGGTTCGACATCGACACCTTCACCTTGGGTCCGTTGAACGTCCCCCCCTGCGCACCTTCCTGCGGGAGAACGAACTCCACCGAATCCAAACGCAGTCCCCCGGGCACTTCGGCGCCCACCTGAAGGGTCGTATCCAG
>JANMVW010000377.1:0-3986 GCA_031393555.1 Acidobacteriota bacterium
GGAAACTCCGAGCCGCGGCCGGAATCCTTGGGCTCGCGGCGTTATCGTCGGCGTGGGCCGCGACGGAATCCGATTCCGTCCGGTGGGTCAAGGTCGAATACGGCGCCCTCGTCGATGGTCGCAGACTCACGCATTCGGGGGAGCCGGTGGGCGTGTTGCTTTCGCGCTTGGCGCAGGGGCCCGGGGACGCCCTGGCCTACCGTCTCCTCGACCCGATCCTCGAGCCTTACGCTTTTGTCCTCCCGGACGCGCTCGATACGCTGGGCCCCCCGCACGATCCACCCTGGGTCGAGGCCGGGCCCCTGTGGGAGTCCGGGGAGGCCCAGCCCGCCTGGGTCGAACTCGCCAGGGCCCGCCGATTGCTCCTCGAAAGCGATGGCGAGGGGCATCTGCGCGCTTGCCTCCCGGCGTCCTCGCTCGAGAGTGCCCGTGCCGACGGGCCATCGGATGCCAAAGACCCGGTCTCGGTCGCGAAGGAGGCGTGGGACGAGGCGTGGCCGGTGCTTCGCCACGCGGTGGCCGGAGAGCGGCGCCGCCTGGCGCGCCAGCGTGGCGGTGAGCTCCCGGCGCTCGACGTCGAGGTCCATGCTTACCGGCACCTGGTGGCGCAAAGCGCCTTCGATCTCGGGGTAGCGGCCTGGCGGACGACGGTGAAAGACACCGGCCCGCGCGGCGCTCGTCCAACGCTCGACCTGGCGGGCTTGAAGTCCGTGCTCGACCGCGACCTGTGGATCGAAGGCGCGCGTCTCGAGCCTTCCGGTCGCATTCGTTGGTTCGCGAGCGAGGCCGAGACCAAGCCCTCGCTCCTCGGCCGGGCGCCCACGCTCGCGGACCTCGCGGTTGCCTACCGGGCGGTCGCTCACGGCGGGAACGGGGAGCCCTACATGAGCCTCGACCGGGCCGCCGCCCCTCAGGACGCGAACGTCAACTACGGCGGACGCTTGCGTGACACCGCGCTCGGCATGGTGAGTCTCCTCTCCGACGTGCGCTTCAAGACCTTCAGCGTCGGCATCGACTTGCTCGGAAAAGGCGATATTCGCGACGCGATGCGACGCTCGTTTCCAGGATTCAAGACGCACCTCGAGCGCTTCGCGGCGGATAAAACGGCCGGCGCGATCTTGAACCAACAGACTCGTTTTTGGTTTTATCCGGACGACGTGGACCTCACACTTTCGGCGGAGGGAGACGTCCTCGCTTTTCGCAAGGTGCGTATGACGGCCGCCTCGGAGCGCGTGCGAGACGCCGGCGCTTCGGCGTCGGAGCCTCCGTGGACGAAAGAGACCGTCGGCTACCTGAACGATCACTATGACGAGTTCGCGAGACTCTTCCCGGAGATGGCGGACCTCGACGTATCCGTCCGATTCCTTTCGTTGTTCACATGGCTCGAGGCGGCGCGGGGGTTAGGGCTCACGATCCCCGATCTCGACGTGCTGTTGGCCTTGGAGCTTCCCGCGCTTCCGACCCCCCGCAGATTCCCCGAGCTTCTCAGCTACGATGTTATCCCGGCGCCCGGCGCGGCCGGAGTCGTGGACGTGCTCGATCGCACCGCCGTCGGGGCCGCGTTCGATCGACTCGATCCGCAAGGCCGGCAACCGCTCTCAGCGGGGAGACGATTCGCGCGCGATCTCGCGATGCTGAGTTCCCAGGTCCCCGACCAGGCCGCGCTCGCCCGGGAGATGGGAGCGCTCGCGGCCGATGCCGGAGCGTACGAAGAGGATCTGCTGTCCTACCGCGCGGAACGATTGCTGATGCACGCGCGGGTGTTGGCGACGGTGCCCGCCGCGCGCCGCCTCTTGGTCGAAGCGCGCCGCAAACAGGACCCGGCCACGCGCCTGTTCAGCGTCGGAATCGGGGGCGTGGACCTCGGCATGAACGCGGTCCTCGCGAGGGCGAAGTTCCGCAGCAACCGGCTCGGCCTGGCGGGTGCGGAGCGCACGGCGCCGGCGCCGGCGACGGTGCGCTCCGCCATGGCTACCACCTCCGCCGAGCCGACGATCCCGGTCGCCGTCGATCCTCCCTTGCTTCCTTCAGGGGAGTGGCCGGATCACGGCCTCGGCCCCGTCGACCTGCGCACGATGACGGTTCTCCCCGACGGAAGGGGCACGATCACGGCACGCCGTCGGCCGGGCTCGCTCGTGCGCAAGGGGACCTTCAAACAGGAGCGCGGCGCGCCCGTCGTCTGGGAGGAGGTTCTCGTCGCGATGGAAGGGCCGGAAGCGCGCGCGCGACGCCTCATATTCGACCCGGTGGAGAAAGCTCCGCTCTTCGAACGCGTCGAGGAGGAGCGGTTCCTGCGCTACCGGTTCGTCCGTACAGGGAACACCTTGCGCGCGACCTTCGCGGCGGCTGGGCTGGGGAGCCAGGCCTTGGGTGTCCCGTTGCCGAATCCCGCGCCGCCAGCGGGCCCAACCGCCGATCTGACCGTGATGGACCTCCTCTCGCCCGATGAAGAGGCCGCCCTTGGCGCCCGGGCGGAACCCGCCGCGGTCCGCGTTCGTGTCCGGAGCGCGGACGGACGCGAGCGCGTGGCCGCGCTTCCCCGTCCACTGCTCCAACGCCTCGTGCGCGGCCGGGAGGTCGATCTCACTCCTGATCGGCCGCTGCAAGCGTTTATGCCGGCCGCCGCTCTGCTCGGGACGTCGCACACGCTCATGGTGATCCAGTCCGCGGACGAATCGCGCGCTCCGTGGTCCGGTCCGAGTTCTCCCCGTCCGGGTGAAGAGGATGCGGCACGCTTGGCCACAGCCTTGACCCGGTGGTGGTTGACGGATCCCTCGTCGCCCGCGCGGGCGGTTTGCGGCACGGACCCCGCGGCGTCGCCCGCGCGCTTTGCGCGGGCCCCGCGGTTGGACGGCACGCTCGCCGTCGTGGCTCCGGAAAGCGCCTTCCCGGCGCAGGCGGCCGCCCTGCGCTCGAGCCTTTTGAATCTCCCCGACGCGGCGGGGGCAGCGCTCGTCGTGATCGTGAGCGCGGAGTCCCCGGGCGTGCTCGGGCGGCGTTTGCGCGCTCTCGCCCTCGATCCGGCGTTCGCCGGGAAGACCCTGGCGGTGGCGTCGCTCGGGGGACCGCTTCGCGCCGACCTTCCCGCGTCACTGCTCGCCGAAGGGCGACTTGCGGCGCTGGGGGTCTATGACGCCGGCCCTGTCGGATTCTCAAGATCGATCGAGGAGATCGTGGGCTTCGCTCGACGTGCCGGAAGCGACGGATCGAAAGGACTGCGAGTCGAAGAACTGGCCGGGCCGTTCACCTGGTTTTACTGAGGCCGTTTTCTCAGGTCCTCGATTTGACGGTCCTGCGTTCTGGCAAAAACCAGTTGTCCTGCGATGGCGCCGATCCCCGCGAACAACATGTCCTTTTGCGTGTCCCACGGATCGCCTTGAGTCCCGAGAAAGGCGTCGGCGGCGGAGCCCGTCGTCGCGGCGGCGCTCCACTCGACGAGTTCGTACACCGAGCTGATCGCAAGGGCAACGCATGTGACCAGGAAGAACAGCCATCCTCCTCGTTGGAGCGGCGTCTTCCGCAGGAGGATCTCGCGGGCGACGAGGGCGGGCACGAATCCTTGGGCGAAGTGCCCGAGCCTGTCGTAGTGATTGCGCGCCAAATGGAAGGCGTCACGGATCCAGTCGAACAGCGGGACCTCGGCGTAGGTGTATTTCCCGCCGACCAAGAGGATCGTCGCATGAACGGCGATCAGGCTGTAAACCAGGGTCGTCATCGGGAATCGACGCCGCGTCACGAGCAGGAGGGGGACGGCGACGGCGACCGGGAAGACCTCGAGAACCCACGTCATCCGGTCCTTCGGGAACCACCCCGACCAAAAAAACACGAGGATGACCCCCGCCAGAAGCGCAGCCAGCGCTCGGTCGCGTTTCATGCCGGATCCCTCCTCGCGGGCGCGCGCCGGCGCGCGCGGGCCATGCTAGCTTGCGGCGGTCGTTTTTTCGCCGTGGGCCAAGGAGAGCCGTCATGAGAATCGGGAAGGGTTG
>JANMVW010000453.1:0-2209 GCA_031393555.1 Acidobacteriota bacterium
CGCGATTCGCGAAGGACGCCGACGATGCCGTGTCATCTTCTGCCCGCCGATCGCGGTGCCCCACACCGAAAACCGCGATGCCGATCTCACGTGGGCCATGGGACGCGTCGCGGCCGCGGTCGAGGGCGCCGTTCGCGCCACCCCGCACCAATGGTTCGTGTTTCGCGAACTGTGGCCGGAAGCCGTTCCCGTCAGTCGCTGAGGTAGGTTCCGATCGTTCCCCGGAGCGCGCACTCTCCAAGAACGGCCACGTCGACCGCGTACGTCGTGAGCGCCGCGGCCGTCGCCACGAGCCGGATCGTGGTGATGAGGTCGGCATCGGCGGGGATCGTCCTCTGATAGAGCACGACGTCTCTCAGCGAGACGAGGTAGCCCATTCGCACGGAAGGCCCGCCGGCCTCGCGGGAGCGCCGCAGCGCCTCCCACACGGCGGCGGTCTGCGCCGACGCTTCGAGCGCGACGAACGCCGGGGTGACGCCGCGCACAACGAGGGCGCAGGCCGCCGGCACGCGGCCGAGGCAGGTCGCGCCATCGTCCGCCTCGCCCAAAATCCGCTCCACGAAACGCATCGGCGGCCGATGGGGGATCAAATCGTGAAGCGGCGGCACGCCGCGCGCGGGGCGTGAAGCCACGGCCGTCTCACCGCCGTCGTCGCTCCGTGGCGCGCCGAACGTCAACGCGCCGTTGGCGACGACGTCACCCGCGCGCCGCACCTCGAAACGGACGCCGTCGTCGCCTCGGGGGATGGCCTCGATCTCGAGACGGTCGGCGGGAAGCACGAGCCCCCGGAAGCGCGCGAACGGGATGGCGGAGACTTCGGCGGCATCGCCTCCGGGCGCCAGGGCGCGCGCGATCAGCACGAGCTCGGCGATGCCGGGGAGGATCGGCTGGCCGGGGAAGTGTCCTTCGAACCAAGGACCGTCCGCCGGGACCGCGATCGCCACGCTCATGCCCGGGAGGCCGAGACCGCGGCGACGACGAACGAGGGGTAGACGTCGCGAATCACGGCGATGTCGGGAACGATGCGTACGTCGCGAAACCCATGCGCCTCGAGGGCGGCGGTCCATTGCTCAGGCGTCAGGAAACCCCCGTTGTCCCGCCATCCGGGAACGAGGACGGGCTCACGAAAAGCCTCGAGCAGATTGAATACGAACTCGACGTAGACCGGCTGACCGGGAAAAGGCCGCACGCACTCCGAGATCACGACCGCCCCACCAGGTGCTAAAGCGTTTCTGATCTCTCCGAGCGTGAACGCCAGGTCGTGGGCCACGTGGAGCGTGTTCACCCCGTGAACGAGCGCGTAGGCCTGAGGCAAAACCCCCGCCTCCGCGAAAGGTTTGTTCATGTCGAGGCGAGCGAACGCGAAGGCGGTCTCCGGGAAACGTGTTTTCAACGATTTCTGCGCGCGCCTCAAGAAGGGAAGCGAGATCTCGCTGAACCGGTACGACGACACGCCTGCGGCGCGCCCCTTCGCTCCCAGTCGCGAGAGCAACGCTTCCGCTCCGCTCCCGAGCCCGCCCCCGAGCTCCAGGATCGCCCCGCCGGCTTCCGGCAGCGCGGCATCGCAGGCGATGGCACCGATGGCGTTGCTGATCGCGTAGAGGACGTTGTCGTTGGAGAAGTAATCGAACCAGGCGCCGATCCGATCCGGGCCGAAAAGCACGCTCTCTCCGGCGGTTTCGCCGCGTAGCACCTCGGGGTAGTGCTCGGCCGCCAGCGCGGCGATCGCATAGGACGGCAGCGCCGTGCGGTCGTGCCTTTCCTGCGCGGCGCGAACCGATTCGGCGTCGAGCTCGGGGAGATCGCCGGGGAGCCGGTAGCGCACGGCAGGGCCGTCTCCACTCGTGTGCAGCACGCCGCGCGCCGCCAACCCGCGGAGGATCCAGTCGACCGGCACGCGCGCGACGTGCGCGAGCAGCCCCGCCTCCGCGATCGCCTCCTCGGTCGTCACCGGCTTCGCGCACACCGCCTCGAGCCCCGTGCGGCGGAAAACGTCGAGGGTGAGGCGGAAGACGTACTCCTCGTGGAGATCGCACGAGCGAACGAAGCCGTCGCCAAACAGAGGAAGGATGTCCTGCGGCAGGAGCGAGGGGCGCATGTCGGCGGCGCCGTGCTTCGAGGAGATGGGCATGGCTAGTGTTTCCTCTCCGAGGTGTTGGTCAGGGGAACACTCCCCTTTTTCTCGCAAAGCTCCCCGGATACCGCTTCG
>JANMVW010000054.1:0-4111 GCA_031393555.1 Acidobacteriota bacterium
GGACAACTCGTCGAACTTCGGCACGCAGGGGTTCTGGTTCGACCAGGTCTCGATCACGAGCGCCTCGGGGGACGGTTGCGACGCGCAATCCAACGTTTGCCTCGCGCGTCCCGTCGAGGTGTCCCCGACCGGCTCGCCGACCCCCCTGACGATCGCCAAGGGGAGCCCGGACGACACCATGACCTTCTCGGAGTCCGGCACGGCGGCCGTTTATCACGTCTATGCGGGGACGCTCGCCTCGCTTCACCTCGGCGTCTACGACCACGCCGCCACGCCGGGCCTCTGTGGGATCACCGATGCGCTCCCGGGGAACGGCAGCGTGACGGCGGTCGCGCCGTTCCCGGAAAATGCTTATTTCCTGGCCGTCGCCGCCAACGCGGTGGGAGAGTCGACCTACGGGAACAGTTCGGTGGGGATCATCCCCCCGGGCGGAACGACCTGTCCGTGAGGGGAAATCCCTGAGTCGGCACGTCGTTTCCGCTTGACACTTTCGGAATTCGCCGAATACTCACTGCGCTCGTTGCCATGCAACGAATGAATGGTCTAGCGCTCGCTGCCGGGGGGCTCTTGAGGGCGACGTTTCAGTTCGAAACGCGAGGCGTGTGCCTTACTCCAGCCGAAATCGGCCTTGCCCCGGGATCGTGTCTAACATCGGGCTCTGTGGAGCCCGGCCTGAACTACGCCGTCGCCACGGCGTGAGGACGAAGCCAGATGAACAAACGAATCGGATCCGCTCTCGGCCTGCTCGCAACCGCCTTCCTGGTGCTTTACACGGGAACCGCGATGGCAATCGTGGCCCCGAAACCCCAGGCGAACACCTTGGCAGCCAAGGAATTCTTCAAGCCTGAGCTCCACATCAGCTCGAGCAACATTCAGCTCGAAGAGGCGCTCGCGAGTCTCGCGAACAGAGGCGCGTGGGGCCAGTTCGCTGCGAAGTACGGTCAGTCGCAGGTCTATCTCGACCCGCGCTCGGGCGTCGCGACGAGCATCGTCACTCGCGTTCCCATGATCCCCGGCAAAGGTGACGGGAATCAGCTTGATCTCGCCGGAGTCAGTGCGGCCCTCGGGCGCAAGGTCGCCACGATCGACGGCAACGTCGTGGCGGAAGTCATTCGCAAGTTCGTCGTGGACAACAGCACGGCCATCGGCGTCGACGCCAGACAGCTCGGAGCCGTCCGGGCCGTTCAGGTCACCGATACGATCTGGAACATCAGGATCTCTCAGTCCCTGAACGGCGTTCCGGTCCGGTTCGGCGGGTTCGTCGCCGTCATCAACAGCGGAAACCTCACGCTGCTGGGCGCCGAGACCTGGGGCAACGCCAACATCAGCACCCGGCCGGCCATCGCCGAGAAGGACGTCTTGAATCTCGGCTTCGCCTTCGTCGGCGGCCGGTCGGTGAACGACGAGGTTGTGGAAAAGCCGAGCCTCGAGATCGTTCCGATCGCGCCCGCGGAGTTCCAGTCCGGCGAGGCGTTCGCCGGCCCGATGGGCTCCGGTTACCAGCACAAGCTCGTTTGGAGCTTCACGTTCGAACGCAAGGGCGAAGAAGGTCGCTTCGAGATGCTGATCGATGCGCAGACCGGGCTCGTGCTGTCGTTCGAGGACACCAACCACTACGCGGCCAAGAGCGTGGGCGGTGGCGTGTACCCCCTCACCAACACAGGAATCTGTCCGTCGGGCGACCGTTGCGGGCAGATGTTCCCCGACTACCCCATGCCGTGGGCCGATACGGGCCTCGCCTCACCGAACAACTTCACCAACAGCGGCGGGCTGTTCGACTACACGAGCGGGACGGTGACGACCCACCTGTCGGGCAAGTACGTTGCGATCACGGACTCCTGCGGCGCGGTGAACGAGACCGCCTCCGGGAGCATCGCGCTCGGCGGCCTGAACGGCCAGCACGACTGCACCACCTCCGGCGCCTCGCCGGGAGACACCGCTTCGGCGCGATCCGCGTTCTACGAAGTGAACAAGCTGGTCGAGCAGGTGCGTGGCTGGCTCCCGGCGAACGCGTGGCTCCAGTCGCAGCTGCCGACCAACGTCAATCTGAACAGCACCTGCAATGCGTTCTACAGCCCCTCGGCCGGCTCGATCAACTTCTACAAAAGCGGTGGCGGCTGCGGGAACACCGGCGAGATCGCGGCGGTGTTCGACCACGAATGGGGCCACGGGATGGACGACAACGACTCCGGCGGAGTGCTCAGCAATCCGGGCGAGACCTACGCCGACATCGGCGCCGTCTTGCGCCTGCAGACCTCCTGCGTCGGCTACGGCTTCTGGACGACGACCGACAACGGCTGCGGGTTGACGTCGGACGGGACCGGCCACAATGGAAACGAGTCCCAGGTCGCGGCCACGCACTGCAACCTTGACTGCTCGGGCGTGCGCGGCGCCGACTGGGACAAGCACGCCGACCACACGCCCGACACCCCCGCGAACTTCATCTGTGTCTTTTGCGGCAGCGGCTCCGGTCCGTGCGGCAAGGAAGTTCACTGCGAAAACGCTCCAGGCAATCAGGCTGCGTGGGACCTCGCCGCCCGAGACCTTCAGGCGGCTCCTTTTAACTTGTCCTCGAACGACGCGTTCATCATCGCCAACAAAGTGTTCTACCAGGGCAGCGGTCTGATCGGGAACTGGGAGACCTGCACCTGCCCGAGCACCTCGAACGGTTGCGGCGCGACCAACGCCTACCTGCAATGGCTCGCGGCGGACGACGACGACGGCAACCTCGCGAACGGCACGCCCCACATGACCGCGATCTTCGCGGCGTTCAACCGCCACGGCATGGCGTGCGCGACGCCTACGCCCCAGAACGGAGGCTGCTCGGGCGGGCCGACGACGGCGCCGACCCTGTCCGTCGCCACCGGAAGCAACTCTTTGAGCCTCAGTTGGACGGCGGTCCCCGGCGCGACGAGCTACCGGGTGCTCCGCTCCGAGGGGTTCGGCGGCTGTGACTTCGGAAAGGCCGTGATCGCGAACGTCGCCGGGACGAGCTACACCGATCCCGACGTGGCCAACGGCCGCGCGGCGAACTACGTCGTTCAGGCGGTCGGCTCGACCAGCGCGTGTTTCAGTCCGTCGAGCACGTGCGTGACCGGGACGCCGCAGCCCTGCGCCGGCTCGATCTCGCTGACCCAGGATCTGTACAACTGCAGCGGAGCGCCGCTCAACATCACGCTGGTCGACGGCGACCTCACCGGCGCCGGCACCCAGGCCGTGACGATCAGCTCGAACACCGAAGGCGTGCCGGAAACCAAGATTTTGACCGAGACCCCGGCCAACTCCGGCGTGTTCACGGGAACGTTCGGTACCACGACCGCTCCCGCGACTCCTGGCGACGGCGCGATCTCGATCGCCGATGGCGACACGATCGCCGTCGACTACACCGACGTGAGCTACTGCGGCACGCCGAATTTCCTCGTGGAAAAATTCGCCACGGTGGATTGCAGCGGGCCGGTGATCACGAACGTCCAGGTCACCAACATCACGGGCAATAGCGCCGACGTGACGTTCACCACCAACGAACCGACCGACGCAGTCGTCAAGTTCGGGACGACGCCGCCTCCGACCGGGACGGCCACGAACCCGACGCTCACGACTTCGCACAGCGTTCACCTTTCGGGGTTGACCGGGTGCACGGCGTGGGTGGTTTCGGTCCGGGCGACTGACCCGGCCGGCAACTCGGCGAGCGACGACAACGCGGGGGCCTACTACGGCTTCATCACCCTGGCGAACGTTTCGCCGACTTACGCGTACGCCGGCCCGCCGGTCCCGATCCCCGATTCCCCGGCCGCCGCGGTCACCGCGAGTTTCGTGGTGGCGGACGCGAGAGTCATCCAGGACATCAACGTCAAGATCGGCAACCTGACGCACACGTACGACGGCGATCTCGCGATCACGCTCATCGCCCCGAACGGGACGCGCGTGTCGCTGTCGAATCGCCGGGGTACCTCCGGGGACAACTTCATCGATACCGTTTTCGATGACGCAGCCGCCACTCCGATCGCCTCGGGCGTGGCTCCCTTCACGGGCTCGTTCAAGCCGGATGCCCCTCTTTTGGTCCTCAACGGACTCGCGGCGAACGGCACCTGGTCGCTCGAGGTCCAGGACT
>JANMVW010000079.1:0-3238 GCA_031393555.1 Acidobacteriota bacterium
GACGGCGAGTTGGCCGTGCGCGGGCCGTACGTGATGATCGGCCACGTCGAGACACCCGAGGGAGAGCGCACGCTCGACGCGGACGGCTGGTTCGGAACGGGTGATCTCGTGGAGCTCGACGCCGACGGCCACCTCCGCCTCGTCGACCGCAAAAAAGAGATCTACAAGAACGTCAAGGGAGAGACGATCGCTCCCGCCCGGATCGAGTCGTTCTTCCGGGACTTCGCCTCGGTGGGGCGCGTCTTTCTCGTCGGGGATCACCGCGAATACAACACGGCGCTCATCTGGCCGAATCCCCAGGTGCCCCATCTCGATTTCGCCGCGATGCCCGACGAGGAGAGGAAATCGCACTTCCGCTCGATCGTCTCGTCAGTCAACGCATTCCTTGCCCCTTACGAGAGGATCGTCGACTTCGCGCTACTCGACCGCGATCTCGACGCCGACCAGGGCGAGCTGACGCCCAAGGGCACGCCCCGCCGCCAGGTGGTCACGTCGCACTTCGCGGAGACGATTCGCCTCCTCTACCGGCGCGCGCATCTCAAGATCGGCGGCCTCGAGATCGTCTTCCCGAACTGGCTTTTCCAGGCGCTCGGGCTGACGGCGCAGGACCTGCGCCTCGAGGCGGAGCGCATCGCCCTGCCCACCCGGGGCACGGCTCTGACCGCGAGGCGGCTGCAGAGCGGCGTCGCGCTCGTGGGCTCGTCGGTCTACCGCCACCCCCCGAAAGAACCCGTGCATCTCGGCGTGCTCCTCACCACGCCGCGCCTGTGGCTCGCCAACGAAGAGCTCGTCGATTTCGCTCCTCTCGACGTCCACCTGCGCGAACGCCCGGGACGCGCCGGCGACGCGATCGAACGCAAAGGCCGCACGGCGCCCCGGCTCGCGGACGACGCGCTGAAGGACGCGGCGCAGCGCGCGCTGACGGTGCGCGACCTCGATCTGATCGATCTGCACCGGGCCGGGATGCTGCTGGAATCCTCCGACGAAGACGGCGCGCTCGACGCCGTCCGCCTGCTCGAGCGCGTCGTCATCGACGAGGAAGGACCGATCACCGATTCGGCGCGGGAGCTCTTGCGGCGCGCCGCCGACTCGCCGTTTCTCGCCGTGAGACGGCGGGCCTTCACGGTGCTCGTCCCGGTCGAGCGCGAACCCCGCGTGCGCTTGACGTTGCAACGGTTCTTGGCGTCGCCCGGCGTCATGCTCGACGGGGACACACGCGAAGCGTTGTGCGAGCGGACGCTCACCGAGGCGCGCTTCCAGGCCTTCGTCGATGAGGCGACCGAGGCGGGGCGGGCGACGGAAGGAGGGCGCGCGCTCGATCGTCGCGCCGCGGCGCTTTTGAAATTTCTCGCGGCTTACGGCGCGTCGCACCCGACGCGCTATCGGCCGCTGCGAGCGTTTTTCGTGCGAACGATGCTCTTCGGCGGCCGCGAGTCGATCCGGCAGGAGTCCTGGCGCGCCCTGGACGATCTCGTGCGCGGCTTCCGCCAGTGGCTGGGCGCGACGGTCCGCATCGCGGTCGATCCGGAGAGCGGGCAAGAGTACCGGTGGGAGGATGTCGTTGCGTTCGACGACGCGACGCCCCCGGGCGACCGCGAGCGGATCTTGGACGCGCTGCGGAGCACCGCGTTCCTCCGCGAGGCGGTCTTTCTCTTTTCAGGAGGTGCCCTCCCTCGCCTGGGCGACATTCCCCCGGGAGGCGTCTGGATCCGCTCCCTGGGCGCGCGCCACGGCAAGGCCGCCTATCGCATCACCGTGCAGACGCGATTCCAGGGCTCCTTCGAGCTCGCCGTTAACGTGAACCAGGGACGAACGACGGAGCAGGTCCGCGAGGAGATCCGGTGGCTCACGCTGTGCGGGGAGCCCGGCGCGCACGATCCGCTGGTCGAGGACTTCGGCGGCTACTGGCCTCGCCAAGACCTCTGGAGCGGGGAGTTCATCCCCGGCGAGTCGATGGAGCGCACGTTGAACCGGCTCGCGCGCCAAGGAGACGATGAGCGGTTCCGCCAGCTGTTCACGTTTTTCGCGTGGAGCGCGCTCGCGGCCTATGTGGACTTCTGGAACCGGACGGGACGAAAGCACGAGATCGCCGAGCCCGACCTGACGAACGTCATCGTGCCGTCGCACGACTACCAGACGGGGGCACGGATCGTCTCTGTCGCCGCCGTGCGCGAGCACCGCGGGCTGGTTTCGATGCTCCGTTTCTTCCGCGAGGCCCTCGTCGAGGCGGCCGAGCGCGCGCACCCGTCCCTCCACGGGCTCGTCGGCTGGGACGGGCTTTTTGCCCCGCTCCTCGAAATCGTCGGCGAGGACGAAGGAACCCGGCTATTGCGCGAGGTGTTGCACAAAGAAGACGACGAACCGACCGACGCGTTTCGCGAGGCGCTCAAGGCGTTTCTCGCGGACGTCGAATTGCGCGGATTCGTCCCGATGCGTTTGCACTTCGCCATCACGCGTTACCTTCGTTGGTCCGCGCTCTCCGCCGATCCGACCCCCCAGGCCCGCGCACGCACGCTGCAAGAGTTCTGGGACACCTACGGCCTCGCGCGCGTCGCGCGCGGGTACCCGGAAACCCGCGCTCGCTTTTTCCTGGAGACCGTCTTCCGCGGGGCGCCGCCGCCGCTCATCGCGGGGCTCGAGGACATCGCCCTCGCTCTACGACGTCGCAAGCTCGAGGGCGACGCCCTGATCGACGCAATCACCGAGTTGCGATCGCGCCTGGACGTCGCGGCGGACGACGACTATTTCCTCGCGCGGCTGTCGTTCCCGTACCTTCGCCCCGAAGACGCCGCCGAATTCGTGCAGTCGGACTCCGGAGGCCGGTCCCAAGGCGACATCGTCGTCACGCTCGAGGATCAAGACGGCGCCCCGTTTTTGGTCCGTCACGCGCTCTCTCCGAAGGAAGTGGGTCGTTTGCACCGCCTGTTCGTCGCGGCGAAGCTCGACATTCGTTTCCGCGCCGAGCACCAATACCTGGTCGCGGTGAACGACCGGGGCATCTTGATCGGGGGGATTTATTACGAGTTGGAGGACGAGGGGCGCAGCGCGCACCTCGAGAAGATCGTCGTGGCGGAGCGCCTTCGAAAGAAAGGGGTCGCGGACGGCCTGATGAAGGAGTTCTTCAATCGCGTTCGGGCCGCCGGGGCGACGACCGTCACGACCGGCTTTTTCCGTCCCGAGTACTTCTACGGCTACGGCTTCAAGCTCGAGAAACGCTACGCCGGCCTGCGCACGCTCG
>JANMVW010000087.1:0-16847 GCA_031393555.1 Acidobacteriota bacterium
ACGAACCCCAACGCGGCGGTGGCGACGACCGTTTGCACGGTGGTCGCGAGGAGCCAGGCCTTCTTGCGGCCGGAAAAATCCGCGAGCGCCCCCAGAATCGGCGAGGTCACGATCAACACCAGGTTGACCAGAATCCCCGCGACGCTCCACCACCAGTCGGCGTGGGCTCGGTCGTTCGCCATGACGACGTGGCTGAAGAAGATCGGGAAAACCGCGGTGTTGACGATCGTCGTGTACGACGAGTTCGCGAAATCGTACATGCACCAGGAGGCGACCGCAGGCCGGGACGGCGTCGGCGGCCGTTCCTGGGCTCCGCTCAACGGTCACCCCAGTGGAGTTTTCTCTGGAGGACCTCGAAGAACCCACGGTGCGCGACGCGCACCAGTCGTACCGAGCGGGGATGCCGGTCGACCACGATGGTGTCCAATTGCTTCATCGGAAAGCCGACCTGGCCGTCTAGGGTGAGGTAGGCCTCTTCCGTGAGGCTGCGCAGCGTCACCTCGATGTGGACGCCGCCTGGAACCACGAGCGGACGGTAACTCATCGTGTGCGGGCAGATCGGCGCGATCACGAAGGCACTCATGCGCGGGTCCAGGATCGGGCCGCCGGCGGAGAGGTTGTACGCGGTGGAACCGGTCGGCGTTGCGATGATCAGCCCGTCGCTCGTGTAGGTTGCGACGAGTTCGGTGTCGATGCGAAGCTCGATGACGAGCATGCGGGCGAGCGCGGTTTTCGTGACGACGGCATCGTTGAGCAGCGCGAACTCGCCCAAGAGCTTGCGTCCGCGTCGGAAACGCACCCGCAAAGCCTCGCGTTCCTCGATCTCGTAATCTCCGCGAAACAGCCGATCGAGCGCGGTGTAGAGCTCTTCGGGCTGTAACTCGGTCATGAAGCCCAAGCCTCCGAAGTTCACGCCCAGGATCGGAATCCCCAGAGGCCCGGCCAGGCGCGCCGCCGACAAAAGCGTGCCGTCGCCGCCGGCGACGATCACCAGATCGGTGCCCGCGGGGAGGGTGTCCGCGCGGATGCCGTCCCTCAGGCCGAGCGCCTTTGCGGTGAGTTCGTCGAAGCGCACCGCCACGTCGCGAGCGCGCAGCCAGGATCCCAGCTCGAAAGCGATCCGCTGCCCCTCGTGGGTGCCGGGCTTGGCGAGAACGGCGACGCGGCGAAACCGCCGGCCGCGGCGTTTTGTCGTTGGGCTCTTACCGGACGGGGGCATGGACGGCCTCGCGGCGCTCGGTCTCGAGCGCTGGCTTCGCGGACGGGTCCGCGGCCGGACGAAGATGGATGAAAAATTCGACGTTTCCCGAGGCTCCGGGAAGCGCGGAGCGGGCGATGCTCGTGGGTCCGAGCCGGCGCGCGACCGCAAACTCCACGAGGTCCGCCAAGACCTGATCCCACAGCGCCGGATCGCGGACGATACCGCCCTTGCCCACGCGGCCTCGGCCGACTTCGAACTGAGGTTTGACGAGCGCCACGATGTCGGCCCCCGGGGCGAGGCAAGCACTCGTCGGTTCGAGCACCTGCCGTAAAGAGATAAAGGATACATCGATCGTCGCCAGGGACGGCCGAAAGGGGAGCGTGTCCGGCTCGAGGTACCGGACGTTGACGCCTTCGCGCAGCACGACGCGCGGGTCGTTGCGAAGAGACCAGTCCAATTGTCCACGCCCGACATCGAGCGCGATGACCCGGGCCGCACCTTCGGCGAGCAACACCTGGGTGAAACCGCCGGTCGAAGCGCCGACGTCGATCGCGTCCCGGCCGGGCACCGCGATCGAGAATCGCCTGAGGACGGGTCCCAGCTTCTCGGCCCCCCGGCTGACGAAGCGGCGCCCTTCAGCGACCTCCAAGGGCGCCTCGCAAGAGATCGGTTTCCCGGGCTTGTCGAGCCTCATCCCGTCGCTCGTCACGAGGCCCGCGAGAAGTAGCGCCTGCGCTTTCTCGCGGCTTGGCGCGTGACCGCGCTCGACGAGGAGTACGTCGACACGGACGCGGCGCGCAGGGCGTTCGGGGGTCAATGGGCCCGGTCAACCGCGTAGCGCGCGAGCGCCTCGAGAACGGCCGGCTCCTTCACGCAATCTGGGATCGCCTCGAGGGCCAAGGCGACCAGGCGCTTGGCCTCCTGGCGCGACTCGTCGAGGCCGATCAAGGCGGGGTAGGTGGCCTTCCCCGACTTGACGTCTTTTCCCGGCGTCTTCCCGAGCTCTGCGGCGCTCGCGGTTCGATCGAGAACGTCGTCGGTGATTTGGAAGGCGAGGCCCATCGCCTCTCCGTAGCGGGCGATCCCGGCGAGGTCGGCGGCCGAGGCTCCCGCGTGCAGGGCTCCGATCTCAACGCTCGCAGCGAGCAACGCCCCCGTCTTGTGCCGGTGGATCCACTCCAGCGGCGCCTCGGCCGGAGGCCGGCGCTCCGCCAGGAGGTCGGCAAGCTGGCCTCCGACCATTCCGGAATGTCCCGCGCGGCGCGCGAGCACGGCAACCGCTTCCGCGCGGCGAGAGGCCGCGGTCTCTCCGGCGGGGTGGGTCGCCATCACCTCGAAGGCCAGTGTCAAGAGGGCGTCGCCCGCGAGAATCGCCTCGGCTTCGCCGAAGGCGATGTGGGCGGTCGGTCGCCCCCGGCGCAGGTCATCGTCGTCCATCGCGGGAAGATCGTCGTGGATCAGCGAGTAGGTGTGGACCATCTCGAGCGCCGCCGCGGGCGCGAGTGCGTCCTCGACGCGGCCGCCGAACGCCTCGCAACTCGCGAGGACAAGGACGGGCCGGAGGCGCTTGCCTCCGGAAAACACGGCATACCGCATGGTCTCTGTGAGCCGGGCGGCGGGACCCGCGGAGCTGGGCAGGAGTGCGTCGAGGGCGCCGTCGACCTCGGCCCGCCTTCGCTCGAGATAGTCGTGAAAGATCATCGTTCCCCCTCGCCTTCGCCGTCGCGAAGCTCGATGCGCTCGATCGCGAGGGCGCGCCCCGTCGCCGGTTCGACGTCGACGCGCACCGCGCAGAGACGAACGTCTCCTTCGGCCGTCTCGTAGGGGATCGAGCGCGACGTGCGAAAGCGCTCGATCGCCTGTTCCTTCTTCACGCCGATGACCGAATCGAACGGTCCCGTCATGCCGACGTCGGAAATGAAGGCCGTTCCTCCCGGAAGGACGCGGGCGTCGGCGGTCGGAACGTGGGTATGGGTCCCCAGCACGGCACTCACCCGCCCGTCGAGAAACCACGCAAACGCGGACTTCTCGCTGGTGGCCTCGGCGTGGAAGTCCACGATCACCACCCGCGCGACCCCGCGAAGCTCGCCGAGGATGCGGTCAGCCGCGCGGAAGGGGTCGTCGAGCAGGGGCATGAAGACGCGTCCCATCAGGTTCACGACGGCGACCTCGGTCCCCGCCACCGAAACGACGGCGACCCCGGCGCCGGGCGATCCTTCGGGATAATTAGCCGGACGCAGGAGACGCGGCTCCCGCTCGATCAGCCCCAACACCTCGCGCTTGTCCCAAACGTGATTGCCCGTGGTGATGATGTCGGCTCCGGCCGCGAACAACTCCTCGGCCGTCGCCGTCGTGAGTCCCGCACCGCCGGCGGCGTTTTCTCCGTTGACGATCGCGACGTCGGCGCCGATGTCTTTTTTCAACCCTTTCAAGCGCTGTCGCACGATGCGTCGGCCGGGCGCTCCCACGACATCCCCGACGAACAGGATTCTCATCGCCTAGACCGCGTATTGAACGGCCCGGGTCTCGCGCACGACACTGACCCGGATCGTACCGGGATAGTCGAGCTCGCGCTCGATCGCCCGGGCGATTTGCTTCGAGAGAACGTAAGCCTGGTCGTCCGAGACCGCCTTCGTGTCGACGAGGACGCGAAGTTCCTTCCCCGCCTTCAGGGCGAACGCCTGCGTCACGCCGGCGAACGCGCAGGCGAGCGATTCGATGCGGCGCAGCCGCTCGACGAAAACATCGAGGTTGTCCTTCCGCGCGCCGGGACGGTTTTCCGAGATGCGGTTCGCAATCCGGACGATGAGGGCCTCGACGGCGGTCGGGGCGACGTCCGGGTGGAGCGCTTCGATCGTCTTCACGACCTCGTCGCTTTCGCCGAACTTCGCGGCCAGTTCTGCCGCAACGACCAAGGGGTGGCCGCTGCCGGTGTCGTCGACTCGGCCGATTTCGTGGAGGAGGGCCGCGCGCCGCACGACGTCGCCGCGCGCTCCGGTTTCCGCGGCGATGTGCGCCGCGAGGTGCACGACTTCGCCGGCGTGTTGCAGCAAATTGTGACCGAGGTAGTTTCGGAACTTGAGGCGCCCCACCAGGCGCGCGAGCCGCGGGTGCAGATCGAACACGCCGAGCCCGAACGCGGCTTGGGCGCCGGTTTCCTCCGTGAGTGTTTCGAACTCCTCGCGGACCTTGGTGACGACCTCCTCGATGCGCGCGGGGTGAATGCGGCCGTCCTCGAGGAGCCGTTGAATGGAAACGCGCGCGATTTCGCGCCGCACCGGGTCGAACGACGAAAGGAGGATCGCGCCCGGCGTGTCATCGATGATGACGTCGATCCCCGTGGCCATCTCGAGGGCGCGGATGTTCCGCCCCTCGCGGCCGATGATCCGGCCCTTCATCTCGTCGGACGGAAGCGCGACGAACGAGATGGTGGACTCGACGGGTTCCTTCATGCTTACCCGCTGCGTCGCATCGACGATGAGGCGCCGCGCGGCCCGCTCGGCGCCCTCGCGCGCCTCCTCTTCGATCCGCCGCGCGACCATCGCGACTTCGCGCCGCGTCTCCGCCTCGATCGAGGCCAGAAGCTCGGCTCGGGCCTCTTGCACCGTGAGCTTGGCGATGCGCTCCAAGAGGCTGCGGGCCTCCGCGCGATCCGCGTCGGCCGCCGCCTGGGCCGCGTGCGCCCGCTCTTCGACGGCGGCCAAAGCGCTCTGGCGGCGCTCGACGTCTGTTTTTTGTCGGTCGACCGCGGCGAGTTCGTTTTCACGCTGGCGGGCGCGCGCATCGATTTGCGCTTCGCGCGCGTCGAGGTCGCGTTCGCGGCGATCGGCTTCTTCCTCGCCGGCGAGCGCTTTCTCCTGGGCGGCGGCGAGGAGGCCTTGGGCGCGCGCTTCGGCGTCGCGGCGGGCCTCCTGAACGATTCCCTCGGCGACGCGTTGGGCGTCTTGTCTCGCCTGGGCCGAGATGCGGCGCGCCGAAAGCAGCGCACCCACGACGAGGAGCGCCGCAGCGAGCACGCCCACGATCATGGCGATCTGACTCGGCATGTTCGGTTCCTTCCCTTCTCGACACCCGAAAACGGCAAACCAAGCCGCCCGGGCAGGAGCCGGTGCCGAACGAATAAACCGGGCCAGGGTTCCGCGAGACCGAGGAAGGAGCGCTCAGTTCCCCCGCGAGAGCCGTGTGAATCGTGCCGGTTGAACCAGGTCAACCAGGGGGGAACCCTGCAGACGCCTTAGGCTTCCCCGCGACACGGGGCATGCACACGGTCGTGCTGACTCCGGGCTCCCGAAACGACGACGTTGGCTCAAGCGATGCAACTCATCACGAACTCCGCAGGGGCCGTGTTGCGAGCACATTCTCCGAAAATCCTCGGTGCGTTCACGCGGAACCGTCCGCCCGGCCAGCGCCGGCACGATGCGGTTGACAGCCCGGATCGGCGAGCGTCTCGTCGATCAGGGCCAGGAATCGTCCCAGCTGCCGCTCCGTGTCCACGGACACGGGGCCGCGTTGGGCCTGTAAGCACTCATCGGTGATGTTCAAGGCGGCAAGTATCGCAAGCGAAAGCGTGTCGGCGGTTCCTGTCGTCTCGGCCACTTCCCGCATTCGCCGGTCGACTTCTTGAGCCAGCTCGTGCAGGTACGCGGTGTCGCCGTCGCCGCGCAGGTGATAGGTCTTGCCGTAAATGGTGACCGGGGTGGGGGCGTTATTGCCGATCAATGCCGTCACCCCTGCCGCAATTCCCGGACCGCCTCGTCGAGCACGGTCCGAAGTCTGGCCTGTTCTCTTTCTTGCGTCTCGAGCCGGGACCTCAATTCCCCGTTTTCTCGTTGAAACTCGTCCCGTTCTCCGGCGAGGACCCGAACGCGCTCGATGATCGCCGCGATCCGTTCGTCCAGCATTTTCGTCGTCGGTTCGCTCATGTGTCAATCCGTCGGAGCCGCACGCCCTGCACCACGTCGAGCGCCCGGAGGAGTTCGGCGCGGTACGCCTCGACTTCCGCGTCGTTGAGCGTCCGGTCCAGCGGGTGGAGCATAACACGCAGGGTCATCGCGACCTGGCCCGCGGCCAACGGGGGGCCCGCATACCGGTCGATCCAGGTCATCGAAACGGGGGCGGGGGACGTCACGAGGGCCAGCGTCTCGAGGATGGTGCCGGTCGCCGCATCGGGCTCGATGACGAGGGAAAGATCGCGCCACGTTGTTGGCAGCCGGGAGACGGTGCGGTGGGCCGCGACTTCCACCGGACCGAGCGCGGCGAGATCGAGATCCGCCTCGCCGAGCAGCACCGGTGCGGTCAGTCCGAGGCGCGCCGCGAGCTCGGGATGCACCGGCCCGCACCAGGCGACGCAGCGGCCGGAAGCGTCGCGCCACGACAGCGATTGGCCGGGATGCAGTCCGGTCAGGTCGGATCGCTCGCGCCGGAAAGAGCGGGTCCCGGCCGCGAGGGCGAGGATGTCTTCGATCAGGCCGGCCGCATCCCACGCATCGACCGGCCGCGACGGGGCGCTCCAATGCGCGGGTGCGGCAGGTCCGCTCCACGCAAACCCCGCGTGCGAGGGCTCGATCGGGAGCTCGCCCGCACCCCGCGCCTCGAACACCGCGCCGACCTCGAACAGCCGGAGCTCCGCGCTTCCACGCCGCAGGTTTTGATCGGTCGCGCGCAAGAGCCCGGGCAGCAGCGACCTTCGCAAAAAGCCGAGCGTCTCGGAAATCGGATTGGTGAGCGCCAGGGGCGACGGCGCGCCCGCGGCGACGAACGCCGCGTCCTCGCCGGGCCCGATCATCGCGTAGTTGAACGCTTCGTTGAATCCCAGGGAGGCCAAGCGGTCACGAATCGCCTCTTCGAGCTCGGACCGGCGAGCGCCGGGCGAAGCGCGGGGCACGCCATGGGGTGTCCGCGAAGGAATGCGGTCGTATCCGAGATGGCGGCCGAGCTCTTCGACGAGGTCGGCCTCGCGCTCGAGGTCCACGCGCCACGTCGGCACGGTGACGTCGACGGCGTCGCCTCGCGACTCGGGCGCGAGACCGAGCGCCGCGAGCGCGTCCAGCGTCTCGTCGATCGAGGGCGCGTAGCCGAGCAGGCGTTTTGCGTGGGCCATGCGCACGGCGAGCGTTCGCACAACCGGAGGGGAGGGGCGCAGGTCGATCCTCAAAGCGGCGGCCGTTCCGCCCGCCAGTTCGGCAAGCAGGCGCGCGGCCAGATCTTGGGCCAACGGCGGCGCGTCCGGATCGCAGCCTCGTTCGAAGCGCTGGCTCGCGTCGGTCGACAGGCCGAAAGCGCGAGCGGTCGACCGCACGGAAGCAGGAGAAAACCACGCCGCCTCGACGAGAACGTCCGTCGTCTCCGCCCGAATTTCCGTGGACGCACCGCCGATCACCCCCGCGAGCGCGACGGCACGCTCGTCATCGGCGATGACGAGCATGCCCGGCGCCAGGGTCCGATCGATCCCGTCGAGCGTCCTCAAAGACTCTCCCGGGTTCGCGCGCCGCACCCAGATCGCCGGGCCCTTCAGGGTCGCGAGATCGAAGAAATGCACCGGCTGTCCGAGTTCGAGCAAGACCAGGTTCGACGCGTCGACCACGTTGTTGATCGAGCGGAGTCCGCAGGCCGCGAGTCGCTCGACGACCCAGGCCGGCGACGGGCCCACGGTGACCCCGCGCACCACCCGCGCGGTGTACCGGCCGCAGAGGTCGGAGGCGACGATCGTCACGGCTACGGCCGGCCCGACGGCGTCGCGGTCGGGGCTAGGAGCCAAGGACCGAGGCGCGAGGGAGAGACCGAAGGACGCGGCCACCTCGCGCGCGATGCCGAGGTGGCCGAGCGCGTCGGGCCGGTTGGCAGGGACGTCGATGTCGAGCACCGTGTCGTGACCCTGAGCGGTCACCGCGTCCACGGTCAATCCGCGCGCCGTCAGGCGGCGTCCGATCTCCCCGGCCTCGGCGTTGGCCGGCACGAGTTCCCTGAGCCAACGGAGAGAAATCAGCATCGCGTGCTCACGCCGGGAACTGCCGCAGGAAGCGAACGTCGTTGTCGATCGTGAGCCGCAGGTCGTCGATGCCGAATCGCATCATCGCGATCCGATCGATGCCGAGACCGAAGGCGAACCCGGTGTAGCGCTCCGGATCGATCCCGACCGCTTCGAACACCGCCGGGTGCACCATCCCGGCGCCTCCCAGTTCGAGCCATCCCGTCTCTTTGCATGCGCGGCAGCCCGCGCCGCCGCACACGCGGCACGAGATGTCGAACTCGCAGCCGGGCTCGACGAAGGGGAAGTACGCCGGGCGTAGGCGGATCGCGACGTCGTCGCCGAAGAAACGACTCCAGACCGCGGCGCAGGTTCCCTTGAGGTCCGCGAGCGAGACGCCTTCGTCGACCACCAGCGCTTCGAGCTGGTGGAACATGGGCAAATGCGTGGCGTCCAGGTCTTTTCGGTAGACCCGTCCCGGGCAGATCATGCGGATGGGCGGCTGCGCGCTTTGCATCGTCCGGATCTGCACGGGCGAGGTGTGCGTGCGCAGCAGGAGTCCATCGTGGAGGTAGAACGTGTCGCTCGCGTCCCGTGCGGGATGGCCGGGCGGAAGGTTCAACGCCTCGAAATTGTGAAAGTCGTCCTCGACCTCGGGGCCAACTTCCACGGAGAAACCCATCGAGCGGAAAATGCGCTCGAGTTCGCGGCGGGTTTGCGTCACGGGATGGAGTGACCCGCGCGGCGGACGCCGCGCGGGCAGAGTGACGTCCATGCGATCCTGGGAGAGAGCCTCCGCGCCGGCGGTCTCGAGCGCGGCGACCTTCGCGGCCTCGAGCTTCGCCTCGACGTCGGATTTCACGGCGTTGATGAGCTGTCCCGCGGCCTTGCGATCGGCCTCGGAAAGCGAACTCATCCCTTTGAGGAGCGCGGTGAGCTCTCCCTTTTTTCCGAGAAAACGCACGCGCACCGCCTCCACGGCGGCAGGGGAGGCCCCCGCCGCGGCGAGCGCGGTGTCGAGCTCGCGCCTCAGAGCGTCGAGCCGGTCTTTCACGTGCGGTGTACGCTCCCCGCTAGGCGGAAAGGACGGCGGTACGCGCGGCCTTCGCCACCTGGCCGAACGCGGCCGGGTCGTGCACCGCGAGGTCGGCCAAGATCTTGCGATCCAGCGTCACGCCGGCAATCTTGAGGCCGTGGATCAGGGCCGAGTACGACATCTCATGCAGGCGTGCCGCGGCGTTGATCCGAACGATCCACAACCGGCGGAAGTCGCCCTTCTTGGCCCGGCGGTCGCGGGTCGCGAAGGCCATCGATCGTTCGACCTGCTGCTTGGCGATGCGGTACAGCTTGGATTTCGCGAGATAGTAACCCTTCGCCCTGCGGAGGATCTTCTTCCTCTTGAGACGACGTTTATTCCCTCGTTTGACGCGCGGCATCTTCTTCTCCTCTTGACGGGTCGCAACGACCCGATGAACAGCCGAACAGGCGGACGTGCCCGTGCGGCGGGAGCGGACGGAACGGTTTCTGAGGCTACTTGTAAGGCAACATCGCTTCGACGCGCTTCTGGTCGGCCTTCGAGACCATCGCAGGCATGTCCAGCGCGCGCTTCCGCTTGGTCGTCTTCTTGGTCAGGATGTGGCTCTTGTACGCGCTCGACCGCTTGATCTTTCCGCTGGCGGTTTTCTTGAATCGTTTCGCGGCGCCACGGTGGGTTTTCAGCTTGGGCATGGTCTCTCCGATGTCGTGGGAACTAGATTTCGTTGCTCTTGGATGAAGCGAGGCTTCGCGCCCTTTCGAGGAAGGCCTCGATCGGAAGCGCTCCCTCGTCGCCGCCACGGCGCGTGCGCACCGCCACGGTCTCTTCGGCGGCCTCACGGTCGCCCAGAACCAGCATGAACGGGACTTTGAGCAGCTGCGCGTCGCGAATCTTGGCGCCGATCTTCTCGCTGCGGTCGTCGAGTTTCACGCGAAAACCGGCGGCGGCGCAGCGAGCCCGGACGGATTCTCCGTACTCGTTGATTCGGTCCGTGATGGGGAGGATGCGCACCTGCTCGGGGGCCAGCCAAAGCGGGAAAGCCCCGGCGAAGTGCTCGATCAAGATTGCGATGAATCGCTCGAATGAGCCGCTCACCGCTCTGTGAATGACGACAGGCGGGTGCGGGGCGTTGTCTTCGCCGACGTATTCGAGCCCGAAGCGCTCCGCGGCGGCGTAGTCGAGTTGGATCGTGCCGAGCTGCCACTTGCGGCCCAGGGAGTCCGCGACGTCGAAATCGATCTTCGGTCCGTAAAACGCGCCGTCTCCCGGGTTCAGCTCGTAAGCCAGTCCGGTCGCCTTGAGCGCGGCGAGGAGCGCCTCTTCCGCCCGGTCCCACATCGCATCGTCGCCGATCCGTAGCGCTGGGCGCGTGGCGAACTTCAAGGATGCGGTCAGCCCGAAGCTCTCGTAGTAGGACAGGATGAACGAGGTGAGCCTTTTGACCTCTCCCGCGACCTGATCTTCCCGCAGGTAGACGTGGCAATCGTCCTGCTGGAACTGCCTCACACGCGTCAGACCCGACAACGTTCCCGACTTCTCGTTGCGATGGAGCACGTCGTAGGTGGTAAAGCGCACCGGAAGCTCGCGGTAGGAGTGGGTCTTTGAAGCGTAGTATACGTGGTGCGAAGGACAGTTCATCGGCTTCAAGGAGAACTCGTGTTCTCCCGATTCGTTGTCCAGCACCAGGAACATATTGTCGCGGTATTTTCCCCAGTGTCCCGAAAGTTCCCACAATTTCCGGTTGTACATGAGGGGCGTTTTGATTTCGCGGTAATCGTCGCGCTGGATCTCGCGAAGGTAGGCGTTCAAAACGTTGACGACGGTCGTGCCCCGCTCGGTCCAAAACGCAGCCCCAGGCGCAAACGGGTGGAACATGAACAGGTCGAGTTCCCGCCCGAGCCTCCGATGGTCGCGCTTACGCGCTTCTTCGAGGAGGCGCAGGTGCTCGTCCAGCTCGGCCTGCGTGAAAAACGCCGTGCCGTAGATACGCTGGAGCATCTTGTTTTTTTCGTCGCCGAGCCAGTAGGCGCCTGCGACGGACATCAGCTTGAAGGCCTTCAAGCGTCCGGTCGAAGGAACGTGCGGCCCGCGACAAAAGTCGGTCCATTCGCCCTGGCGATAGATCGAGACGGTGGCCTCGCCCTTGGTCGTCGCGAAGTAGATCTTGTACGGCTCGCCTTCTCGTTCGAAAAACGAGATCGCCTCGTCTTTGGGTAGGTCGACCCTCTCGATCGGGAGGTTGCGGGCGATGATCTCGCGCATTCGCTCTTCAATCTTGGCGAGATCCTCCTCGGCGAAGGGGAGGTCGCGATCGAAGTCGTAGTAGAAGCCGTTTTCGATCACCGGGCCTTGGCCGATTTTCGTTCCCGGGAAGAGCTCTTGGACGGCCTGGGCGGTCGCATGTGCCGTGGAATGGCGCAAAACATCGAGCGCGGCCGGGTCCTTCGCGGTCAAGATCTGGAGCGCGGCGTCTCTCACGATCGGGCGGTTCAGGTCGACGAGCACCCCGTCGATCGTTGCCACGAGCGCGTCTTTCGCGAGGCGGGGACCAATGGAGGCCGCCACGGCAAGCGGGGTCGAACCGGTCGCAGCCTCCCGGAAGGAGCCGTCGGGAAGTGTGATGCGTATCGTGGCGACCGTTTCGGGCATGACCCTATTCCATTGGTAGGCGCGCGCGGGATCGAACCGCGGACTTCTACCGTGTCAAGGTAGCGCTCTTCCACTGAGCTACGCGCCTGGACCTCAGCCTGAAAGACCTAATACCGATGGATTACCGATAAGACCGCGAGATGGTAACACACGCGCAAAGGGTCTCAATGAAAGGAGTTCCGGCGTTTCTGTTGAATTCTTCGCGGCATTTCGCTACCCTTCGCGCCCTGAACGTCGCCGACCGATGGTCTTTCGGAGACCGCGCCAAGATGGTTATCGTCATGAACAAGGGGAGCAGCCGGGAGGAGCTTGCCCGGGTTACCCGAGCGGTCGAGCAGCTCGGATTCCACCCGCACGTCCTCCCGGGGATCGAACGGACGGTCGTGGCCGTCACGGGAAATCCCGGCCCCCTCGACCCCGACGCGTTCGAGAGGCTCCCCGGCGTCGCCCGGGCGATCCCCATCGGCCAGCCCCTCGTGCTCGCGTCACGCGAGACAAAGCCCGACGACACGGTCGTTCGCGTCGGATCGAAAGTGATCGGTGGGGGCGGATTGTTCGTGATCGCGGGGCCGTGCGCGGTCGAAACCGACGACCAGATCATCGAGACGGCGCGGCTCATGAAGCTCGCCGGAGCCGATGCACTCCGCGGGGGTGCCTTCAAGCCGCGCTCGAGCCCCTACAGCTTCCAGGGGCTCGGGAAGGCGGGACTCCTCCTCCTGGCGAAGGCGCGCGAGGAGACGGGGCTCCCCATCGTCACGGAGGCCGTCGACGAGGCCTCCCTCGAACTCGTCGACGAGCTCGCCGACGTGGTTCAGGTCGGCGCGCGCAACATGCAAAACTACGAGCTGTTGAAGCGTGCCGGACGACTCAGGAAGCCGGTGCTGTTGAAGCGAGGCATGTCCGCGACCCTCGAAGACCTCATGCTGTCCGCCGAGTACGTCCTCGCCGAGGGCAATCCAAACGTCATCCTGTGCGAGCGGGGCATCCGGACGTTTTCCGGTCACAGCCGCTATACGCTCGACCTTTCGATCGTGCCCGCCGCTCGCGGGATGTCGCACCTGCCGATTTTCGTCGACCCGAGCCATGCCGCCGGCCGCAGCGATCGCGTCCCCGCGATGGCTCGCGCCGCCGTGGCCGCGGGGGCCGACGGCGTGATGATCGAAGTCCACCCCGCCCCCGACAAAGCACGGAGCGACGGGCGTCAGGCGCTCTTGCCGCAGCACGGAGCCGAATTGATCTCGCAGCTGCGCGCCATTGCCGCGATCGTCGACCGGAATGCGGAGGCGGTGAGGTGATCCGCTTCGAGAGCGGAGATCTCCGGCTCACGATTCTCTCCGCCGGGACCCTGTGGCTCGACGGAGGCGCGATGTTCGGCGTCGTCCCGAAGACGCTCTGGGCCAAGCTCCGGCCGCCCGACGAGAGGAACCGTATTCGGCTCGGGATGAACGTCCTGCTCGTCGAGGACGGGACGAAACGCACGCTCATCGACAACGGCGCGGGCACGAAGTGGGACGCCAAGCAGCGCGACATCTACGGCTTCGCCGCGAAGAGCCCCGCGGAGCTCCTCGAGCCCGCCGGGTTGACGCCCGGGGACATCGACGTGGTGCTCGACTCGCATCTGCACTTCGACCATGCCGGCGGGAACACCGAGCTCGATGCCGACTTGCGTCTCGTTCCCTCGTTTCCCAACGCCCGTTACGTCGTGCAGAAGGGCGAACTCGAATTTGCCCGCTCGGACAACGAGCGGATTCGCGCGTCCTATCTGAGCGACAACTTCGAGCCGGTGGTCGAGGCGGGGATGTTCGAGTTCGTTACGGGGGATGCCCGCGTGGACGACCGGATCGACGTGTTGTTAGCCCCGGGGCATACGCCGTTCCTCCACGTTCCGGTGATCCGGACGGGAGAGCACACGATCGCGTTTCTCTCCGATCTGGTCCCCACCGCCAGTCACGTCCCGTTCCCCTACATCATGGGCTACGACCTCGAGCCGTTGCGCACGCTCGAGTCCAAAAAGCGGATTCTCGGCGCGGCGGCGCGCGAGGGATGGCGGCTCGTCTTCGAGCACGATCACGATTTACCCCTGGGCGTCTTGAACGAGATGGGCGGAAAACTCCGCGCCGTCCCGTGCGCCGTCGAGGCCTGACATGGAGGCTCTTCTCGCACTGTCTGACGGACGGGTGTTTCGCGGACGTGCCTTCGGCGCGGCCGGCGAGCGCGTCGGGGAGGTCGTTTTCAACACCGCGATGACGGGGTATCAAGAGATCCTGTCCGACCCGTCCTACCGCGGGCAAATCGTCGTGATGACCTCCCCGGAGATCGGAAACGTCGGCACCAACACGGCCGACGCCGAGTCCGGCGCCCCCCACGTCGAAGGGTTTGTCGTGCGCGAGTTGTCGGCAGCGCCGTCGAACTGGCGTTCGACTCAATCGCTTCACGAGTACCTCTGCGAACACGACCTGCCCGGTCTTGCGGAGGTCGACACGCGCGCGATCACGCGGCATCTGCGTTCGCGGGGCGTGTTGAACGGAGCGATCGCGAGCGGCGTGACGGACACGGAGGCGCTCGTTCGCAAAGCTCGGGAAGCGCCCGGCCTCGAATCCCTCGATCTCGTCGGGCGGGTGACCTGCCCCGCGACGTACGTTTGGGGTGAGCCGCGCGAACCGCTGTGGGCCGCACCCTTCGGGGCGCTGGCCGGTCGTCCCCGGATTCGATGCGTCGCCTACGATTTCGGAGCCAAGCGAAACATCTTCCGGCTGCTTTACGAGTCCGGTTTCGACGTGACCGTCGTTCCGGCGACACTTCCCGCGAAAGACGCCCTGGCCCTCCGCCCCGGCGCCGTCTTCCTCTCAAACGGTCCCGGAGATCCGGCGAGCGCCACCTACGCCATCGAGGCGGTGCGAGGCCTCGCAGGCCGATTGCCGATGTTTGGAATCTGCCTGGGACACCAGATCGCGGCGCTGGCGCTCGGCGCGAAAACCACCAAGCTCAAATTCGGACATCGTGGTGCGAATCACCCGGTCCGTGACCTGCGGACCGGTCGCGTCGCGGTGACCTCTCAAAACCACGGCTACGCCGTCGAACCCGAGACGCTTCCCCAAGGAGCCGAAATGACGCACGTCAACCTCAACGACGGGACGTGCGAAGGGTTCTTCGACGAAAGCCGACAACTCCTCGCGGTGCAATACCACCCCGAGTCTTCGCCGGGCCCGCACGACGCGCTCGGCCTTTTCGGCGAATTCCGGAGGCTGGTGGATCGGGAGCGATCGCACGGGGCCACCGGCAAGGGGGCTCGATGACCGATTGGAAATCATCGCTCCGGTACGATCCCACGGCGTGGTTGCTCGAAAACGCATGTGCGTCGATCCGGTATCGCGTGCTGACCGAGTTGCTGGACCGCCCCAAGGACGACCCGGACGTCCTGAAGGCCCGCGTGGAGCTGGGGACCTACGCACCGGCGCTCAAGCTCCAGCGCACCCAACGAAAAGACGGGACGTGGGGCGGAAACGTTCATGCGGGAGACGCCCGCAAGCTCGAACCGTCGCTTGAAAACGGTCTCTCGCTTCTCTACGAGATGGGATGGACCAGGGACAACAAACCGGTCAAGCTCGGCGCGGCCGTGCTCCGGACCTTTTTGACGGCGAAGAGGGACCTCAAGTTTTTCGAATTCGGAAAGCCGGTCAAGGCCGACGAGAAGCGCGAGCGTTATTACCGTTGGTATCTCCGAACTCTCGCCTTGGGGCTTCTGGTTCGCGGCGGCTATGTCGACGATCGCAGCCGCACCGCCGTCCTCGAGATGCTCGACCTTTGCGCCGGCTTCGTCGACGATCCCGTCTCCCGCAATCCCGTCGAGGAGATCGGCGCGAGCCACCCGCTGATCCGCGCGGCGGTGTGGAGGCGCGACTACCTCTTCATGCCGGACCTCCACCTAATGCGGGTCTTCGCCTTCTCGCCCTGGCTGCTCGACGGCGAGCTCGCCAAGATGCGCCTCAAGAAGATCTCCGACTACGTCATGTCCGAGACCTACCAGCGTCTGGCGCCGGACCTCGGACTCGTGCGCACCGCCAAGGGGTCGTTCGTGAAGGGTGGAGGGTTACGTATCCGGTCCCTGGATTTCTACCAAAAGCACGGGAACATGGACGAGCTCCTCATCAATATGGAACTGTTCGCCCGCCTGGGGCTGCTGAACCGCTACCCGCAGTTCATGACCCATCTCGAGTGGTGGCAAACCCAGCAGGGGAAGGAAGGCCGCTGGAACCTCTCGAGCAAGCTGCTGAACGAGTCCAGCCGCTGGACGGCTCTCCTTCGCGTCGAAAAAGACTGGCGCAGCCCCGCGCGCAAGGAAGCTGACCTGACGTTCCGCGTCCTTCTGATTCTCAAGTACCAGTGGGAAAGACAGATCCGCATGCTGGATCGACGGGACGACGGCTACACGATCTGACTCGGGGGTGTTCGAGCGCTGCCGCCCGGGATGCGAGATCGGCGACTGGAGCACGAAAAAGAAAGGAACCGACGTCTTTTTTTCGGGGGCCGGATCGTTGATGTGCTTCCGAGGGCCTGCGGAGCGAAAAACGACCTCCCACGATCGTCCCTGAGCCGCGATCTCCACTCCGGGCGGGCGATCCGACCCCGGAAATGCGCGAAAGCAAGGCGAAGCTCGGCCGCGCGGCGCGTCGTGGCCTCGGCGCTTGATATTTCATAGTTACCCTTGTAGCAAGTGGGCATGCGCGAAGAGCCGATCCATATCGAGGTTCTCCGGGCAGCCGTGCGCCTGTGCCGCCGCCGCGGAGCCTGGAGCTTCCGCCTTCACGAAATCGTCCGGCTCCTTCCGCAATTGGACCCCTCGTCGGTGCGCTCGCATATCGTCAGTCGCTGCTGCGTCAATGCGCCGCGGAACCACCCGCACACGTGGGACTACTTCCGGCGCATCGCACGCGGCACCTACGAGATCGTGCCGAAGCATCGCCGTGCAGCCAAAGAAGCCTCGGCGCTTGCGG
>JANMVW010000091.1:0-4828 GCA_031393555.1 Acidobacteriota bacterium
CCCTCTTGCTCTACGTGATCGCCTCGGTCGGTTTCGAAGGCGGTTACGTCTTCTACAACGCCTTCCTCCCGGAGGTCAGCACCCCCCAAACCGCCGACCGCGTGTCGGCTTTGGCCTGGGGCTGGGGGTTCGTCGGCGGCCTCGTCTCGCTCGTCGCGTGCCTGCCGTTTCTCGCTCCGAAGCTCGAAGACGCGGCGGGGGCACTCCTCCCGGACGGCATCGCGTCGCGCCAGCACGCGTTCCTGGCGGTCGCCGCGTTCTTCGCGGTCTTCTCCATCCCCACGTTCGTGTTCTTGCGCGAGACCCCCGCCCAGGGCCGCCTTCGAAGCGTCACCGACTACGCCACGGTCGGGTTCCGGCGTGTCGGACAGACGATCGCGCACCTTCGCAATTACCGGGACGCCGCATTGTTCGTGATGGCGTACGTCTGCTATTTCGCCGGCATCAACACCGTGATCAAATTCGCGGGAATTTACGCCAGCACGACGTTCCACTTCGAGGGAATGCAGCTCGGCCTGCTGTTCATCGTCACCAACGCGGTTGCGGTCCCGGGAACGATTCTGGCGGGGCGCCTGGCCTCGCGGCTGGGGACCAAGCGCGCTCTGCTCTTGACGATCCTCCTGTGGATCGTCGTCGTGGCAATGGGCTCCGTCGCGACGTCGAAGCTCGTTTTCTGGATCATGGCCTGCGGAGTGGCCATCGGCATGGGGAGCACGCAGTCGATCTCGCGCTCGCTGATGTCCAAGCTGGCCCCCGCCTCGCGCGAGTCCGAGTTCTTCGGCTTCTATGTCCTTGCCGGCCAGGTCGGCGCGGCGGTTTCGCTGCTCGTTTTCGGCCTCGTGTCGACCCTTTCGGGGAACCAGAGGCTCGCGTTTGCTTGGACGGTGCCGTTTTTCGTGCTCGGTCTCGTTCTCTTGTCGCGCGTTCACGACCGGACGGGCGAGGAGCCAAGCGAAGCGTGACGCTCAGACCGCGGACGCCTCGAGGAACCGATCCGCGCACAAGCGCGGCCCAAGCGCCCTGATGAAGGTCCCGGCGCGCGGCCCGCGGGGCTTGGCCAGAAGGGCGATGTAAAGAGCCTGGAACAACTGCGCGGGTTTGGTGCCCGGGAACTCCTTGGCGAGCTCGTAGACGAGCAGGTGAATCGCCTCCCCGTCCATGGCGTCTTCAAGGCGTGAGCCGAGACGGCCCAGAAACGACTTCTGGTCGGGCGTCAGCGCTCCGGCCTCGGGCGGAAGCGTCTTTTTGACCTCGAAGCGGATCTCTTCCGGGGCGTGGCGATCGAGCCAGCGCCTTGCGCAGCCCAAGCGGGAACCGACGGTGGCCGCATCGAGACCGTGGTATCCCGTGCGCGCCAGGACGTCCATCGTGCGCTCGACGTCGAAGCCCGCGACCTGGGCGGCGACGATCAGATGCTTGAACGGAACGCCCACGGCACGAAAACCCGCGGCGCGAGAGAGCTCCAGCGCGCGAGAGTCCACCCCGCTCGCCGTGGCGTCGTCGACCTCGTCGACGAGTTGCAAGAGGGGAAGCCCGGGATCGAAGGAAATCGTGCTCTGCGGCCGCTCTCGCATCACGAGGTAGCGCAAAACCTCCGGAGGCGCGAGGTCCAGCACCTGTCCGATCGAAAGGACGTTTCCCTTGCTGCTGGACATGTCGCCCCGTCCTTTGAGGCTGATCCACTCGTAGGGAACCGGAAGCGGGGGCTCGGTGTCGAAAACCTCCCGCGCGATGCGCGCGCCCGTGTCGTAAGAGCCCCCGCGCGTCGCGTGGTCCTTGCCGAACGGCTCGACCGTGACGCCGAGCATGGCCCAACGCGCCGGCCAGTCGACGCGCCACGTCAGCTTGCCTCCTCCCGCCATCGGCATCTCGCCCGAGGATCCGCACGCGCACGCATAGGAAATCGTCTCGTCGCGGACGGAAAAGCCCGTCACCGTCGATTTTGTGATGCGTCGGCAAGAGGGGCACAGCGGATTGAACGGCGACCACGCCGCGTCGATGGCCTTGCCGGTGAGCTCGTGGAGAATCGCGGCGATGCGGTCCCGGCCGGTGAGGGCCAAGCTGATCGTGGGGTTCATCCGGCCCGACGCGTACATCCTGTCGGCCCGCTCGAGCTCGACGTCGACGTGGAGAGCCCGCAGCGACGCGAGGAAGGGTTCGAGGAAATGCTCCGCGTAGGACGGATGCCCTCCGCAGGGGCACGGGATCGCGGCCAGGGGCTGCCCGATCAGCGGGGCGTAGACCTCCGCGTCGAGGAATGGATAGACGTGCCTCAGGGGATCGAGGTTGTCGCACACGTAGTTGAAACGGGCGGGTACGCCGCGATCTTTCACCGCGCGGAACACCGCATCCGCTGTAAGCACTTCTCGCATGTTGCCGATGTGGATCTCGCCCGAAGGCGAGATCCCGCTCGAGACGACTACGGGACGCCCGGATGCGATCGCCTCTTCCGCCGCGCCGTCGGCCCAATGGCGCGCGGCGGTTTCCCCCTTCGTCATCGTGTGCTTCTCCCTGCCCAGAACGAACTCGGCAAGGTACATCGAGGGTGTCGCGAGCATCAAGCGCGCGGTTCGGTCTTGAGGCGGGACCTTTCGCTGTGATAGAAACGCGCGGGAGAAGCTGCATGGAACGAATCAATCTGAGAGAGGCCGCCCGACGGACGGCGCGATCGGTCACAACGCTCCGCCGCTACATCCGGAGCGGAGGCCTCGTGGCGGACAAGCTCCCCGGCCGGTTCGGGCCCGAGTACTTCGTCACGGCCGAACAATTGGCCGCGGCGGGCCTCGACGAGCCGGGCGCCGAGGTGGTCGCGACCAGGTCGAACCTCGTCGCGCGCTCCCCTTCCGCGCCGTCGGTCGCATCGGCCCCTTTGGATCGGGTACTCAGAGAGAGCGTTCCGATCTCACTCTTCCAGGACCTCCAGCTCAAGCACGAGCAGCTTCTCGTGCAGTACGGCATGGTCCGGGCGGGCGGGCTGCGCGTGCTGGACATGCAGGCCGAACTCGAGGCGCGCCGCCGCCAGATCGAGGACTCCCAGGCCGAGAACACCCGCATCAAAGAAAGGCTGGCGCGCGAGGCCGGCGAGCTGAGAAAGCGGCTCCGTGAGGCCGAGCTCGAGCTCGAGGGGCGACGCGTCGAGGCGTCGGCGTTGCGCGAAAAGGTCCGCGCACTCGAAATGCTGACGCGCAATCGGGTCACGAACGAAGAGATCGATCGGCAATTCTCGGACGTGATGGAGCAGATGCGACGCGTCGAACGGCTGACCGCGGAGCAGGATCAGAAAGACAAGACGCCGGCAAGCCCCTGGCACGAGCGTCTTCCCCATCTCGATCCCGAGCACTGAAACTTCAGAAGGGAAGCGCAGCGCGGACGTCAGTCGCGCCGGAACTCCAAGAGCTTCCAGAGTCCAAAGAGGTTCACCCTCTTGGTGCTCACGAGCGTCAGTCCGGGAGTGCGCGTGACCGTCGCGACGGGGAGATCCATGCGAAATCCCACCCAGGTCGACAGGGGCGTAATGAGATGCTCCAACGCGGCCAACGGGGCGAACGCGCTCTGAAAGTGGTTCACGACGATCACCGTTCCACCGGGCCGGCAGACCCGCACGATTTCGGCCATGACCTTGGCGGGGTCGGGGACTACGGAAATCACGTACGGCGCCAACACCTTGTCGAAATGGCCGTCTCCGTACGCGATCTTACGCGCGTCCATGTGCTCTAAAAGGACGCTCGCGTGTTCCAGGCCTTCGAGCCGCGTTCGCGCCAGATCGAGCATGGGCTCGCTGATGTCGATACCGACGACGTCGCAGCCGACGGGGTAGAGCGGAAGGGACAATCCGGTCCCGACGCCGACCTCGAGGACCCGTTCGCCTGCCCGAGGCTTCAATTCCGAGACGGCGTAGCGCCGTCCGGGACCGAGCGCCCAATCGAAAAACGCGTCGTACACGCGGGCCAGAACGCCATACACCCGCACGACACGGCGCGAAGCGTCCGCAACATACTCCGCGCTTTCAACTCTGGACATGCATCCCCCGAGAAAGGAGTTGGAGTGTAACAGGTCCTGGAACCGGTTCCTACGCACGGCGGGGCTTCGCCCCTGCGGGCCATTCCCCGCACCGCCGACGGGCACCGCTTCGACCCGACTTGACTCCGTTCCTGAGGTTCTGTAGGTTTCGGGTTCATTTTTCGGAACTTCGGGGGAGGCCTCCACAACATGAAGAACGCTTGGCGAGCGAATGCCCTTGTCGCGATCGTCTCCATCCTCTCCCTCGTTGGATGCAACAGTACTCAGCCCGACCGGATCGATACGCGCACGGCGTCGATCGCCTTTGAAACCAGAGCCGACGTGGACCGTTGGGACTGCTATGACACTCCTTACGTCGCGTGTTTCGCGGCGAACAACGGTGTCAAGGTCGAGCGGGCGGTGCCGTGGCGCTACTCCCTGAAGATCACCGTCATTCGGGCGGGGACGACACAGGAGGAACTGGTCACGTCCCTGACGGGAGTCGTCGGCTCCTCCGTTCAACCTGGGGACTTTGTCGAGGATTTCGTCAGCTTGACCGAGTACGACCCGGATATGCCCAGCGCCCCGGATAGAGTCGAAAATGGCGTCACGTTCACGAACGGAAAAAAGGTCTCCGCGAGTAGCCCCATATTTCTTTCGACCGTCGGCATCGATGCCGGCATCCCGAACCTCCTCGACACGTTGCCCACGGCACCCAATACCCCCGCCTCGTTCGAGTTCAGCCTGAATTCGGGTGATACGGTGATCGTCCGGGCGCGCAAGCAATCGGTTTTCCAGGCGCCGTCTTTCTCGCCCCCGTTCGACAACG
>JANMVW010000106.1:0-12732 GCA_031393555.1 Acidobacteriota bacterium
AAGATTCCGGGCCTCGGCTGGTTGTTCAAGACGCGGAGCATCACGAACGAGAACCGGGAACTCCTGATCTTCATCACTCCCAAGATCGTCAAGATCGGTTAGCGGAGGCCATCATGCGTATGCAAACGAAGCTCCTCACTCGAACGGTCGTCCTCGCCGCCGCCGGCTGGATTGCGGGCTGTAACGGCACGGTCAACAAAGAGCCCAATGTCGTCCTTGAGGTTGCGACGATGACGATCCCGCCGGTGACAACGTCCACGGCGGGAGGGGTTTGTACCTTCACGATCACAAATACCTCCGCGACGTTCAACAACAAGCCGAAAAACTCACTGGCCGGGACAGCGCCATCGCCGTTCAACGACATCGTTTTGCAGCAAGTGGTCGTCGGCTACACGTGGGACGACCCGGCTGTTATTACGGCTAACCAATCATTCCCCGTCGCCGGAACGATTCCTGCGGGCGGGACCAACAGCGCGTTGTTTTCTGTGTCGAACAGCGCCGTCTTGTCGTCCGGACCGCCGTCCCGCGATGGCCACACGGCCAACATGGCGATGACATTTTACGGGACGACCGTGGCTGGCGAGCCTGTCTCCGTCATGAGCGGCGGTGCGCTGACCGTCAACAGTTGCCCGCCCGCTGCCGTTGGAGCCTGCTGCACCTTGGGCATTTGCGCCGTGAAGACTTCGCTAGACTGCACGAATGGCGGAGGCAGCTATACGAGCGACAATACGCCTTGCCCGGCGGGCGGTGTCTGTCCGTAGGGGCGCTCGCGCGCTCGATACGGCCCGATTTTACTGTCCCCGCCCCTTCGCGCGACGCGGAAGGGGTCGTTGCCCTTTCCGGAGGGAAATTGTGAGCGTGGACCCGGGAGCATCGTTCGCAACCCTGACGCACGCCAAGCTGCGCGCCGCTCAGGGGGATGTCGCCGGTGCCGCTAGAATCCTCCGGGTGATTCTGCAGGTTCAGCCCGGCCACGACGAAGCCAGCGCGTTCCTCGCCGAGATCGAGAATCGGATTGCCGTCGCCCACACGGAGCCCTTAGAAGTTGCTTCGGAGGCCGTGACGCCGGCAACAGCCGGAGACCTCACTCTTCGATTCCGCGAAGCGCTGGACCCTCGGCGACCGAGTGGTAGGGTCCGGCGGTTGGCACTTTGGTTGGAGCGGGCGCAGCGCACTCGGGGGGCACGACATGTTCGATGAAGTGTTGGCGAAAGTCCTGCATCAACTTGAGGGAGCACGGTGCGTTTTGCTCACCGGGTCGGATGGCATGCTCGTGGCTTCAGCCGTGACGAAGGACGGCCCTGCCCCCGATGTGGTCGCCGCGTCGTTGGCCGATTTGTTCCGAAAGGCCGGACTGGCGCATCGTGAGTCCGGTTTCGCGCCACCGAAGGAACTCACCTCGTGTGGATCTTCGACTCAGTCTGTCTCGCGGGCGGTGACGCCGGAGTACCTGCTCGTCGCCGTGATTGACCGGATCGGGAGTTTGGGGCGGACACGATTCGAGCTCAGGATGGCCGCCGCAGCGCTGGAGCCCGAGTTGAGCTAGGCGCCTCGCTTCGTGCCCGACCGCCCGGGACGCCGGTTGTACCCCGGCGTCGCCGGGTGATAGCCTCTCCCGGTTCTTGAAGGAGTATTCTTGGAAGGAAAAGAGCTGCGAGACCTGATCGAGCTGATTTCAAGATCCAACTTCGTCACGTTCGAGCTCGAACGGGAGGGCTTCAAGCTGAAGCTCGAAAAAGGGGCAGGATCGGTTCCGTCGGCTCCGGCCAGCGGTCAGCAACCGCAGGCTTCACAGGCGTCGCTGACGCCCGCTCATCAGATGGTTTCCGCGGTAGGCCAAGAGGCGGCAGCCTCAGCCAACGGGGCCCCACCGTCCGTGTCCGACGCGACCTCGTCGGGACTGGTCGACATGACGTCGCCGATCGTGGGAACGTTCTACCGCCAGCCCAGCCAAGCGGCCCCTCCGTTCGTCGAACCAGGGAGCAAGGTCAAAAAGGGGCAAGTCCTCTGCATCATCGAGGCGATGAAACTCATGAATGAGATTGAAGCCGAGATGGATGCCGAGGTTGTCGAGGTCCTGGTGGCGAACGGGCAGCCGGTCGAGTTCGGCGAGATCTTGTTCCGGCTGCGGCCGATGGCGTCGTAGCGGCGCCGGCGGCCGTCCCATGTTTCGCAAAATCCTGATCGCCAACCGCGGGGAGATCGCCCTGCGGGTCATCCTCGCCTGCAAAGAACTAGGGATCAAGACCGTCGCGGTGCACTCCACCGCAGACGCCGATGCGCTGCACGTCAAGTTCGCGGACGAAGATGTGTGTATTGGCCCGCCCTCCAGTCGCGATTCCTACCTCAATATCTCCGCGGTGCTTTCGGCGGCTGAGATCACCGGCGCAGAGGCCGTGCACCCTGGTTATGGGTTTCTTTCCGAAAACGCTCATTTCGCCGAGGTCTGCCGCGAGGTGGGCCTCACGTTCATCGGTCCGAGTCCCGACGTCATCCGCAAGATGGGGGATAAGGCGGAAGCGATCCGGACAGTGCGCGCTGCGGGCGTGCCGACGATTCCCGGGAGCGACGGCGTGATTGAGGGCGAAGACTCCGCGCGTGACGCCGCGGAACGTATCGGATATCCCGTTCTCATCAAGGCGTCGGCGGGTGGGGGCGGTCGCGGTATGCGCGTCGTCAATGAACCCGAGGAGCTCATTCGGCTCGTCCAGGCCGCCAGCCACGAGGCGCAGGTGGCCTTCGGCGTACCGGACGTCTATATGGAGAAATATTTGGTCCAGCCGCGGCACGTGGAAGTTCAAATCTTCGGCGACACCCACGGCAACCTCATCCACCTCTTCGAGCGGGAGTGTTCGATTCAACGCCGCCATCAGAAGTTGGTGGAAGAGTCCCCCTCGACCGCATTGGACGCCGAACTACGCGCCCGCATGACGGAAGCCGCGCTTCGCGCTGCGCGGTCGGTCGGCTACGTCAACGCGGGAACGATCGAGTTCTTACTCGATGTGACAGGCGAGTTCTACTTCATCGAAATGAATACCCGCATCCAAGTCGAGCACCCCGTAACCGAAATGGTCACTGGAATCGACTTGATCAAGGAGCAGATCCGTGTCGCGGCGGGAGAGCCCATCTCCTTCAGCCAGGACGACCTCAAGATCCAGGGGCACGCCATCGAATGCCGGATCAACGCCGAGGACCCGGACACCTTCGCGCCGTGTCCCGGAAGGATTCGCACGTTTCACGTCCCCGGAGGGCCCGGCATCCGGGTCGATACCGCCTGCTACGCCGAGGCCCTTATCCCTCCGTATTACGATTCGATGATCGCCAAGGTCATCGCCCACGGGAACACGCGAGGTGAGGCGATTCTCCGCATGCGGCGGGCGCTCGAGTCGTTCGTCGTCGAGGGGATCAAAACGAACGTTAAGCTGCAACAGAGGATTCTCACGGACGAAGACTTCGTTCGCGGCCGTCTCTCGACGCGCTTCATGGAGCGCTTCCTCGCGCCTCCGAAAAAGAACGGGGAGTAAGGGCGTATCGGCTGCGCATTACTGGATAACCCGGAGACTCGGGAATCTCCGAAGCCCGTTGTGCCCCAAACAGTCAGCCCTGCCGCTTCCTTGACAATAATTTTCACGGACCCTAGATTCGCGCCGACTTCTTTGTGATCGGCAGCAGGTCGAACTCAAGGATTTATAGGGAAATGCGGCTGTATTGACTAGGGGCATCGCCGACTTTAGCGATGTTCTCGGAGGGCTGGGGCAACCATGGCGGTCAAGCTCGGAGAAATGCTCCTGAAGGCGGGAATGATCACGCAGCCTCAGCTTCAAGAAGCGCTCGAGGCGCAAAAGAAGAGTGGGGGCAAGCTCGGCTTCAACTTGGTAAAAATGGGATTCGTCAAAGAGGACGACATCACCCAACTCCTCTCCGACCAGTACGGCGTTCCGTCCATAAACTTGCGCCACTTCGAGATCGACGAGTCGGTCATCCATCTGGTGCCCTCCGAGGTCGCGCAGAAGTACCTCGTCCTGCCGGTCAATCGCACTGGCGCGACGCTCACGATCGCGATGGCCGACCCCACGAACGTGTTCGCGATGGACGACATCAAGTTCATGACGGGTTACAACGTCGAGCCGGTCGTCGCGAGTGAGATCGCGATCCGCGAGGCGATCGAAAAGTACTACGGATCGTCGCATGCCCTCGAACTCAAGAAGGTCATGGACGAGATGGCCGAGCAAGACACCGAAGCCCTCGAACTGCTCGAAGAAGAGGAAGAGCTTGATATCCACAAGCTCGAGCACGTCTCCGAGGAGGCGCCCGTCGTGCGCCTCGTCAACATCATTTTGACGGATTCGATCAAGAAGGGTGCATCGGACATCCACATCGAACCGTACGAAAAGGATTTCCGCGCCCGCTTCCGCGTCGACGGTGTGCTGTACGAGATCATGCATCCTCCGATGAAATTGAAGGACGCCATCACGAGCCGGCTCAAGATCATGGCGAAGCTGGACATTTCGGAGCGTCGCCTTCCCCAGGACGGCCGTATCAAGATCAAGATGAAACTGCAGGGCAAGATGAAGGAGATGGACTACCGCGTCTCCGTCTTGCCGACGCTCTTCGGCGAAAAGATCGTCATGCGGCTGCTCGACAAGGACAACCTGGTCTTGGATATGACCCGGCTGGGCTTCGAGCCGGAGTCCCTCGCAAAGTTTGAGCGGCAGATCCTCAGGCCCTACGGCATGGTCCTCGTGACAGGACCCACGGGATCCGGCAAAACGAACACCCTGTATTCGTCGATCGCCCGGGTGAACACCCCGGAAACGAACATCATGACGGCCGAGGACCCGGTTGAGTTCAATCTCCACGGCATCAACCAAGTTCAAATGAAAGAACAGATCGGGTTGAATTTCGCGACCGCCCTGCGCGCTTTCCTGCGCCAGGATCCGAACATCATCCTCGTCGGAGAGATCCGGGACTTCGAAACCGCAGAGATCGCGGTCAAGGCCGCGCTGACGGGCCACTTGGTCTTGTCCACGCTGCACACCAACGACGCGCCGTCGACGATCAACCGACTGATGAACATGGGCATCGAACCGTTCCTTGTCGCGACGTCGGTCAACCTGATTTGTGCTCAGCGTCTCGTGCGCCGCATCTGCAAGGATTGCAAGGAAGAGATCCAACTCCCGCCGCAGGCGCTCGTCGAAGTCGGCTTTCCTATTGAAGAGGCGGGAAAGGTCCGCCTTTATAAGGGACGCGGCTGCGCTAACTGCAATAACACCGGCTATCGCGGACGTGTCGGCCTCTTCGAAGTGATGGAAATAACCGATGAGTTGCGCGAGCTGATCCTCTCCGGGGCGTCCGCGATGGAGCTCCGCCGCAAGGCGATGGAGGAGGGGATGATCACGCTCCGTTTGTCCGGCCTGCAGAAGCTGCGCGACGGCCAAACGAGCGTCGAGGAAGTCGTCCGCGAGACCGTTCTTTAGTCCGTATTCCCGAAACGTAGGAGACGCCTATGGCCGCGACAATGCACCAACTCTTGAAAACCCTCGTGGACCAGGGCGGAAGTGACCTCCACGTCACAACGAACTCGCCACCGCAGATCCGCATCGACGGCAAGATGGTGCCCTTGCAACTTCCGCCGATGTCCGCGGCGGAGACCAAACAGCTCATTTACGGTGTCCTCACCGAGAGCCAGAAACACCGTCTCGAGGAGGCCCTTGAGGTCGATTTTTCGTTTGGCGTTAAGGGGCTGGCCCGATTCCGAGCGAACGTGTTCTTCCAGCGCGGAGCCGTGGCGGGCGCGTTTCGCACCATTCCCTGGGAGATGCGGAACTTCAAGGATCTGGGACTTCCGGACGTCGTGTCGACCCTGTGCGACAAGCCCAGGGGACTCATTCTCGTGACCGGGCCCACCGGATCAGGGAAGACGACGACCCTCGCCGCGATGCTCGACAAGATCAACAGCGAGCGGCACGAGCACATGGTCACGATCGAAGATCCGATCGAGTACCTCCACTCTCATAAGAAATGCCTGGTCAACCAACGCGAGTTGCACGCTGACACACACTCGTTCACAAACGCGTTGCGTTCAGTGTTGCGCCAGGACCCCGACGTGGTTCTCATCGGCGAAATGCGCGACCTGGAAACGATAGAGGCCGCGCTGCGCATCGCGGAGACGGGGCATCTCACGTTTGCAACGTTGCACACGAACTCTGCCGCGCAGACGATCAATCGCATTATCGACGTGTTCCCGGCGCACCAGCAGTCGCAGATCCGGACGCAGTTGTCGTTCGTGCTCGAGGGGATCCTGTGCCAGTCTCTGCTTCCGCGAGCGACGGGTCATGGTCGCGCGCTGGCGATGGAAATCCTGGTTCCCAATTCGGCGATTCGCAATCTCATCCGCGAGGACAAGATTCACCAGATATACTCTGCGATGCAGACAGGCCAAACGCAGTTCGGGATGCAGACGTTTAACCAATCGCTCGCGACCCTCTATTACAAGAAGCAGATTTCTTTGCAGCTCGCGCTCTCGATGTCGTCTCATCCCGACGAGCTTCAGGACATGATCAACCGTGGGGCAGGGATCAACGCCGTCCCTGGCGCCTCACCCGTCGCGGCAGCGGCGGGCCTGCGCCGGTCGACCGAGCGCCGGTAGCGTCGCCCGGACCAAGAAGGAGACAGACAGATGCCGAACTACACGTGGAAGGGCCGCACGCGAGCTGGGAAAACGCAGGAGGGTGTTCTTGTCGCCGAGAACAAGGACGCCGTGATCGCCCTGCTGCGTAAACAGCAGGTGACGGTGACGGCTGTCACCGAGAAGGGCAAAGAATTTGCTTTGCCGAAAATGGGAGGCGGAATTTCCCAGAAGGAAATTGCCGTTTTCACTCGGCAGTTCTCGGTCATGATTGACGCTGGTTTGCCCCTTGTGCAGTGTCTCGAGATCCTCGGCTCGCAACAGGACAACCGGGTCTTTCAAAAAATCCTGTTCGAGGTACGGCAAGACATCGAATCCGGCGCCACGCTCGCGGATTCGCTGCGCAAACACCCCAAGGCCTTCGATGACCTCTATTGCAACATGGTCGCCGCCGGAGAAACGGGCGGTATCCTCGACACGATTCTCCAGCGTCTTTCGCAATACATCGAGAAAATCGTAAAGCTCCGTGGGGCCGTGCGATCGGCAATGGTCTATCCGGTCGCGGTGATCACCATCGCGATCGGCGTGGTGTGGATCATTCTCTGGAAGGTCATCCCGACGTTTGCGACGTTGTTTGCTGGTCTCGGAGCGCAACTTCCGCTTCCGACGCGGATCACCATCGCCCTTTCAAACTTCATCGGGGCTTGGTGGTGGTTGGTGTTCGCCTTCATGGGACTCGGCGTCTTTGCGATCACGCGCTACCACAAGACCTACCAGGGGCGGCGCACCCTCGACGGGCTGCTTCTCAAGCTTCCCGTCCTCGGGAACGTGCTGAAAAAGATCGCCGTGGCTCGATTCTGTCGCACTCTCGGCACGCTCGTGTCGTCCGGTGTACCGATCCTCGAAGCGCTCGAGATCACCGCGCGAACGGCAGGCAACGCGGTGGTCGAGGATGCGATCATGGAGACGAGAAAGAGCATCGAACAGGGGAAGACGATCGCCGAGCCGCTGAAGGCGACGAAAGTGTTCCCGTCTATGGTCGTCCAGATGGTTGCGGTCGGGGAGCAGACGGGTGCTTTGGAGACCATGCTCAACAAAATCGCGGACTTCTACGAAGACGAGGTCGACGAGGCGACGGCCAATCTCTTGGCGATGCTCGAGCCGGTCATGATCTGCTTCCTCGGCATCGTCATCGGCGGCATCGTCATCTCGATGTATATGCCGATGTTCAGCCTCATCAACAAGATCAACTGATGCGTGACACGGGGGGGGGGGGATGTCCTACAGGGGCGTCCTCCCACGTTGCGATGAACCGCGCCGAGCTCGACCGACAGCTCCGATGGCTCATGATTTTGCGGGTGGTCACGGTGACCACGCTTCTGATTTCGGCCTTTGCCATCGAGTTGACCTTGAAGCCGGGGCAGTCATTGCGGCCGCTGTTCGTTCTCGCGGCGGTTATCTACGGGATGGTCTTGTGCTACGCGGTCCTGGATCGCTGGCTCAAGGGCACTCCCGGGTTCATTTACCTCCAGCTGGTCGGCGATGCTCTCGTCGTGACCGCGTTCGTGCGTATCACGGGCGGGGTCGACAGCCCGATGTCATTTCTCTACCTGCTTCCGATCGCCGTTGCGTCGTTGCTTCTCGTGCGGCGTGGCGGGTTGATTCTCGCGGGCGTGTGCTTTGCGCTTTACGGGATGCTCGTGCTTCACGGAGCAGGCTGGATCGGATCCGGACGATTCCCGCCGCCGTCCGAGCCTACAGCGTCATGGCGCGTGTCCTACTTCCTGGTCGTCCATGCCGTCGCGTTCGTCGCGGTCGCCCTCTTGGCTTCGCATTTGTCGGAGCGCGTCCGTGTCCAGACGAGGGAACTCGACCTGCGTCAGGGCGCCGTCGCTCGTCTACAGGCGCTCAACGAGAACATCATCGATTCCATTCACAGCGGCTTGATCACGACCGACCTGACGGGCCACGTCAATTTCATGAACCGTGGCGGCGCCGAAATTACGGGACGAGCACAAGACGACGTCGAGGGGACAACGATTGAGCAGTTGTTCGGTCTCGAGGCCGGTTTTCTTGACGCGGCGCGTGCACAGTTGGCCGCCAGGCGACGCTTTCGGTTCGAGCGTTATTACGTTGCGCCGAACGGCGCCCGGATTTTCCTCGGCATCGCGGTGTCCACCCTCCACGACCGGGCGGACCAACCGCTCGGTTACATCTTTACGTACCAGGATCTCACCGAAGTGTATGCCGCTGAGCAGCAGATGCGACTCAAGGAGAGGATGGAGGCGCTCGGCCAGATGGCCGCCGGCATGGCGCATGAGCTGCGCAACCCGCTCGCGGCCATCAGCGGGTCGGTTCAGTACTTGAAAGGCGATCTCAAGCCCGAAGGCGAGACGCTGGAGCTCATGGACATCATCCTTCGCGAATCGCAGCGTCTCGACCAAGCCATCCGGGATTTTCTGACGTTCGCACGGCCGGGAAAATTTTCGACCCAGCGATGCGACCTCGTCCGAGTTCTCGAGGATCACCTGAAGTTGTTGCGAAAGAGCCGGGAGTTCACCGGGGCGCACCGTGTCGACACGCACTTTGCCGCGAACGAGGTGTGGTGCGATGTCGACGCGAACCGCATGAAACAGGTGTTTTGGAACCTCTCGACCAATGCCCTCAAGGCCATGCCCCAGGGCGGCGCTTTGACGATTACGGTTCGGGCCGACAATGCGCAAAACGAGGTGGGCGTCACCTTCGCGGACGAGGGGGTCGGCATGGACGAGCGCGCACGTGACGGTTACTTCCAGCCCTTCCGCAGCGCATTCGAGGAAGGCACCGGATTGGGAGCGGCGATCGTCTACCGGTTGATCGAGGAGCACGGGGGTCGCATCGAGCTCGAGAGCGAGCCCGGCCGAGGGACGACCATTCGCATCACGGTGCCCCAGGTCCGCTCGGGGGCGTCGGATCCGAAGGTCGCATCGCTCGAAATGGCGGGAGGAGTCCTGGCATGAACAGAGTGCTGGTGGTCGAGGACGAAAAGAGCATGCGAGACCTCATGTCGCTCATGCTGCGCAAAGAGGGGTACGCGGTTGAGGTCGCCGAAAGTGGAACGCAGGCGGCGTCACGCATCGCCAAAGATGCCGTTTACGACCTCGTCATCACCGACGTATCGATGCCGGGCATGACGGGCCTCGAGTTGCTTCGGCACGTGCGCCGCGTGTCGCCGGATAGCTCGGTGATCCTGATGACGGCCTACGGCTCGAAGGAAACCGCAATTGAGGCCCTGAACGAAGGCGCCGCCTACTACGTGGAGAAACCGTTCGACCTGGACGAGATGAAAGTGGTAGCGCGGCGGACCATCGACCAGAAGCGCATTGCGAGCGAAAACGCCGATCTCAAAAGCGAAAATCGCGGTCTCAAGGCCGAGCTGAAAGGGCGCTATCGCTTCGAGGGACTGGTCGGTCGCAGCGGGAAAATGAAAGGGATATTTCAGCTCATCGAGCGCGTGGCTGGGACGGGCAGCACGATCGTCATCTCGGGAGAGTCGGGTACCGGCAAGGAGCTGATTGCTCGTGCGATTCACTACAACAGCGGCCGGGGCGACCAAGCGTTCGTGTCTATTAATTGCGGCGCGCTTCCCGACGAGCTTCTGGAGAGCGAACTGTTCGGCCACATGAAGGGGTCGTTCACTGGCGCGGTGATGACGAAGAAGGGGCTGTTTGAGGTCGCCCAGAACGGCACGATCTTCCTCGATGAAATCGGCGAGACGACTCCGGCGATGCAGATCAAGCTCCTACGTGTTCTGCAAGAGCGCGTGATCCGGCGCGTGGGTGGCACCGAAGAGATTCCGGTCGAGGTCCGGGTTATCACCGCGACGAACCAGGATCTTGAGAAGATGGTCCGCGAGAAAACGTTTCGCGAGGACCTGTTCTATCGGATCAACGTCATTCCGATTCGCATGCCCGCCCTCCGCGAGAAGCCGGAGGACATTCCCGCGCTCGCCGAGCACTTCCTCGAGAAATACAAGGCGAGCATGGGGAAGTCTCTTCACGGCATCTCCGAGGAGGCCATGGAACTCCTCGAGGCGTACCACTGGCCGGGCAACGTCCGGGAGCTCGAAAACGTGATCGAGAGGGCCGTCGCGCTTGAGCCTGGAAACGTCATCCAGGCGGACAGCCTGCCGCGGGAACTCCGGGGAGGGCAAGGCGGGCGAAGTGATCTCGACGTCGTGCTTCGGGACTCGGGGATCGACCTCGAGAGCCACCTCGAGGACCTGCGGCGTCGGTACATGGCCGAGGCGATGGAGCGCGCGCGCGGTGTCCAGACGCGTGCGGCGGAGATCCTCGGCATGACGTTCCGGTCGTTCCGCTACTTTGCGAAAAAGTACGGGTTGACGCGTGGTGAAATGGCCTCCGTGGGGGACCCGGCCTCCACGGGAGCAAGTGATTGCGATCTTGCGGAGATCGACTCGGCCGGAGGCGCGTAATCCGAATGTTTGGTAGGATCGCCTCTCATGACTCACCCGAGGAGGCCACCGCCATGAAGCGTTCCAAGAATGGTTTCACGCTGATCGAGCTGCTGATTGTTGTCGCGATCATCGGCATTATCGCTGCAATCGCCATTCCGAACCTTTTGAATGCGATCGACCGCGGCAAACAGAAGCGCACGATGGCTGACATGCGCTCCCTCGGCACGGCCGTGGAGTCTTATGCCGTCGACAACAACGTTTACCCCGTCGTGTCGACGGCCGCGAACCTCAAGACGATCGTCGAGGCGGGCGCGTACATCAAGAACATGCCCACCGCCGATGGCTGGAACAACACGTTTGTGGTGGACGCCATCGCCACCCAGTACACGCTCTACTCGACGGGAAAGGACGGCACGGGCAGTACCTGCACCGCCGGAACTACCAACTCTTTCAACGACGAAATCTGTTTCGTCAACGGCCAATTCCTTCGTTACCCGGCTGGCAGCCAGCAGTAATCCGGGTTTCCATCGAACGATGCGAACGGCGAGGGCCTCACGGTTCTCGCCGTTTTTCGTTTCGGTGACGATGCGTGTCAACTTCGGGTCCCTTCGCCGACAGCTACTGCGTTCGCGCGAGGCTGCTGTCGGGCTGCGAGAATCGAATTCGCTCTGATTACTTCGTCGTTTTGCCTCGGGCTGCGGTGGCATCGCTATTGCTCCTCAACTTGCGGGGACCTGGCTGAGGAGGCGCCCATGCTGACGCGGGATTCCAAGGGATTCACTCTGATCGAGCTTCTGATCGTCGTCGCGATCATCGGGCTGATCGCTTCGATCGCCATTCCCAATCTCCTGAACGCCATCGACCGCGGCAAGCAGAAACGCACTATGGCCGACATGCACGCCCTCGCCATGGCCGTGGAGGCTTATGCCGTCGACAACGACGACTACCCCGTCGCATCGACGGCGGCGGCCCTTAAGACGATCCTCGAGGTCGGCGCCTACATCAAAAACATGCCCGTGGCCGACGGCTGGAACAACACGTTCGTCGTGGACTCCATCACCACCCAGTACACGCTCTACTCGACGGGCAAGGACGGCTCCGGCGCGACCTGCACGGCAGGCATCACCAGGAACTTCAACGACGAGATCTGCTTCGCCAACGGGCAGTTCCTCCGTTACCCTGCAGGCAGCCAACTGTAATTCGGCTCTTATCGTCTGAAACCAACGGCGAGGACCTCACGGTCCTCGCCGTTTTTCTTTTCTGTGACGTCCAGTGTCACTTTCGATCCGAGCATTGACGGCGTTGAGGCCATTCCAGCGTCCGGCGCCGCCCACGAGCCCTTCGATTTCTTCCTGTTTTCTAACAAATCCCATAAGGCCAGACCTGGCCTAGCAATTGCAAAAAAAGATGCCGGACCTTTGAAAGGAGGCCAGACCATGAAGCGGGATTCCAAGGGATTCACTCTGATCGAGCTCCTGATCGTCGTCGCGATCATCGGCATCATCGCCGCGATCGCCATTCCGAACCTGTTGAACGCGATCGACCGCGGCAAGCAGAAGCGCACGATGGCCGACATGCGCTCCCTCGGCACGGCCGTGGAGTCGTATGCCGTCGACAACAACGTGTACCCCGTCGTGTCGACGGCGGC
>JANMVW010000116.1:0-25436 GCA_031393555.1 Acidobacteriota bacterium
CTCGACGTCGGCCAGCGTCTCGCCAAGCTCCCGCACGCGGTACTGCTTGGAGCGGTACATGTCGCAATAGGTGCACGCGTTCCACGAGCAGCCGATCGTGGCCTGGAGGATGTAAGAGTCCGCCTCGCTCGGCGGCCGGAAGACGGGCTGTTCGTAGCGCATCGGTTCTTGCGCCTCATCCCTTGGAGCGAATGCTGGAGCGGCCACCGTCGATGCCGATGACCTGCCCCGTGATCCAGGCCGCGTCGGAACTGATCAGATAGGCCGCCGCGGAGGCGATGTCTTCTGGCTCGCCAAGGCGCTGCAACGCATGCAGCCCGGAGATCGTCGTGGCCATCGCCTCGTTCGAAACGAGACCCGCCGCCAGGGTCGTGCGCGTGAGAGACGGCGCGATCGCATTGACTCGAATTTTGGGCGCCAGTTCGGCGGCGAGCGAAAGCGTCAAGCCCTGCACCGCTCCTTTCGCCATGCCCATCGAGGCGTGGAACGTGAACCCCTGTCGAGCGGCGACGCTCGAAAACAACACCACCGACGCCGTACCCGGGGCCTTCTTGAGAGCCGGCACGGCCGCCAGTGTCTCTTCGCCGCGACCGACGAGGTGGAGCTCGTAGCCTCGTGCCCGGAGCGCCCGCGCCGTCGCCGAGCCGATCCCACCGGAGCCGCCGTAGATCAAGACCTTGCCTGCCATCAACGCCCCCGGTCGAGAATCGGATGGACCCATCGGAACGCGATGCACTCGTCGAGGGCGGCCGGGATGCCCTGGTGAATCGTCGGGAACTCGGGCTCGAGCTCCAACTCGTTCCACAGCAAGCGCGGCGTCACGGCGAGGTTGAGATTCCAACCGGCGACCGCCTCCGGCGTGTGGAGCGATGGGCCACCGCGCAGCCGGCGGAAGGGCGTGAGCGCGTGGGTGGCGAGCGTGGCGACCCATTGCGGAACGCCGACCTCGCGAAATCGCGGGTAGTATTTCCTGATTTCCGCGAAAAATTCCTTCCAACTCGCCGGCTGATCGTCCGCGACCGCGAGGATCCCCTGCCAGCCTCGCTCCGCCGCACGAATGAGAACACGCGCAGCGTCGGTCACATGAAGGTGGGCGAACTCGTTGCGGCCGTTTCCGGGCATGAGGACCCGGCCGCGCCGCACCTGCTCGAACATCAGATCGCGCGCTCCGTAGACATGGGGCAGCCGGACCACCGCCAGCGCGATCGATGCGGCGGCGGCCAGTTCGGCCAACACCGCCTCAGCCTCTCGCTTCGCCCTTGCGTATCCGAGTCTCGAGGTCGCGGGGGTGTTCGCGTCGATCGGGCGTTTCTGTTCGTCGTAGACGAGCAGGCTGCTGGCGTAAACGAATCGTCGAACGCCCGCGCGCGCCGCGGCGCGCATCAGCGCAGCCGAGCCCGCGACGATCGTGGGCCGCACCAAGGAATACTCTTCGAAAACCGCGCGCGCCGCGAGGTGGATGACCGTGTCCACGCCCGCGACGGCGCGGTGCAGACTGTCCGCGCTGTCGAGATCCCCCTGAACGAGAACCGCATCGAGGGATGACAGCAACGGCGCGCGTAGCGGCCTGCGCACGAGCAACCGCGGTTGAAGTCCGCGGCCGGCGAGACGCTTCGCGACTTCGTAACCGATGAAACCGGTTCCACCCGTGACCAACACGCGACGCATGAGCTCTCCGTTGGGTTGGCAGAGTCTCTGATCCCGACGCATTGCGCAACTCCGCGGCCACGGCATACAGTCGCCTGGAGAGGATTGAGAACATTGCAAGAAGAGGCCCCGCACCAAAAAGCGCGTCCACTGATCCTCCTCACCGGCGCGACCGGCTACGTCGGCGGCCGCCTCCTGGCAGCGCTCGAAGCGAACGGTCACCGCGTGCGCTGCCTGGCCCGCCGGCCGGAGTTCCTCGCGGGCCGCGTCGGCCAAGCGACGGAGGTCGTCGCTGGAGACTGCCTAAAACCCGAGACCCTGGGCGCCGCTCTCGCGGGTGTCGAGACGGCGTTTTACATGGTGCACTCGATGGGCTCGACCGGGGATTTCGAAGAGCAGGACCGGGCGGCGGCGACGAATTTCGGCCGCGCGGCCCGCGAAGCGGGCGTGAGGAAGATCGTCTACCTCGGCGGCCTCGGGGATCGAAGCGACGCGCTTTCGCGCCATCTGCAAAGCCGCCAAGAAACCGGCAAGTGCCTGTTGGCGTCCGGCGTCCCGGTGATCGAGCTCCGCGCTTCCATCATCCTGGGCTCGGGCAGCCTCTCGTTCGAGCTGATTCGCGCGCTGGTCGAGAGGCTGCCGGTCATGATCTGCCCCCGCTGGGTGAGGGCGAAGGCTCAGCCGATCGCGATCGAGGACGTCGTCGCCTACCTCGAAGAGTCGCTCACGCTTCCGGCCGAAAGCCGCATCTTCGAAATCGGCGGCGCGGATTGCGTCTCGTACGAGTCGATCATGCGGGAGTACGCGCGGCAGCGCGGCCTGCGCCGGTTCTTGATTTTCGTACCGGTCCTGACGCCGCGACTTTCCAGCCTGTGGCTCGGCCTGACGACGCCGGTCTACGCACGCATCGGCCGCAAGTTGATCGAGAGCATCAAGAACTCGACGGTCGTCACCGACCCGTCGGCGCTTCAGACGTTTTCGGTCCGTCCGTTGGGTCTGCGCGAGGCGATCGAGCGGGCGATCCACAAGGAGGAGCACGAGTTCGCCTCGACACGGTGGTCGGACGCCCTCTCCTCGGGGGCGTCGCCGCAAACTTGGGGCGGGGTGAAGTTCGGCTCGCGTCTGGTCGATGCGCGCACCGCCTTCGTGCCGGTCGGCGCCGACGCGGCGTTTGCCCCCATCCGCAGAATCGGCGGCGAACGCGGCTGGTACTACGCCGATGCGCTTTGGAAGCTCCGGGGCTTCGCCGATTTGCTCCTCGGAGGCGTGGGCGTGCGCCGCGGACGGCCGCATCCCGAAAAGCTTCACGTCGGAGACGCGCTCGATTTCTGGCGCGTCGAGGCCTACGAGCCGGACCGAAGACTGCGACTCGTCGCGGAGATGAAAGTGCCCGGCCGCGCCTGGCTCGAGTTCACGGTTGCGGATGCCGAGGGCGGCTCGACCATCCGCCAGACCGCGGTATTCGATCCCGCCGGACTCTGGGGCCTGGCCTACTGGTACGGGATCTACCCGCTGCACGCCCGCATCTTCAAAGGGATGCTCGCCGCCATCGCCGAACGCGCCGTGAAGGGCGAACCGTCGGGATCCTAAGGCGCCGACACGATGATCGCGGCGCAGGGTTGCTTCCCCATCCGGCGGTAGCCGTGGGGCACGGACGCGTCGAAGTACATCGCGTCACCTTCCTCGAGCGTGTGCTCCTCCTTGCCGATGCGCACCTCGAGGCTCCCCTTCAAGAGGTAGATCAACTCGACGCCCGCATGGTGGTGCCGCCTCACCTTGTCCTCCGCCAACGGATGGAACTCGGCGTAGTAGGCGTTGAGGCGACGGTCCTGCACGGGGAAATCCAGGCTCTCGAAGTGATAGGCCGGGTCTTTCGCGTCGGGCGCGTCGGGGAATCGTCGCCGTTCCTTGCGCCTTACGACGGCGAGGGCCGGACCGCTCTCCGGGGCGGAGAAAAAATGCTCCAGCCCCACGTTGAACACCATCGCAATGCGGAGAAGCGTCGGAAGCGTCGGGAACATCTTCCCGTTCTCGAGCTTCGAAAGCAGCGCCGGAGACAGGCTGGTGTGCTTTCCCAGATCGACCAACCCGATTTTCTTCCGGAGCCGTAGGGCACGGAGCTTCTCACCGACGGAGTACTTCGAAAGGCCGTCTTCGAGCGTCTTGGAGAGCATGTCGGGATTCCTTTTTGATCGTCAATCAAATCGTCGATCGAAATTTGACCGGGGCTCATACGAGTTGGAACTATGGGCCTTGTTTTCGTGTGAAGCAAGTAGTTTTGATCTAGGATCACAGCGTCACAAGTGACCCAAGACGTTTCGAACAAGGAGAATCCCGATGAAGAGCCTTTTGACCCGATCGATCGCAGCCGCGGCCGTACTCACCCTTGGCATCGTTGCCGCCCAGGCCGGCAAGGCGCCGGAAAAAGACCTCGTTGATACCGCCGTCGCGGCCGGTTCCTTCAACACGCTGGCGACCGCTCTGACGGCGGCCGGCCTCGTCGACACCCTGAAGGGGAAGGGCCCGTTCACGGTCTTCGCGCCCACCGACGCGGCCTTCGCCAAGCTTCCGGCCGGAACGGTCGAAGACCTGCTCAAGCCCGAGAACAAAGCCAAGCTCGTCTCGATCCTGACCTACCACGTCCTGCCCGAGGCCGTCCTCCCGGGCAAGCTCGACAAGATGACCTCGGCCAAAACGGTCCAGGGGCAGTCGGTCCAACTCTCCCGCAAGGAAGACACGAGGCGGGTCAACAACGCGGAAATCGCCAAAGGCGACGTCAAGGTTTCCAACGGGATCATCTACGTCATCGACAGCGTCATTCTGCCGCAGTAGGTAGACTGGTCCGCATTCGGGGAGGGCGTGACTCTTGCGCCCTCCCCTCTTCTCATAAGGAGCAGACGTGAAGCTCGCACCCGCACTTTGCATCATCGCCCTCTTAACGGCCTTCGGATCCGCCAAGGGAGACAACGCCATGTCGTTTTACGAGCTCACCGCGAACACCCTCGACGGAGCCCCCAAGAAACTCTCGGACTACAAGGGGAAGGTGGTCGTCGTCGTGAACACCGCCTCGCAGTGCGGCTATACGCCGCAGTACGCCGGGCTCGAGAAGCTCTACGAGGATTACAAGGACAAGGGCGTCGTCGTGCTCGGCTTCCCTTCGAACGACTTCGGCGGTCAAGAGCCCGGCACCGCCGCCGAAATCAAGACGTTCTGCGAGACGAAATACCACGTGACGTTCCCGATGTTCGCCAAGGTGAAGACCAAGGGCGAAGGGCAGTCGCCCGTCTACACCTTCCTCGTCGCGAAAAACGGCGCTCCGAAGTGGAATTTCCACAAGTACGTCGTCGGCAAGGATGGGCAGGTCGCCGCGTCCTTTCCCAGTTCCGTCAAGCCGGACAGCGACGAGCTCAAAACCGCGATCGAAGCGGCTCTCAAGCACTGACGCCGTCTCACGGCGAGGTCATCGAACATGAACAAATTGACCAAAGCCCGCGCCTTGTTCCTGGTCGCCGCGGGGTTCTCTTTCTTGCTGTCGGTGTCCTTGTGGTTCCTGGGGAACAAGGAACAAGGAATTTTCGTGGGCCTGTGGGTTCCTTCGATCCTGGCGTTGGGCGCGCTGATGCTCGCGGGTAAGGGGCGAGCCGGTGCCTGACCTGGGGATCTTCGCGCTGGGCGGGCTGGTCACCGTCGTCGTCGTGGTGGCCTGCGTGTTGGTGGGTCGGGCGGAGGAAGAAGACGCCCGTGCCCGAGAACGCAGAAGTTCGGGTCCCGCCTAGCGAACTGGCGTAGCATCCGAGCTTCCGGGTTTCGCCCACGGAGAATCATGTTCCCAATCCGCACACTGCGTACGGCCGGCTGGGCACTCGCCACCATCACAGCCGGCGCCGTCTTCCCGCAAGCTTTCTCCGCGACGGCGCCTGGTCCCAGCCCCCTCGTTCCGGGAACCCACAAGGTGTTGGTCGACCAGCGCGTCGGCGGCATCAGGCGCAGCTACTTCGTACACGTGCCCGCGGGGAGCGATGGCACGACACCGCTCCCGGTGGTGCTCGCGCTCCACGGGGCGTTCAGCACCGCGCGCAAGTTCGAGCGCGAAAGCGGGCTGTCGCTCCTGGCCGATCGCGAGGGATTCCTCGTGGTCTATCCCCAAGGCATCGGCTTGGGCGATTTGTTCCGCCACTGGAACTCGGGCCACTGCTGCGGCAAGGCGCGAAAGCTGAACCTCGACGACGTCGGCTTCGCGCTCGGCGCGGTCGACGATGCGGCGCGCCGCAATCCGGTCGATCGCAGCCGCCTGTACGTGGTGGGACATTCAAACGGAGGCATGCTGGCCTACCGCATCGCCGCCGAACGGCCTGAAATCGTCGCCGCGGTCGCTGCGGTTTCGGCGACCATCGGCGGGGTCCCCGCGGCCAACGAGCCGGAATGGACGGTCCTGCGGCCCGCGCGTCCCGTGCCCGTGCTCGCCCTGCACGGCCGTGCCGACGAAAACGTCCCTTACGATGGCGGGCGGGCCGCGAAGAGCCGGGGAAAAAGCAGCACGATCTCGGTCACGCGCTCGGTCGGCCGGTGGGTCGATGCCGACGGCTGCGACCCGGGCGCGCAGGTCGAAATGATGAACGGCGGTCGCGTGGAGCGGCAGTCGTGGTCCGGTTGCGGCGACGGCGCGGAGGTCGTGCTTTACAGCCTCGACGGCTGGGGGCACGACTGGCCGAAAGCGGACTCCCTCGGCGGCTTCGACGCCACAGCGACCATCTGGCGTTTTTTTGAACGTCACAGGAGGACTCCATGAAGTCACGGACCGCGCGCGGCTTCTTTGCCGTCCTGCTGGCCTGTCCTTGCCTGGCCGGATGCATGAGCTTCAGGCCGGAATGGAATCCCACCCGATCGGGCGTTCTCCCCGAGAGCGGAGTTGTGGAGGCCGAACTGGCCCTCGCCCGCGAAGCGTCGCTCAAGGCGGTGGATGTCCAAGGTCTGCGCGCCGCGATGGCGGCGTACGAGAAGGTCCTGGCCGACGACCCGCGAAACTACGACGCCCTCGTCACCCTCGCGGATCACTCGATCTTGATGGGGACCGCCTATACCAAACAGCGGGACGCCAAACGCGAGCTCTACGATCGAGCCATGCGGCTTGGCGAGAGGGCGATGTACACCAACCCCGAATTCAGACGCCTCGCGGACGGCGGCGCACGATCCTGGGAAGCCTGCGGCGTCCTGACCGAGCGGGAGATGTCCGCCATGATGGTCTGGATGACCGCGCTCCTTTACAACTTCAAGGAGTGCATGTCGTCGCCGGTCCGGGTGCTCAACATCCGGTGGATGACCCACCTCGACCCGATGCTCGACCGCATGGAGCAGCTCGACGAGAGCTGGGAGGAGGGTGCGGTCCCCTTCACGCGGGCGTTTTACTACTTCGTCGTCCCTCGCAGTCTCGGAGGCGATCGAGCCAAGGCGGGGAGTTCTTTCGCGCGGGCGGTCGAGCTGGGGCCGAATCGACTGGTGATCCGCTGGGGCCGGGCGAGGTTCTTCGACGTCCTGACGAAAAACCGCGAAGGCTTCGTCGAGGACCTGCACTGGGTCGGGACGCGCGACCCCCAAGCCTGTTCCGATACGCCGGCGTGGAAGGCCTACGTCAAGCGCGACGCGACGAAGCTCTTGGACCGGGTGGACAGCCTGTTCTGATCATTCGGCCCATCGCCTTGGCCTGTGTGGAATTCCGCGATCAACGCGTTCGCAACCTTACGGGATCGGCTCTAGCGCATCGTCAGACCCGATTGACAAGACGATCGGAACGAGTGATTCTCCGCTCACGAACGGCGCCGATGCATTCCTGTTGCAATGGATTCGCATACCCAACGGAGGTTCAATGCGCGCCGTCAGCCATTCTAGGAGTCTCTTCGTTTCCAACGTGCTCGGGGCGGTAGGGATCGTCTTCCTCGGCACACTGCCAGCCGCCGCGGCGACGCTCTACGTGGACGGGGGAAACGCGCTGTGTTCGGACGCGGGTTCCGGCACCGCCGCGATCCCCTACTGCACGATCGGGAAAGGGGCCACGGTGGCGGTGGCCGGCGATATCGTTCTCGTCTCCTCGGGGGTCTACCCCGAATACGTGAAGGTCGCCCACTCAGGGACGGGAGCCGCGCCGATCACGATCCGCGCGGCGGACCTCGCCGACGTGGTCGTCAGCGGCCAGTTCCGAAGCTTCGAGATCTCGACGAAGAGCTGGATCACGATCAGTAGGTTCACCGTCTCGGGCACCAGCTCGTACGGCATCTACGTCAACAACTCGTCCAACATCATCATCTCCGGCAACCACGTGACCACCGCAGGCCTGCCGGTTGCCGGTTCGACCCGGGCGGGGATCTACGTGAACGGTACGTCCGACTCGACGGTCGCGGGAAACACCACGGACCACAACACGGACGCCGGGATCCTCGTGACCAACGGTTCCACCCGGGTGACGGTCGTGGGAAATATTTCGAGCTTCAACGCGCGAGGCTACATCCGCGCGGCGCCGGGCATCGACGTGCGCAGCGGCGGCAACACGATCACGGGAAACATCTGTCACGACAACGAGGACACCGGGATCCAGGTCTACGCTTTCGCGTTGGGCGTCCCGTCCCCCGATAACCTCATCGTGAACAACCTCTGTTACGACAACGGGGATCACGGGATCGACATCAACTCCGGGGGCAGCCAGCGGATCATAGGGAATACGGTCTACAAGAACGTGACCACGGGGATCAACGTCGAGGGCCCGTCGAGCGGGACGATCCTGGCGAACAACATCAGCGTGGACAACGCCATCAACAGTCCCGGCACCCGGGGCAACATCCGCGTGGACGCGACCTCGATCGTGGGCACGACCATCGACTACGACGAGGTCTTCATGAGCCTGCCGGGGCAAGTCCAGATCGTCTGGGGGTCAACGTCCTATGCGACGCTGGCCGCATTCGTGGGCGCGATCGGCCAGGAGGCTCACGGTCAAGAGGGCGACCCGAGGTGGGTGTCCCCCGGCTCGGGCGATTTCCACCTTACCGGCAGCTCGCCCGGTATCGACTCGGCCAACTCGGACGCGAGCGGCGCCCTGGACACCGACCTCGAGAACCACCCGCGGGTGGACGATCTCGCGGTCGCCGACACCGGTGCCGGTCCCCGCGCCTACGACGACCGCGGATGTTACGAGTACCAGCCGGCCGGCACCGTCTGCGGCGACGGCATCAGGGATTCCGGAGAGCAGTGCGACGGGACCGACCTGGGCGGCGCCACGTGCCAATCCCAGGGCTTTTACTGTTTCACGGGGAGCGGTATTTCGTGCAACGCCAATTGCACGTTCAACACGTCCGCCTGCGTCTCGGAAACGTGCGACGACGGCGACGCTTGCAACGGCGTCGAGACCTGCAACGACTCGACCGGCTGTGCCGCCGGCATCCCGGTGGTCTGCACCGCCTCCGATCAGTGCCACGTTGCCGGAACCTGTGCCCCCGGAACGGGCCTGTGCTCCAACCCCAACGCGCCGGACGGAACCACGTGTAACGACGGCGATGCGACGACCACCCTTGACGCCTGCCGTGCCGGCGTCTGTGTCGGAACCTCGCCTTGCGGCATTGAACCCAAGCCGAAGAGCGCTGGGTACTACAAAAAGCTCTGCAAGGATGGACACGGCAAGCCGAGTTCCACCGACGCGCTGACCGCTGCTGATGCGGTTTGCGTGGGTCAGTTGACCACGACGTTCGCCGGGATCTCGACCGTCGATGATCTCTGCGCCGTCTTCAACCACGACACGAGCAACCACGACACCAACGGTCCCGATTGCAAGGACTGCCAGAAGGGTGAACAGGTGCTGATGGGCCTGGCACTCAACCTCTGTCGGCAGCGCATATGCCCGAATCAGGAAGTCGATTCCGCCTGCGGTGCCGACCACGACTCTCACCACCGCGTCCTGACCACCGTTGCCGCATCTCTGGCGACGGCGGATTCGCTCCTTTCCAACCCGGCGAGAACCAAGGCCCAATGCAAGGATGCAAGGTGCCTCGCCAAGGAAATCAACAACGGAAAGGGCATCCACCACGTTTCGCTGATGCTCGAAAAAGCGCCCGGCAACGGGACGCGTCTGAACTGGGCAAGCCCGGTCATGGACGACGGCAGCGGCGAAGCGTCTCAGTACACGATCTGGCGGCGCCCGATGAATACCGATGCGGTGTACGTCAAGCTGTTGGAAACGACGGCCCTGACCTACGTCGACGACACGGCGGGTGACTGGGAATACGAGGTCACCTTCAAGCTCGCCCGTTGACGGCTGGCTAGGCTGAGCGACTCGGCCCGGGCCGTTGCGCAAGCGACGGCCCGGTCTCCAGCGGAAGCCACGAGCGATTTGCCCCCCCGGCGGCACACCAAACCCTGACATCGCTTGGATTCGTCGGCGGCACGAGCGTCATGTGTGTTTTCGGACCCTACGCGATGGCCCCCTGCAACACGTTCTGGTGCAATAGAAGAAATCCAACTGTTCGGCATTTCGCCAAGACAATGGACCCTGCTCCCCCCTTCCCCTGGACCGCAGTGCGCCCGCAGGTATCGAGCCGAAACGGTTGACAAAGCCGACACCGGGACCAATTTTTTGCCATCGAGGAGGGGCGATCGGACCATTATCCCAATGGAATCGTCTTTTCTACCGGAGTTTCTATGCACTTCCGCCCTCCGTCCCATCGAGTACTCCCTATCTTTACGTTCGGGCGATGGGTGACGACCCACCGTCGGATCGTTTCGGCCAGCCGCATGCTCGGCGCTCTCGGGATCGTCCTCCTCGGCGCGTTGCCTTCGGTCGCGGCGACCCGTTATGTGGACCGCGGAAACGCGCAATGTTCCGACGCGGGTCTCGGCACGGCCTCGATCCCGTACTGCACGATCGTGAAAGCGGCCACGGTCGCCGTGGCCGGAGATACCGTTCTCGTCGCTTCCGGGACCTACCCCGACTACGTGAAGGTGGCGAACTCCGGAACGGCGACCGCGCCGATCGTGATCCGCGCGGCGGACGGCGCCAACGTGGTCGTCAGCGGCCAAGCCCGGGGGTTCGAGATCTCCACAAAGAGCTGGATCACGATCAGCGGATTCACCGTCTCCAACACCACGTCCTACGGCATCTTCGTCAACGGCTCGTCGAACATCACCATCTCCGGCAACCGCGTGACGGCGGCCGGCCAGCCGGTCAGCGGCGCGACGGCGTCGGGGATCTGCCTGAACGGCACCACCGACTCGACGATCGCGGGGAACACGACGGACCACAACACGGACGGCGGGATCTACTTGACGAACGGCGCGACGCGGATCACGGTCGTGGGGAACACGTCGGCCTTCAACGCTCGAGGGTACACCCGAGCGGCGCCGGGCATCGACGTGCGCAGCGGCGGCAACACGATCAAGGGCAACCTCTGTCACGACAACGAGGACACCGGGATCCAGATCTACGCCTACGCCGTCGGCATCCCGTCCCCCAACAACCTCATCGTCAACAACCTTTGTTACAACAACGGCGATCACGGGATCGACATCAACTCCGCGGGTGGCCAGCGGGTGATCGGAAATACCGTCTTTGGCAACGCGACCGCGGCCATCAACGTCGAAGGGTCCTCGGGCGGCACGACCGTCGCGAACAACATCAGCGCGGACAACGCCATCAACGGCACGCGCACCCGGGGCAACCTCCGCGTGGACAGCACCTCCACGACGGGCACGACCATCGACTACGACCATTTCTATCTCAGCCAGTCTGGGCAGATCCAGATCATCTGGGGAGCCACGTCGTACGCGACACTCGCCGATTTCAAGAACGCGATCGGCCAGGAGGCCCACGGCCTGGAGGCCGACCCGCGGTTCGTCGCGCCCGGCTCGGGCGACTTCCACCTCAACCCCGGCTCGCCCGCCATCGACTCGGCCAACTCGGCGGTGAGCGGTGAAACGAACGCGGACCTCGAAAACCATCCACGCACGGACGACCTCGCGACGGCTGACACGGGCCTCGCCCCGCCCCGGACCTACGACGACCGTGGCTGCTACGAGTACCAACCGTCGGGCAGCGTCTGCGGCAACGGCATCAAGGAAGCCGGTGAGCCATGCGATGGGAACGACGTCGGAGGCGCCACGTGCCAAACGCAGGGTTTCTACTGCGCAACCGGGAGCGGTCTCGCCTGTAACGCCAACTGCACGTTCAACACGTCCAACTGCGTCTCAGGGTCGTGCGGTGACGGCGCCATTCAAAGCGCGTGCGCCGAGAAGTGCGACGGGGCGGCCCTGGGCGGGGCGACGTGCAAGTCACTCGGTTATTACTGCTCCACCGGGGCCGGTCTCGCCTGCGGCGCCAATTGCACGTACAGCGCGTCCGCCTGCGTTTCGGGGTCGTGCGGCGACGGCGTCATCCAGAGCGCGTGCGGGGAGGTTTGCGACAAGACCGCGCTGGGAGGCCAGACCTGCCAGACACAGGGGTTCGACATCGGCACCCTGGTCTGCGCTTCGGGCTGCACCGGGTTCAACACGTCGGGATGCGCGCATTGCAACAACAACGGTGTCTGCGATCCCGGCGAAAACTGCAACGGCTGCCCGAACGACTGCTTCAAGTCCGCGCCGCGCTGCGGCAACGCGAAATGCGAGATCGCGAACGGTGAGAACTGCCTCACCTGCCCTCAGGACTGTAACGGCGTCCAGATCCGGAATAGGCAGGATCGCTATTGCTGCGGGAGCGGGAGCGGCGTCAATCCGGTGTCGTGCTCGGACCCGCGCTGCACCACGAACGGTCTCCAGTGCACGACCGTCTCGACTCCGACGTCGTGCTGCGGCGACCGAACCTGTCAGAGCAACGAAAACACGTTGAACTGCGGGGTGGATTGCGGTCCCTGATTCCGAACGAAGCCGGTCGCGTGAGGGGCCCCGAAAGGGGCCCTTCCCGCGGCGCGCGGCTTTCGCTCTACCGGCCCGGCGGTTTCGGCGGCGATGCGGCTTATCGCGGCATCGAGGTACGAACGATGGGTCTTGAAGAGTATCAACCTCTTCTCGATATCCGAAGCGAGTTCGTGCTCTCCTGAGGAGCGCGCGACCTCGAGCGCCCGGCGCCCTGTGTGCCTCGCCACAATCCGATCCGGGCCGCTCGACGCCGGGATCGGGAAGCACTTCGCGTTCACGAGCGGACTGCGCTACCTCGACACGGGTCTCGACATCCAGGGCGGTCAGTCGGTCGCGGTGAAGCCGGTTGTGGGACGGCTGGGGGTTGCGGTCCGGTTCTAGCGCCGCGACGCCTTGTACGATGTCGCGACATGACCAACACGAATCCTTGGGTCGTTCTCAAGTTCGGCGGCACGAGCGTGTCGTCGGCTGCCAACTGGGCGGTCATCGAGCGCGTGGTGCGCGAGCGGTTGGCGCAGGGGATGCGGCCGCTCGTCGTGCACTCGGCGCTGGCGGGCGTGTCCGATCGGCTCGAAGCGATCGCCGTCTCGGCGGGCGGCACCGATCCCGCGACGTCGATCGAGGTGATCGAGCGACAGCATCGGACGTTGGCAGAATCGCTCGGCCTTGTCGGCGGAGAGCTGCTCGATCCCTGGTTTCACGAGCTGCGGCAACTCGCCACCGGTGTCCGCCTGCTCGGCGAGGCCAGTCCCAAGAGCCGGGCGCGCGTCATGGCGCTCGGTGAGTTGATGTCCACCACCTTAGGCGCCGCGTGGCTGAACGCGCGAGGGATCGCGAGCCGATGGGTGGACGCACGGGAGTGCCTGGCCGCGACGCGGCAGGAACACGCGTCCGAAGCGGCTCGCTACCTCGCGGCCCAATGCGACTTCGCTCCCGACCCCGCGCTTCAGGCCCGGCTGGCGTCGCACGGAGAGGTCATGCTCACGCAAGGGTTCATCGCGCGTGACAATCGCGGCGACACGGTGCTGCTCGGGCGGGGAGGCTCCGATACGTCGGCGGCATACTTCGGCGCCAAGCTGGCCGCCGAGCGGGTCGAAATCTGGACCGACGTCCCCGGGATGTTCTCGGCCAATCCCCGCGCCATTCCCGCAGCCCGGCTGCTGCGCTCGCTGGACTACGACGAGGCGCAAGAGATCGCCTCGACCGGCGGAAAGGTCCTCCATCCGCGGTGCCTCGCGCCCGTGCGCGCGCGCGGGATCCCGCTGTGGGTGCTGAGCACCGAACGCCCCGAGCTCCCAGGGACGATCGTCGGGCCGGCGGTCGAGTCCGATCCGCAGGTCAAGGCGATCTCGGTGAAGAAGGGGATCACGCTCGTCTCCATGGACACGCTCGGCATGTGGCAACAGGTCGGGTTTCTCGCCGACGCGTTCGCCTGCTTCAAGCGCCACGGGATTTCGGTGGATCTGGTCTCGACGTCCGAGACCAACGTCACCGTGACCCTCGACCCGGGCGCCAACGTGCTCACGGACGAGTCGCTGTCGAAGTTGACGGCCGACCTGTCGGCGTTGTGCCGCGTGCGCGTCGTCGGGCCGTGTGCCGCCGTCAGCCTCGTGGGGCGCAGGATCCGCGCGATTCTCCCGCGCCTCGGCCCGGCGCTCGAGGTGTTCGCGGAGCAGCACGTGCACCTCGTCACGCAGGCGGCGTCGGACCTGAACCTGAGCTTCGTCGTCGAAGAGAAGAACGCCGATCGCCTCGCCGCCGATCTGCACGCTTTGCTGATCCACGGCGGAGGCGACGTCTTCGGCCTTTCGTGGACCGAGCTCGTCGAGCGGCGCGGCGAGCGGGAACGCGTCGAGCCGCCGTGGTGGGTGGAACAGCGCGAGCGCCTGCTCGCCTTGGCCCACCAGCGATCGCCCGCCTACGTCTACGATGAGCGCACGCTCCAGAATGCGGCCCGCGCGATACGGTCGCTCCCGGTGGATCGGGTCCTGTACGCGATGAAGGCGAACCCTCACCCCGGGATCCTGCGCTGCTTCGAAGCCGCCGGGTTGGGCTTCGAGTGCGTCTCCCCCGGCGAGGTGGACCGCGTGCGCGGCCTGTTCCCCGCGATCGCGCCCGAGCGCATCCTCTTCACTCCTTCTTATGCGCCTCACGACGAGCATCGCCGCGCGCTCGATGGCGGCATCGCGGTGACGCTCGACGGGATCTACCCGCTGCGCGCATGGGGGCCGACCTTCCGGGGGCGGGACGTGCTGGTGCGCGTCGATCTCGGGCACGGACGAGGCCACCACGCCCACGTGCGCACAGCCGGCGACCGGACGAAATTCGGCGTGCCGCTCGCCGATCTCGACGAGCTGGCGGCGCTGGCGCGGGCCTGCGGCACCCGCATCGTTGGCCTGCACAGCCACGCGGGAAGCGGGATCCTCGATCCCGACCACTGGCGCGAGACCGCGGAACAGCTCGCCGAGCTCGCCACGCGCTTTCCCGACGTGAAGGTCCTCGATCTCGGCGGCGGCTTCGGCGTCCCCGAGGCCGGCCGCGCCCGCGGGCTCGACCTGGAGGCCGTGAGGCTGACGCTCCAGTCGTTCCGGGAGGCGCATCCACGGTTCGCGATCTGGCTGGAGCCCGGGCGGCACCTTGTCGCCCGCGCGGGCGTCCTTCTGGCCACCGTGACTCAGGTCAAGGAGAAGGGCGGCGTGCGCTACGTCGGCGTCGATACCGGGATGAACTCGCTCATCAGGCCCGCGCTCTACGGCGCGCACCACGAGATCGTGAACCTGACGCGTTTGGATGCGCCGGCCGACGCGTGCGTCAGCGTCGTCGGCCCGATCTGCGAGACCGGAGACGTCCTGGGCGCCGAGCGCATGCTCCCGGGCGGGACGTGCGAGGGGGACGTGCTCCTCATCGGCACCACCGGCGCCTACGGATTCGCTATGGCCTCGCGCTACAACCTGCGCGAGCCGGCGGTTGAGCATTGGCTCGGAGCGTAAGCGGCGGGCGTATGGTCCAAAAACACAAACGACGCCCAAGCCGCCTGGGAACGCGTTGATCTCGGGATTCCGCGACGCGCTGGAGGACGCGGCGGCGGTGATCAGGGCATGTACGTGATTCTTTCCTCGCAGCTCACCGCTCGGCACCGCTCAGGTCCGTCAGCAACCGCTGGTACTCCGTCGATTCGCGAAGCAGCCTCCGGCCAGACGTGCTTCGGGGCAGTGGTCCCGAAGGATGCCTTCGCACGCCTTGCGACCGGCGCTCGCCTGGTTCCACTCGTCGACGAGGCGTTGGAACAGCTCGACGGTTTCGAACGAGTAATCTCCCATGGGCGTATTGGCCGCGGTCTTGAGCACGGACAGCACGCCGGGCGCTTTTTCCCGCGTGTCCCATCGGGACGCCGCCTCGGTCTTCGCATTGACGACGATGACCGCCAGCCGGTGAACGCGATGCAGGTCGATCATCCGGCGCAGGCTGAAAGCCGGATCGGTCGACGCTGTCGAGCGAATGGGCCCGCGGAGGCCGATGTTGTCCGAGACGCCGCCGTCGAGCGGATGCAGATACGGCCGGCTTTTGCCATCGCGATAGCTGCGCACGTTCGTCGCGTCGCGGAATCTCGTGGACAGGACGTCGCGGTCGTCGATGGCGTTGCCGACCCAATCGGGCTCGGTCCAACCGCATCCGGAGGCGGAGGCGGCGTAGTTGTGGATCGTGAGGGGGCTCAGAAGCCCTGGAAACGCGGACGACGCCGCAACGGCGCGCGCAATCGGAGGAAGAAAGATCGGAACAGATGACGTCGAACTCGTCCTGGGTGAACTCGAACCGGGTCCCGAGGCTCATGTCGCTGGCATTGACGATCAAGAACGGAGGCTTGCCGAGGTGAATCGTGTGCGTGCCCTTCTCGACGGACAAAGTCTCCGAGGTGAGTCCGGTGACCTCGCCGTCGATAGAGACGTCCCGCTGCCGACCCGGGAACGATACCGTGATGAATGCCATGGGCATGCCTCTCCCGTGAGGTCGTCAATTCCCCAGACTCGAGTCGCTCAGGATTCCGCCTGACTCCACCGTTTCCATCAGCATAGCCCCGCCGGCCGACTTCCGTATCGGTTTCTGGGCCGCATAGGTTGGGGTTCTGGCGAGGGACAGGCCTGGGCGAAGTTTGTGTTCTTGGACCCCTACGCCCTTCGCCGCTTTTCCACTCATTCGCCGCATACGCCGGGGCCTGTGTAGAATCCCGAGGCTTGTCCCTCTATTGACTCAACGATTACGAGGAGGATTCGCATGTTCCGATCGCTTCCAGCCCGAGCCCTGACCTTCGTGAGTTTCTTGACGCTGGCCGCCACCGTCTCCCCCGCCCTCGCACAGACCCTCGAGGTCCCCGCCCCGAGCGCCAAGGCCAAAGTCGAGCAGCGCGTGGGGATCACCGATTTCTCGGTCGACTACTCGAGTCCCGCGATGCGCGGCCGCAAGATCTTCGGCGGCTTGCTGCCCTACGACAAGCTCTGGCGCACCGGCGCCAATGCGTCCACCAAGTTGACCGCCAGCCGCGATTTCACGTTGGGCGAGACCAGCGTCCCCAAGGGAACGTACTCGGTGTTCAGCATCCCCGGCGCTTCCACTTGGACGATCATCCTGAACAAGATCGCCGATGCCTCGGCCGACCAGTACGACGCGAAAAACGACGCGGCGCGCGTCACCGTGAAGCCGGAGACGATCCCGCCGCGCGAACGCATGACGTTCCTGTTCGTGGACACGACCGACGCCACGACGCGTCTCGACCTCGAATGGGAAAACGTCCGCGTCTCGGTCCCCATCAAGGTCGATACGCAGACCCAGGTGATGGCTGGGATCGACGAGGCGCTCGCCGAGTCGTGGCGTCCGTCCTACCAGGCCGGGCGGTACGTCGTCGAGAGCGGCGGGAATCTCGACACCGCGCTCCAGTATCTCGACACCTCGATCGGCATCAAGAGCACCTGGTGGAACAACTGGTGGCGCGCGCAGGCGCTGGCCAAGAAGGGGCGCACGGCGGAGGCCATCGCCGCCGGCGAGAAGGCCTTGCAGCTCGGAAAAGGGAACGAGACCTTCGAGCAGTTCTTCAAGGCCGACGTCCAAAAGACCGTGGACGGCTGGAAGAAAGGCTAGGTCTGATCACGAGCGGCAGCTTCGAGGCTGAATCCTGGGAGCGGGCGCGCCGCGTGGCGCGTCCGCTCGTCCCAGGCCTCGCCTCGGCCCTCGAAGCGCAAAACGCGCGCTACGAGAAAAGCTCCGCGCGCGACGCCCACCTGCGAGCCCTGCGTTCCGGCGCGGCTGCGGTGTGCACCGGCCAGCAGACGGGGCTGTTCCTCGGGCCGCTGTACACGATCTACAAGGCGGCCTCGACGATCCGCCTCGCGCACGCGCTCGCCGCGACGTGGGGCACGCCGGTCGTCCCGGTGTTCTGGCTCCAAACCGAAGACCATGACGCCCAAGAGATCAGCGTCTGTCACGTGGCCCGCGCCGGCGACGAGCCGCTGACCCTCTCGATCGAGGTCGAGGACAACGGGGTTTCGGTGGCGCACCGGGTGCTTCCCGATGCGATCGCTTCGGAGCTTTCGAAACTCGCCGCGGCGCTGGTTCGTCTGCCTCACGGCGAAGAACACCTCGCGTGCCTCGCGACCCACTACCGCGCCGGGGTGGGATGGAGCCAGGCCTTTGCCGGCGTGCTCTCCGCGTTGTTCGCCGAGGCCGGGCTGGTTCTCATCGATCCGCGGGATCCGGCGCTGGCCGGTCTCGCGGCCCCCGTGCACCGCCGCGCGTTGACCGAGGCGCGCCCGATCGCCCGCGCGCTGGCCGAACGCGCGAGCGCTCTTGCGGCTTCAGGCCAGCGCGCCCCCGTTCACGTGCGCGAGGACGCGCCGCTTTCGTTTGTTCATCCCAACGGACCGGAAGGCCCGCGTTGCCGGCTCGCGGCCGCCGAGAGCGGCTTCGTGGAGGTGGGCACGCGCCGTTCGCACACGATCGACGACCTATTGGACCTGCTCGCGACGTGCCCGGCGGCGTTCAGTACCAGCGCGCTGCTTCGTCCGATCCTGCAAGACACGTGGTTCCCGACCGTCGCCTACGTCGGCGGACCCGGAGAACTCGCCTACTTCGCGCAGCTGCCTCCGCTTTACGCCGCATTCGACATCCCCATGCCGATCATCGTCCCGCGCCTCCATCTGCGGCTTCTCGACGAGACCACGCGCCTGACGCTCGCGCGCCACGGCCTCACGTCGACGCAAGCCTGCGGCCCGTTCGAGGACGTCTTGGCGTTGGCCCAGGCCGGAGCGGTGGGCGATTCCGGCGGCGATCGTCTGGCGCGAGATCTCGTCGCGGGGGTCGATCGATTGCTCGCCGAGCTCACCCCCCGCATCAGGGAAGCCGGCGAGCGCGGCCTGAAGTCGCTCGAAAAGACCCGCCGCAGCATGGCGCGCTCGGCCACCAAGCTCGGACGCAGCTTCGACAGAGCGCAGTGGCTTCGAAACCGGGAGGCCGTCGACGACCTTCGCCGCGTGCAGGCCCGGCTGCAACCGCAAGGCCTTCCCCAAGAGCGCTTCTTCGGCCTTCCGTCGTTCGCCGCCCGTTACGGCCAGCGCGCCTTCATCGACCGCGTGCTGGCCGCGGCGGAACCGTTGCGGACCGGCATCGAGGACCTCGACCTATGAACACGGCAACGGCCTACGGCATCGACGTCTTGGCGTTCGGCCCCCACCCCGACGACGTCGAGCTCTTCTGCGGCGGCGTGATGATCGTCCTCGCCGACCTCGGCTACCGCACGGGCGTCCTCGACCTGACCCGGGGCGAGTTGGCGAGCCAGGGAACGGTCGACGAGCGCGCGGGCGAGGCCGCGTCGGCAGCCAAGGTCATGGGCCTCGCCTTTCGTGACAACCTCGGGCTCCCCGACGGCTTCATCGATCCCGCGCCGAGCTCGCCGCACCTGCCGGTCGTGGTCGACGCGATCCGGCGCCACCGTCCCGAGCTGTTGCTCATTCCCTGGATCGAGGAACGACATCCCGACCATGTGGCGGCCGCCGGGCTGCTGACCCGCGCGGTGTTCATGGCGGGCCTCCCGCGGTTCGCCACGCCGGGGGGCGCGGCGCCGTTCACGCCGCGGCAAACGTTGCACTACGAGCTGCGCCATCGCCTGAAGCCGAGCTTCATCGTCGACACCTCGAAGGCCTGGGAGCGCAAGGCCCGGGCGATCGCCTGCCACGCGAGCCAGCTGAAGCGCGTGAATCAAGCGGCCGCCACGCTGATCAGCTCACCGCTGGCGATCGAGGCGATCGAGGCGCGGGACCGGTACCGAGGAAGCGAAATCGGCGTGCGCCACGGCGAGGCGCTGTACGGCGCGCAGACGTTGGGTTTTATCGATCCGCTGGCCCACTTCCGCGCCAACCCCGCAACGGGCGCTCATGCCTTCGAGTCCGCGCGATGAGCGCGCCGCTGTCGGTCGGCATCGTTTGCTTCCCGAGCCTCGGCGGCAGCGGCATCGTCGCCACCGAGCTCGCGGTGGGGCTCTCGCTGCGCGGCCATCGCGTCCACGTGATCGCGAGCGCTCCGCCGAGCCGCACCCTTCCGACCTTCGAGCGGTTGTTCTTGCATGAGGTTTCGGTGCCGAGCCATCCGGCGCTTCAATACGCGCCCTACGCCATGGCGTTGGCCTCGAGTCTCGTCGAGATCGCCTCCGACCACGGACTCGACCTCATCCATGTGCACTACGCCGTGCCCCACGCCGCAGCCGCGTATCTCGCCCGGCAGGTGCTGGGGCGCGCGGCCCCGCGCGTCGTGACGACGCTGCACGGAACCGACGTAACGCAAATCGGCAGCGACCCGAGCTACCGATTAATCACGCGCTTCACCGTCGCCCAATCGGAAGGCGTCACCGTTCCCTCGGAGTTCTTGAAATCCGAGGCCTACCTCAGACTCGGCCTCCCGCGAGAACTTGCGATCGACGTCATACCCAACTTCGTCGACACCGAGCACTTCACCCCGGCGGCGCGGCGCGACCCCGCGCATTTCGACGCGATGTTCGCATCCGCCGGCGGAGATCCGGAAGACCGGGGCGCCCCGGTGCTGTTTCATGTTTCGAGCTTCCGCCCGGTCAAACGCGTCGTCGATCTCGTCGAGGTGTTGGCGCGCGTGCGCCGTCACACGAGAGCGCGCCTCATGCTCGTCGGAGACGGACCCGACCGGCAGCGGCTGATGCAACGGGCACGCGAGCTCGACGTCCACCGCAGCGTCTGCGCGGTCGGCACGCACGCCGAGTTCGTCGACTACTTGCGCCATGCCGATGCCTTCCTGCTGCCGAGCGAGAGCGAGAGTTTCGGCGTGGCCGCGCTCGAGGCGATGAGCTGCGGCGTGCCGGTGGTCGCCTACGGCGTCGGCGGACTTCCCGAGGTCATCACGCCGGAGGTGGGCCGTTTGGTCGCGCCCTTCGACGTGGACGCACTCGCCGAGGCGACCCTCTCGATCCTCTCGGACGAGGGCCGGCGCGACACGCTCGGCAGCAACGCACGCGCCCGGGCGTTGAGCTTGTTCCGGCGCGAGCACGCGATCGACCGTTACGAAATTCACTACCGCCGCGTCCTCCAAGAGGCGCGCAGGGAGGCCGTGTGACCGGCACTTTTCGCTTTGCATTCCTGGCCTTGGCGCTCGCCGCCCCGGCGGCCGCCCAGGAGGTTCCGATGGACGCAGCCCACCTCGCCCACGCGGTCGACCGGATCGGGATCACCGCCCGCGTGCTCTACATCGCCGCGCATCCGGACGACGAAAACACGCGCCTGCTCGGCTACCTGGCGAACGCGCGGCACCTGACGGTTGCGTATCTCGCGATGACGCGGGGCGGAGGGGGGCAAAATCTCATCGGCCGCGAGCAAGCGGAGCTTTTGGACGTGATCCGGACCGAGGAACTTCTCGCCGCGCGCCGTCTCGACGGGGCGCAGCAGCGGTTCACGCGGATGCGGGATTTCGGATATTCGAAAAGCGCGTCCGAAACCTTGGACACGTGGGGCCACGACGAGGCGTTGGCCGACGTCGTCTGGGTCGTGCGCACGTTTCAGCCGGACGTGATCATCACGCGGTTTGACGAGAAGCCTCCCAATCACGGACACCACACCGCCTCCGCGATCCTGGCCCGAGAAGCGTTCGCCGCGGCGGCCGATCCGTTGCGCTTCCCCGGCCAACTCTCTTTGGGCGCCAAAACGTGGCAAGCGACGCGACTCGTCTACAACGTCCCCAATTGGCGCGACGAGCCTCCGCCCGAGGGTGCGCTGAAACTCGACGTGGGCGCGTACGACACCCGCTACGGGTTGTCCTACGGCGAGCTCGCGGCGCTCTCGCGCAGCAATCACCAGAGCCAGGGCTTCGGCGTCCCCGGAGAACGCGGATCCGTCATCGAGAGATTCGTCACCCTCGCCGGCCCACCGGCGAAAACCGACATCCTCGAGGGCATACCGCTCGGGTGGGATCGCTTCGGCAAAGCCGGCACCCCGGTGGGCCGCGCGATCGACGAGGCCCGCTCGCGATTGACACGCGACGAGCCCGAGGGCGCCGTGCCCGCGCTGGCCTCAGCCCTGACGGCCCTCGATGAGCTCGCGGAGGCCCCTCGCGTCACGGAGGCCAAGGTTGCCGTCTCGCGGGCCGTCGCCGCCGCGTCCGGCTTGTTCGTGCGGGCGACGTCCGCACAGCCGTCCGTCGTGCCCGGGCAAACCGTCGAGCTGTCCGTCGAGGTCGTCTTGCGGCGCCCGGCGGGAGTCGCGTTGAAACGCCTCGATTTTCCCGACGGCTCGGTGGTGGGCGTCAACGCCGCGCTCGTGGTGAACGAAAAACAGCTCATCAAACACGACGACACCGTCCCCGCGAGTGCCGCCATCTCGGCCCCCTATTGGCTCGCCGCCCCCGCCGCTCCGGGGCGTCAAGGCGTCACCGACCCGAAGCGGATCGGCGATCCGCGTCAACCGGCGCCGCTTCTGATCACGGCCACATTCGAGGTTGCGGGCCGCGCGGTGCGTCTCGAGGTTCCGGTCCTGAATTCCACGACCGATCCCGTGAGAGGCGAGCGCCTGCGCGAAACCCTGGTCGTTCCTCCGGCCACCGTCACCCCGGCGCGCGATGCCGCGATGTCCGTCAACGGCAAGCCGGCCCCGGTGGCGCTGCGCGTTCGCGCCGGACGTGACGGCGTCAAGGGCAACGTGACCCTCCCCGTTCCCGAGGGATGGCGCGTGGATCCCGCCGCGGTCCCCGTCGAGCTTCTGAAGGCCGGAGACGAAACGACGGCTCGTTTTTCGGTGACCCCTCCGTCCGGGGCCGCGGCCGCGTCGTTGCGTCCGGCGATCGAGGTCGACGGCAAGGGCTGGAGTTTCAAGGAGCACGTCATCGACTATCCGCACATCCCCGTGCAGGTCGTCCTCCAGCCCGCGCTCGTTCGCGTGGTCCCGCTGCAAACCCGGGTGCCGGACGGAGTCATCGGGTACGTGGAAGGCTCCGGCGACACCGTCGCCGACGATCTCGCTCATCTCGGCTTGCGGGTCGAGTTGCTCGACGACGAGGCGCTCCGCAGCGCGGACCTCTCGCGTTTTGCCGCAATCGTCGTGGGGATACGCGCCTACAACACGCGCGACGTGCTGCGCAGCCAGCACGACCGCCTGATGAGCTACGTCGAAAACGGCGGGACGGTCGTCGTTCAATACAACACGCAAAGCCGCCTCGGGCCGCTCGAAGGGCGCATCGGCCCCTACCCGCTCGAGATCGGGCGCGGCCGCGTCACCGACGAGCGCGCGCCGATGACCCTGCTCGTCCCCGGCCACGACCTGCTGACGAAACCGAATCGCATCGACGCCTCCGACTTCGACGGCTGGATCCAGGAGCGCGGGCTCTACTACGCCTCGACGTGGGACCCGAGGTACACGCCGATCGTGGCGGCGGCCGACGCGGGCGAAGAGGCCTTACCCGGCGGACTGCTGTTCGCGACCTACGGCAAGGGCCGATACGTGTACACGGGGCTCGCTTTCTTCCGGCAGCTTCCCGCCGGCGTCCCCGGCGCCTATCGATTGTTCATCAACCTCATCGGGGCGCCCAAGTGACACCGGAGCACGACGACCCGGAGCAGCCGCCGCCGCTTCTGGGATCGTGGCGCAACGTGTATGCGCTCATCGTGGTGGTGCTCGCGGTTTTGATCGCGCTCTTTTACGCGTTGACGCGGTGGGCGTCGTGAGCGCACTCGACTGGGTCGTACTGATCGGAACGATCGCGTTCATCGTCGGTTACGGAGCCTACAAAACCCGCGGTGCGCTCGACATGGCGGCCTACTTCCGGGGCGACTACAGCCTCAAGTGGCCCACCATCGGCTTGAGCATCATGGCCACGCAGGCCTCCGCCATCACGTTTCTGTCCACGCCCGGCCAAGCGTTCGAAGACGGCATGCGCTTCGTGCAGTTCTACTTCGGCTTGCCCCTCGCCATGATCGTGATCGCGGCCGTGTTCGTCCCGATCTACCACCGCCTCAAGGTCTACACCGCCTATGAATATCTCGAGCACCGCTTCGACGCGCGGGTGCGCTACCTCGGCGCGATCTTGTTCCTGCTCCAGCGTGGCTTGGCGGCCGGAATCACGATCTACGCTCCGTCGATCATCCTCAGCACGATCCTCGGCTGGCCGCTGCAGCTGACGAACGTCGCGCTCGGCGGCCTCGTGATCGTCTACACCGTGATCGGCGGCACCCGCGCGGTGAGCCAGACGCAAAAGCAACAGATGATCGTGATGTTGGGCGGCCTCGGAGTCGCCTTGGGGTTGATCCTCTGGCGGCTGCCTTCCGCCGTGACGACGATCGAAGCCGTGAGGCTCGCCGGTGCTTTGGGCCGGATGAACGTGGTCGACTTTCATCTCGACTTCAACAGCCGGTACACCTTCTGGTCCGGAATCACCGGAGGCTTCTTCCTGGCGATGGCGTATTTCGGGACCGATCAGTCCCAGGTCCAGCGTTACCTTTCGGGGCGCTCCGTCACCGAGAGCCGCCTGGGCCTCTTGTTCAACGGGCTTTTCAAGGTGCCGATGCAGTTCGTCATCCTGTTCATCGGCGTCATGGTCTTCGTCTTTTATCTGTTCGTGCGGCCGCCGATTTTTTTCAACGCGCCCGCGCTCGAGCGCGTCGCCGCGGGCCCCCTTGCTCCGGAGCTCGCCGTGCTGGAGCACCGCTTCGATGACGCGTTCGCTGTTCAGCGGGCCGCCGCGGAGGCGTTCGTTGCGGCTCCGCAGGACGCCCGCGAGACGGCGCGGAAGAACCTGCGAGCGGCCGCGGGGACCATGGCGGCGATTCGCGTCGAGGCCAAGACGCTCGTGAAGCGCGCCGTCCCCGGCGCCGAGACGAAAGATGCCGACTACGTCTTTTTGAGCTTCGTGCTGCGCTACGTCCCGAAAGGGCTGCTCGGGCTCCTGATCGCCGTGATCCTCTGCGCCGCCATGAGCTCCACCTCGAGCGAGTTGGCCGCGCTCGGCTCGACGTCGACCGTCGATCTCTTCAAGCGCCTTCGCCGGCGCGAATCGACCCCGCGCCGGGACCTGATCGTCTCGAAACTGTTCACCGCGGCCTGGGGCGTCGCCGCCGTCAGCTTCGCGAGCTTCGCCTCGATGCTCGACAACCTCATCCAGGCGGTCAACATCCTGGGGTCGGTGTTTTACGGAACGATCCTGGGGCTGTTCGCCGTCGCGTTTTTCGTCCGCCGTGTCGGCGCGACACCGGTGCTCATCGCGGCCTTCGTGGCGCAAAGCACGGTGCTGATCTTGTTCGTCGCGTCCGACATCGGCTTCCTTTGGTACAACGTGATCGGCTGCGGGATCGTCGTCTTAGTCTCGTCGGCGATCGAATGGCTTCGTCCGTCCCCGCCACGTCGCTA
>JANMVW010000163.1:0-7483 GCA_031393555.1 Acidobacteriota bacterium
TCGAACAGGCCGCCGGGGTCCCCTTCCGTCGCATACCGGTAGACCGCGGCGGTGTAGATCGCCGAGAGAGCCGAGCCGACGAGGCTCAGCAAGATCAGCGCGAGGACGAACGCGCCGACGACGCCGACGATGAGCGGCACCGAGTGGCTCATGATCGCGAGGGTCAACGCCCCGCCGAACACCGCGATACCGGCGAGGACGACCAGGGCGAACACGGCGCCGATGCCGAGATTGCCGGCGAGCTGCTCGCCCCAGGTTTTCTTCAAGAGCTGCGAACTGCGCTTCACCGCCTCGATCGGTCCCACGCCCTCGATGACGAGCACCGGAACCGCGAGGAAGGTCGCGAGGTTCCAGCCCAGGCCGAGCACCGAAGCGACGATGCGCCCGATGAACCCTCGCCGCGCGATGCTGCGCAGGACGATCCCCACCGTCGCGGACAGGAGCGCGTAGCCGAAAATCGAGGCGAAGTGCTCGTTCGCGATGCGGAATCCGTCGCCGATCGTCGGGTCGCCGCCCTTCAACCGGATCATCGCGGCGCCGACCAGCGCGGAGTTGCAGTAGAAGATGATCGTGTACTGCACCGTGTAGAAGCAAAAACCCAGGAGGATGCCGACGACCGGGAAGCCGCCGATGCTGAAAACTCCACGTTCGAACATCCCGGCCAGGAATATCGGGACGGCGAACGTAAGCGTCACCGTCGTCACCGCGATCGTCGACATGATCGGAAAGATCAAAAGTTCCTTGTCGGCCTGGAGCACCGCCCAACTGGCTTTGACGAGCTCCCAACTCCTTGCGAGCTTACCCATCAACGGACCTCCCAAACTCCTCGGCCCGGAACCGGCCGGGCACGGGAGCACACGATCTTACGGACCATGGAACGCGGGGCCTTCCCCGAGGGTTCCGACAAGTGACAAAGCCCGGCAGGAACTACTTCGGCGGGGCGCAGTCGTCGCAGCAGGGCCGTCCGCGCAGCGTTTCCCGCCCTTCCCAGACGATCAGGGGCACCATGAGGAGTGCGGAGACCGGATCCGCCCACCACCAACCGAGCAGCGCGTTGAGTGCGAGGCCCGCCAGTAGAAGGCCGGAGAGATACATGCAGATGTCCGTCTGCCGCGCCTCCGCTCGGAGAGCCGGGCTTTCGAGTTGCCGGGCGACGCCGCGTTTGGCGCGAGCGAGGAGCGGCATGACGACGAGCGAAACCGCGGCAATGGCGATCCCGAGAGGGCTCACCTGCGGAGGGGTTCGCGTCAGCAGGGAGTGGAGTGCTGCGACCCCGATGTACACCGCCAAGGCGAGGAACGACCATCCGATGATTCGGAGCGCGGCGCGCTCGGCCCGCTCTCGCTGGGTCGCGTCCTCATCCCTGCGGAGCCGCCACAACGCCGCGCCGCTCGCCGTGAGCTCGATGAAACTGTCGAGACCGAAACCGACCAGAGCGATGCTTCCCGCGAACAGACCCGTCGCCACGGAGAGAAGACCTTCGAGTCCGTTGTAGCCGATGGTCGCCCAGGTGAGCCAGTGCCCGCGGCGAACCGCGGCCGTGCGGTGAGGGGCGGCGAGAACCGGCGGGCCGCGCCTTTGCCCGAGCCTCACTTGTCGCGTCCCCCGTCGAATCCGATGCGTCGCGGGGACTTGGTCGGAGGGTCGATGAGAGTGCGAAGCGCTGCGAACATCCGCTTGAGGTCGGCGTCGTGCCCGGCGACGCGCCGCTCGATCGCGTTGAGCTTGGTAGCAAGACCGGCGTGGGCGCGGGCGAATTCACGCAGTCGCACGAAGGCGCGCACAACGAAGACGCTCATTTCGACGGCTCGCGGGCTATTCAATACGGCTGCCGCCATGATCGAACCGTGTTCAGTGAAGGCCCAGGGCAGAACCGGGGAGAACTTCAGCGCTCGGAGGTGGTCACGATTCGTGACCACCTCCGCCCGCTCGGCCTTGGTGAGTTGGAAACGAAAGTCCGGTGGAAAACGCTCCGCGTTACGCTTGACCGCCTGATTGAGAGCCTTCGTCGGCACGCCGTAAACGGCCGCCAGATCGGCATCCAGCATCACCGTTTCCCCCCGAATCGTCAGGATTCTGGACTCGACGCGCGCAGGAGCCAGCCCGCTTGACTTGGCCTTCGCCACGCGCCCCTACTCCACCCAGTCCGCGATGAACAAGTTCGTCTCCCCCTTCACCGCGGCGTTCCGGTTGCTCGCGAAAACGAGCGACTTGCCGTCGGGGCTGAACATCGGGAACCCGTCGAACGTGTCGTTGAACGTGATCTGCTCGGCGCCCGTGCCGTCATCCTTGATCATCCAGAGATCGAAGTTGCGGCCGTGGGGATCGCCGACGTTCGAGGCGTAGATGATCCGCTTGGAGTCGGGGAAGAAATACGGGCCGAAGTTCGCGGCGCCGTTGTGCGTGACCTGGAACACGTTCTTCCCGTCCGCGTCGGCGACGAACAGCTCGAGCGCCATCGGGCGGATCTGACTTTCCTCGAGGAGCGTGTGGTAGGCGGCGAGCTCGGCCTCGGTTTTCGGACGGGACGCGCGCCAGACGATGCGCTTGCCATCGCGCGAGAAGAAAGCGCCGCCGTCGTAGCCCAGCACTTTCGTGATGCGCTTCACGTGCGAACCGTCGGGGCGCATCGTGTACAGGTCGAGGTCGCCGTTGCGCATCGACGTGAAGATGATCGTTTTCCCGTCGGGCGAGAGCGTGGCCTCGGCGTCGTACCCCGGGTTGTTCGTGATGCGCTTGATGCCGCTCCCGTCGGCGTTGGCCGTGAAGATCTCGTAGCTCGGGTAGAGCTTCCAGACATACCCCTTGGAGAAGTCGGGATTCGGCGGGCAGGCGTCGCCCGAAAGATACGTCGACGCGTACAGGATCTGCTTGTTGCCGGGGAAGATGTACGAACAGGTCGTCCTCCCCTTCCCGGAGGAGAGCATTTTGACGTTGCCACCGTCCTTATCCATCACGAAGATCTGATCGCACCCCAAACCGTCGCGCTTCGACTGGAAGATCAGCTGCTTCCCGTCGGCCGACCAGTACGCCTCGGCGTTTTCGCCGCCGAACGTCAGCTGGCGGATGTTCGCGAGGTGGACCTCGCGCGGGTCGGGGGTGAGAAGGGCTAAGAGGAGCAGGACGAAGTGGATCATCGGATCTCCAGGTCGGCCGAGAGGAGCGCGCGCCAGGCTTCGGGAATCGGCGCTTTTTTGCGGGCCGCGTAGTCGAATTGGACCTGGGTCGAGACCCCCTCGACGACCAGGCGTCCGCCCTCTCGGGCGCGCCCTTCGTAGGCCAGCTCCCACGAGCTGTTGCCGATGCGCACCGGGGCGCAGCGGAGGTCGATCGTCTCCAACATGTACACCGGGGAGCGGAAGTGGATCGTGGTCGAGGCGAGGATGAAATCGACCTCGGCCGCCGCCTTGAGCCCCCGGCGCGAACAGACGTAGCTCGTGCGGACTTCCTCGAACCAGCTGACGTAGACCGCGTTGTTGACGTGGCCGAAGACGTCGGTGTCGCGCAGGGTGGCTTGAATCGCGAGCGTATGGGAGCCCTTCACTTCGGCTTTCCCTTGTCCTTCAGATCGGCGACGATCGCGGCGATGCGCGCGGTCGTTCCCGGCGAAAACCAACCGTCGAGCCACTCGGGGATCAAGAGCTGGTTGTTCGCACGGATGCGCTCGACCACCGGAGAGCGGAGGTAGCGCTTGGTCACCGCGAACGCGAAGGCGTCCTTGGCGATGAACTCGTCGAGTCGAGCGCGGGAGGCCGCCTCGATCCCCGCGGCCTCGGCGAGCTCGTCCGCGAGCCCGGCGGCGAGCGCGGCCTCGTCGGTGTAGTTCCGGCCGAGCAGCGCGACCTCGGTGAGCTTGTTTTTCGGCACGATTTCCCTGACGATCAACGCGACACCGAACGGAAGCGGCACGCCGACTTTCACCTCGTTGAGCCCCGTCGCGGCGCCGCGTCTCAAGAGCCGCCAATCGGCGCACAACGCGAAAACGCACCCCCCCGCCAACGCATGCCCGTGCAGAACCGCCACCACCGGTTTGGGGAAGGTGTAGAGGGTCAAAACGGCCGCCGAGAAGCGCCGCATGAAGCGCTCCATAGCGTCGCGGTCGAGCCGGGCCAGCTCTTGCAGGTCGAGTCCCGGGGAAAAGATCTTCCCGCCTGCGGTGAACAATACGCCGCGGATCGCCGGATCGGATTCGGCCTCGGCGAGCGTCGCGACGAGGCTCTCGACGAGCGCGTCGTTGATCGCGTTGCCGTGCTCGCGTTCCATGCGCACGATGCCGATCGGGCCCTCGCGCGTCAACGTGACCGACTGCGGGTTGGAGCTCACGGATGCCTCCTCCGACGAACGTTCGGAACAACGGACTATAATAGCGGTCCTTCCGGAGGCCTCCCATGAAAGCGGTCGCGATCAACGCATTCGGCGGACCCGAGCTTCTCGTCGTCTCGGAGTTGCCTCGCCCCAAGCCCGAGCGCGGCGAAATCCTCATCCGCACGGTGGCGGCGGGAGTCAACCCGGTCGACTGGAAGGTCCGCGAGGGCAGCCTGGCCAAGGTCTCCCATGGGTTTCCGTTGATCCCCGGATGGGACGTCGCAGGCGTCGTGGACGAACTCGGCGAAAGCTGCCAGCGATTCCGCAAGGGGGATCGCGTCTTCGCCTATGCCCGGAAGCCGCACATTCAATGGGGAACGTATGCCGAATACGTCGCGGTCCCCGAGCGCCACGTGGCGCTGATGCCGCCGAGCCTGCTCTTCGAAGAGGCGGCCTCGATCCCGTGCGCCGCGTTGACCGCGCAGCAGGCCTTGGCGCGCGCGGGGGTGTCGGCGGGCGCCTCGCTCCTCGTCTTGAACGGCTCGGGCGGGGTCGGCCATTTCGCGCTGCAGCTTGCGAAAATCGCGGGCGCTCGCTCGATCGCAACCGCCGGGCCGCGCAATCAGGAGTTCGTGATGAATCAAGGTGCCGAACACGCCATCGACCACACCCGCGACGAGCTCGCGGCCGCCGTCACGGCGCGATTTCCGAGCGGCGTCGACATCGTCCTCGACGCGGTCGGAGGCCCGCCGCTCGCCGAAGCGGTGGCGGTCGTGAAACCCGGGGGCGTGATCGTCAGCGTCGTCGACACGCTCGAGCCCGGAATCGTCGCGGCGCGCGGCGTTCGTTTCGAGCGGATCAGCTCCGCGCCTTCGGGCGAGCAGCTCGCGGTGTTTGCGGCCTACGCCGGACGCAAAACGCTCCGGCCTCACGTCCAGACGATTCACCCTCTGGCCGAAGCCGCTCGCGCCCAAGAAGAAAGCCGCGCCGGCCACGTGCGCGGAAAACTGGTGCTCGCGCTATGAGCGCCTACGGCTTGACGCACACGCACTTCACGACCGAAGACGGCGCCGACATCGCCTATCGAATCCGCAAAGGGCGCGATCCTCTCGTTCTCATTCACGGCCTGGGTTGCGACGCGTCGATGTGGGACGGGGTCGTCGCGGCGCTCCCGTCGGACGTCGCCCTCGTCATTCCCGAGTTGCGCGGGCACGGGGCCTCGACGCTGGGCTGGCGAGTTCCGTCAGTCGACCAATGGGCCGACGACGTCGTGCGGCTGCTCCAGCTCAACCACATCGAAGCCCCCGCGATCGCGGGGCTCTCGATGGGCGGGTACACCGCGTTTGGCATCGCGGCGGCGCATCCCGGCCTCGCGCGGGCGTTCGCGTTCATCAGCACCGGCGCCGGGCCGGACGACGACGCCGGACGGCTCAAGCGCGCCGCGGGGATCGCGACGATCCGCCGCGAAGGGTGGAGGCGATTTGCCGCCGCCATGCTCCCCAACCTCCTGAACCCCAACGGCCCGCAGTTCCCGGCGCACAGCAAGCACCTGGTGGCGATGTTCGAGCATGCCGGGGATTGGGGCCTCCCACCGACCTTGATGGCTCTCGCCGCGCGTCCGGACCGCCGGGCGTTGCTCCCGACGATCGGCGTCCCCTCGATCGTCATCGTGGGATCGGTCGATCTCCTCACGCCGGAGGCCAAGGCCCAAGAGATCGCTTCGGGCATTCCCGGCGCGCAGCTGCACGTCCTCCCGAAGATCGCGCACATGAGCGCGATGGAAGCCCCGGCCGAAGTCGCCGACCTGCTCGGAATGCTGTAAGGCCCGCCGTGCACCCGCCGCGGGTCGTCCTGCATCTCGACATGGACGCCTACTATGCGGCGGTCGAAGTGCGCGAGAACCCCTTGCTAGCGGGAAAGCCGCTCATCATCGGACACTCGGGCAAGCGCGGCGTCGTATCGACCTGCTCGTACGAAGCGCGCAAGTTCGGAGTCCACTCCGCGATGCCGTCGGTGACTGCGGCGCGTCTTTGCCCGAACGCGATCTGGCTCCCCGGACGCATGGACCTGTACGTCGAGGTGTCGCGACGATTGCGCCGCATTCTCGACGAGGAAGCGCCGGTCGTCGAACCGCTGTCCATCGACGAGGCGTTTCTCGACATGACCGGGCTCGCGAAAGACTTGGCCCAAGGCGCGGCGATCGCCCGCGTCCTCAAGGACCGCATCAAGAAAGAGGAGCGACTCACGGCTTCCGTCGGCGTCGCGCCGAACAAGTTTCTCGCCAAGCTCGCCTCCGACCTCGAAAAGCCGGACGGCCTGTGTGTCTTCCCGCTGGAAGACGTCGAGCGGCGGCTGTGGCCGCTCCCCGTCCGGAGGCTGTGGGGTGTCGGGCCGAAATCGGAAGAGGTTCTTCACCGCGGAGGAATGAAAACCATCGGCGACATCGCCCGCGTTTCGGAGGCGGGGCTGGCGACCCTCGTGGGCCAAGCCATGGCCGCGCACCTTCACTCGTTGGCGCACGGCCGGGACGACCGTCCCGTCCACGCCGATCAAGAAGCGAAGTCGATCTCCGAAGAGCGCACGTACGGCGACGACCTGACCGACTCCCGCGAGATCGACCGCGAGCTGCTCGCTCGAGCCGAAGGGGTGGCGCGCACGTTACGGCGCGACGGACTCGCGGGGCGGACGGTGCACCTCAAGGTGCGCACCGGGGATTTCACGACCTCCACGCGCGCGCTGACTCTCCACGACCCGACCGACCTCGCGGATGCGATCATCGAAGCGGCCCGCGCCATGTTTCGCGAGCGCATCGACCTTCACGGCCAGGGCGTGCGCCTCCTCGGGCTCGGCGTGAGCGGCCTCGTGCGTGCCGGACACTCGCCCGGCTCGCTGTTCCCCGACCCCGCCACCGAGCGCGCGCGCAAGCTCGCCGAAGCGCAAGACGCGGTCAACGACAAACTCGGCGAAGACGTCGTCACCCGCGCGAGCCTGCTGCGCCGCAAGAGCCGCGAAGCCTCCAGCCTCCCCACCGTCGATTAATAGGGGACAGTCCCCTTTTCCTAAGAAACTCCCTCACTCGCGACGCTGTTTTGGACGAGTTGGTACCCGAGGTTTTTCGCGCGGCGCGTGAGGTTTTCGATGACGCGACGCCTGTACCGCTCTTCGTAGTATTTGGCGC
>JANMVW010000178.1:0-8059 GCA_031393555.1 Acidobacteriota bacterium
GAATGACTCAATGGGAGACCTGACCCCCTGCGCTTAACGGGTCGCCAGCCAGTTCGGGAATTCCGTGATCAACCGAAGACGCGGCACGTCGACGGTCGGGTACAGATCGTGTCGGTCGAGGAGCACGGCCATCAGGCCGGCGGAGCGCGCACCGGCGACATCCACGGCAGGAACGTCACCGAGAAATACCGCGGTTTCGGGCGCCACGCTCATTCTCTCCATGGCGATGCGGAAAATCCGGGGATCGGGTTTCTCGAATCCGACGAGGTGTGAGTCCACGACGGTTTCAAAGAGTCCCGCGTATCCCGCGCCCTCCAGGTCGCGCTCGACACGCCCCTCCGCATTGCTGACGACGCCGAGCCTGTGCCCCGCGTCCTTCAACGCGCGCACGGTGGCCACCGCGCCATCGATCGCCACCGTCCACAACCCGACGCGTTGGTGCGCCTCGGCCAACGTGTCGATGATCTCTTCCGTCCCCTCGGGCGGCGTGCCCACACGCGTCAGCAGGATCCGGAAATAATCGCGCCAGGCTTCGCTCGTGCGCCCACCCTCGCGGACACGCCGGTCGATGGCGGTTCGCGCGATCGATTCGCTCGCCGACAACTCCGGGATGGTCGTCTCGACGTGGCGCGCCTCGAGGAGACGTTTCAAAAAGGCGTAATCGAGGTCGAGGAGCACGCCTCCGGCATCGAACAGGACGGTCGTGATGTGCCGCCCGGTCATTCCTCGAACCGAAGTCCGCAGCCCGTACACGCGTCGTCCGACGCGTGTACGGTGGCACCGCACGCCGAGCACCGGAAGGAGTCCTCGGCGCCCGCAGGCGCCGCCGGCTCGAAACCGATGAGCCCCTCCATCACCGCGAAATCCCTGGGCCGCACACGGAGCCAGAACTCCTCTTGCACGGGCCCATCGCTGGCGGTTCCCGGGATCTCGCGGATCAGGATGTCCGCGGGCAGCTTCGCCGCACGAACCTTGTCCCGGGCGTGGCGCGCTTCGTCGAGCGCGAGGAAGCCGCAAAAAACAGCCAACGTTTCTTCGGGGGTGGCGTCGGCCAGGACCGGCGCGGGCACGCTTGGCCCGGGGGCAGCGAGCGACTCGACCAGCACCGCGTCACAGGTCGCGCAACGGGTGAATCCGGGACGGTACTCATCGCGGCACTCGGGGCAAAACATGGCGGGGTGGCTCCTCTCGAAAACTCGGACAGGGTATCAGTCCGAACCAGGCCGGCCGCCCAGAAGCTCGCGCCGAACGTGAGTCAACGCGGGCAACTCGCGGCGCAGCCGGGCGACGCGCGTCAGGTCGATGCGGGCCATCACGAGCCCCGTTCCGCTCGCGCGCAGGGCGACCACTCGACCCCACGGATCGATCACGCACGTGTGACCGTACGAGCGGCGTCCGGCGCCGTGCTGCCCCCATTGCGCCGGCGCCACGACGTAGGCGAGATTTTCGATCGCCCTCGCTCGAAGCAGCGCCATCCAGTGGGCGCGCCCGGTGTAGGCGGTGAAGGCCGACGGCACGAAGAGCACCGTGGCGCCCGCGAGGGCGAGATGCCGGTACAACTCGGGAAATCGGAGGTCGTAGCAGATCGAAAGGCCGAAGGTTCCGAGCGGCGTGGACGCAACGACGGGCGCGTCCCCTGCCGCGACGCTCGTCGATTCGCGAAAAACCGCCCGTCCCGGGATCGCGACGTCGAACAGATGCAGCTTTCGATACACGGCGGCCACGGACCCGTCCGGTGCAAAGAGGATCGACGCGTTGTGCCGCTTGCGGCCGCGGGGGTTCCGCAAGCCGATCGTTCCCGCGAGAATCCACGTCCGGTGACGCGCCGCCATCGTCGCGAAGCGCAGCGCGGTCGGGCCATCGAGCGGCTCGGCCGGAGCTCCTGCGGTCCCTTCCACGCGCACCTCGGCGACATTTTCGGGAAACGCGATCAGGTGCGCGCCGCGGCCCGCCGCTTCGGCCGCGAAGGCCTCCGCGGTGTCGAGGTTTCGCTTGCGATCACCCGTCGACCTCATCTGGACGGCGGCGACGGTGAACCCGCGCACGGGCTGGGTCAACGAAGATGGCCGAGTTTGGCGACCGCGGTTTCGACCTTCTTGCGGTAGGTCTTGAGGTCGCCGCCCGAGAGCGCCCCGTGCGCTTCGGCAACGATCGAGGCGACATCGTCGTGCCCGAGCCGCTCACACGCGCCGCGCGCCTCGGTCAGCTTGGCGCGGATCGCCTCGAGGTCTCCTTGCGTCAGGGCGTTGAGGAGGGCGATGACCTGCGACGGCGTGCTCATGACAGCGCCCCCTCGGCGACCGCGCGCACGACGTCGAGCGCCGTGACCACCCCCGTGACCCGCCCGTTGAGGAGAATCGGAATGCGGTGGATGCGCATGCCCCACATCATTCGGCTCAATTCCACGATGTCGGTATCCTCGGATGCGCAAATCGCGGGCGACGTCATGATCTCGCTCACGAGCACGGCGTTGCCTTCCTTGTCGAACACACCCATCGTGCCGTAGAGGATGTCGTCTTCGGTGACGATTCCCACGAGCTCGCCGTGTGCGTTCAACACCGGGAGGCCGTTGGCGTGGGCGACCTGCATGGCGTCGCACAATTGGGAGACGGGCGCATCGTCGCGAATGGTGACGACGTCGGTGTTCATCAGGTCTTTGGCTCGCATGATCCCGGAAACATACTCAACGGACAGCGGCGGTTCAATCGAAACCCCGACAAGGGGGCCTCTGACGCACGGTTTTCACGGGCCGGGGCGCCGGAATGCGGATCGGAGCGCCACGACCCACGGGCCGAACATCCCGGCCGTCGCTCCGGAACCGGTCGAGGCCGTTCCGGCGCATCGGACCCTTCGACGGCAGTGAAGGACCGCCCGGTGGGCTATAGTTCTCCCGCATGGTTTTGAAAAAGCTCAAAGCGCTCCTTTCGCGCGGGTCGAAACGGCTTCGCCCCGATACGAGGTCCTCCCTACCGAACGCTCAGGCCGAGGCGCCACCGTCCTCCCCGCCGCAGGTCCATCGCGGCCCCGAGGTCGTCCACCATCCGGTCGCCCTGAAAGACCTCGATCCCGACGCGGTCCGCATCGTGAAACGCCTGACGCGCTTCGACTATCCGGCGTATCTCGTGGGCGGCTGCGTGCGCGACCTGCTCCTCGAGCTCAATCCGAAAGACTTCGATATCGCCACCTCGGCGACCCCACGGCAGGTCAAGCGGCTCTTTTCCAACTGCCGCATCATCGGACGCCGCTTCCGTCTCGCCCACGTTTACTTCCAGAACGGGAAGATCATCGAGGTCGCGACGTTTCGCGCGCGCGACGCGGCGGACAGCGGCCCGGACGTCGCCGAGCCCGAGACCGGGCCCCCTGCTTCAGACGACACCGACGATCTCCTGATCCGCGACGACAACGTCTTTGGAACGCCCGAAGAAGACGCGCTTCGCCGCGACTTCACGATCAACGCCCTCTTTTACGACGTGAACGCCGAGACGGTGATCGACCACGCCGACGGTTTGGGAGATTTACGCCGCCGTTTGGTACGCACGATCGGCGATCCGGTCATCCGCTTCCGGGAAGATCCGATCCGTATCCTGCGTGCGATCAAGTTCGCCGCGCGGCTCGACTTCACGATCGAAGCGAGGACGCTGGCGGCTCTCCGCCAGACGCGATCCGAGATTCCCAAGGCCGCCTCGCCCCGGATCCTCGAAGAGTTCAATCGCTTCTGCCGTAGCGGCGCCGGAAGGCGCTCGTTCGAGATTGCGTTCGATACCGGAGTTTTCGAGGTGATCCTCCCCGAACTCTCGGCCACATACGGAAGCGACGGTCCCGAACGCAAGATCCTGTTTGCGCTGTTGGATGCCCTCGACGCGCGCTGGAAGAGCGGCCGCGAGGTTTACCCGGGCGAAATCTTCTCGGCGCTGCTGTTCGCCGCGGTGGCCGCGGATCTCGGCCTCACGATCGACCCCAGATCCCCCGCAAGGCGTGATGGCCGCGACGGACGGACGATCGTCGACGAGGCTTTGAGGCCCATGGCCCTGCGCCTGCGCATCGCACGCAAGGATCAAGAGCACACCCGGCAAGCACTGGCCATGCTGCAACGCCTCGTGCCGCTGAAGACCATGAGGCGAGGCGCCAAGCTGTCGCTGATGCGCCGTCCGGCGTTTGGCGATGCGATGACGATGCTCGATGCCTTGGCTCCCGTTTTGGGCGGCGAATTCTCCGCGGCCAGGATCGCGTGGGCCGAAGCGATCGCAGGGCAAGGCGTTGCCCCCTCCCCCGGATCCGTCGAAGCGGTCGAAATGCACGATGCGGACGACGCTCCGCCTGCCGTCGAAGGCGGGCGCGGGAAACGCCGCCGCGGCCGCCGTGGTGGGCGCGGTCGTCGCAAGGATCGTCCGGGCGACGCCGCGGCCGCCCCAACCCAGGCGGGGATACCGGCCGAGACGCCAGCAGCGGCGCCTCCCCGCACCCCGGCCCGCGCCGCCGCACCCGCCACCGCCGCGAGAGGCCCGAAGCTTCCGCCGGTGTGGGACGACAACTACTTTTTCGCCGCGCTTCCTTCCGTCCCAACCCAGGTGGGAACCGACGAGGAGGGTGATTCCGGTCGCTACGGCGGAGGAGTGACCCCGGTGACCGAAGCGGCGGAGACGGTGAACGACGTTCAGCCGTCCGCGGGCGGCCGCAAGAGACGGCGCGGCGGCCGCCGCCACCGCCGTGGCGGCGCGGCCGGCCCCCCGACCGGTTCGCCTTCTTCTTCAGATGAAGAGCCCTCCTGAACGGAGGCGCCCCCGACTAGCCGTACAGTAAACTGCGCGTGTCGCTTCGGGGGACTCGCGTGAGATCGCTTCTTCAACTTTCCCTCTCAGTCAACGGCGAGGCGGTCGAGACCGCGGTCGCGCCCTACAAGACCCTTCTCGAGGTCCTGAGAGAAGACCTCAACCTCACAGGAACCAAACATGGGTGCGAACTGGGTGAATGCGGCGCGTGCGCGGTGCTCCTCGACGGACAGCCGGTTCTTTCCTGTCTCGTCGTCGCCGCCGCCTGCGAAGGCCGGAAAATCACGACGGTCGAGGGGATGGCTGGGCGTTCCGGTCAACTGCACCCGCTGCAAGAAGCCTTCGCCGACCTGGGCGGCTCGCAGTGCGGCTACTGCACGCCGGGAATCTTGTTGACCGCGCAGCACCTGCTCGAGAAAAACCCCAGCCCCACGCGCGACGAGATCGCCGAAGCGCTTTCGGGCAACCTCTGCCGCTGCACCGGGTACAACCAGATCTTCGAGGCCGTCGAGGCTGCGGCCGATCGGATGCGCGGCCCGAAGTGAGCGGCGCGAGAACGCCCCGGAATACCGTCGGCAAGTCGCGCCGCCGCGTGGACGGCCGCGCGAAGGTGACGGGCCAGACGCGCTTCGCCGACGACGTCGCGCTTCCGCGTACCGTCCACTGCAAACTGCTTCGCTCCAAGGTGCCGCACGCGATCGTCCGATCGGTGGACACCTCGAAAGCGGAACGGCACCCCGGCGTGCTACTCGTCCTCACGGGAAAAGACTTCCCGATCACGTTCGGGATCCTGCCCGTCTCTCAAGACGAGGACCCGTTAGCCCGCGATCGTGTGCGCTTCGTCGGCGATCCCGTGGCCGCGATCATCGCCAAGGACGAGGCCACCGCCGGCGATGCGCTCGACCTCATCGAAGTCGACTACGAGATCTTGCCGACCCGTGCGACGCCTCTCGAAGCGTACGAGAACCCCGCGCCGCGCATCCACGATTACGGAGAAGAAGGAAACATCCACAAGCGTGTCTCGTTCCAGTTCGGCGACACCGACCAGGCGTTTTCGACTTCGGACCGGGTCTTCGAGGACGTCTTCTTTTTTCAGGGAAACACCCACCTGCCCATCGAGCAACACGCCTCGATCGCCGCTCCCGATCAGGACGGGAAGCTGACGATCTGGTCGTCGACCCAGGTGCCCCATTACCTGCACCGATCCCTCGCCCGCGCATTGGCGCTGCCTGCGGCGCACATCCGCGTGATCGCCTGCCCAAACGGCGGCGGCTTCGGCGGGAAGACCGACCCCTTCAATCACGAGATCGTGGTCGCGAAGGCGGCCATGATCCTCGGACGTCCGGTGAAGATCGCGCTGACGCGGGAAGAGGTCTTTTACTGCCACCGCGGCCGCCATCCCGTGCTGATGCGTTTCAAGACGGGCGTCAAGAATGACGGCACGATCACCGCGATGCACCTGAAGACATTCATCGACGGCGGGGCTTACGGCTCGTACGGCGTGGCGTCGACGTTCTATACGGGCGCTCTCCAGACCGTGACCTATCGCATTCCCCGTTACCGGTTCGAAGCGTGCCGGATGTTCACCAACAAGCCGCCGTGCGGCCCGAAGCGCGGGCACGGGACGCCTCAGCCGCGCTTCGGCCAAGAAGTGCAGCTCGACAAGATCGCGGAAGCCTTGGCGCTCGACCCAGCCGAGCTTCGCCTCAAAATCGTCGAGAAGCCGGACACGATCACCGCGAACTACATGCACGTCCAGACGATCGGTCTTTCCGATTGCATCAAGAGCGTCGTCCGGCGCTCCGACTGGACGCACCGCTTCCGCAAGCTGCCCCAAGGGAAGGGCCTGGGTCTCGCTTGCTCGTCCTACCTGTCGGGGGCGGGGTTGCCGATTTACTGGAACAAGCTCCCTCATTCCGGCGTCCAGCTGAAGCTCGACCGCAGCGGCGGCGTGACCGTTTTTTGCGGCGCCACCGAAGTCGGCCAGGGATCGGACGACGTGCTGGTCAACATCGTCGCCGAGATCCTCGGCATCGAGCCGTTCGACATCCGCTGTGTCACCGGAGACACCGACCTGACGCCGGTCGATCTGGGGAGCTACTCGAGCCGCGTCACCTTGATGATGGGAAACGCCGCGATCCAGGCGGCGGACCGCGCGCGCGACCTGTTGGCGCAAGCGGCGTCGAAGAAATTGGACGTTCCCAAGGATCGCCTCGTCTTTGCCGACCGCCGCGTGTTCGACACCGAAGACGCGAACAAAGGCATGACCTTCCAAGAGGCGGTCATACTGGCCGAGACCGAGTTCGGAACGCTCGGGACCACCGGCTCCTACACGCCGCCGCGCTCTCCCGCCCGCTACAAAGGCGGAGGTGTCGGCCCCTCGCCGACGTATTCGTACACCGCGTGCGTGGTCGAGGTGGACGTCGATCCTGCGACGGGCTGGATCCACGTTCCGAAGGTCTGGATCGCCCACGACATAGGACGCGCGTTGAATCCGGTGCTGGCGCGCGGCCAGGTCGAAGGCTCGGTCTACATGGGCCTGGGCGAGGCGCTGATGGAAGAGCAGACGTTCCGGCGCCTGCCGGAACGACTGTCGCACGCGCTGGTGCACAAGTTCCCGTCGATGCTCGAGTACAAGTCCCCCACGTCGCTCGACATGCCCGAGGTGGACACCGAGCTGATCGAAAACCCCGACCCGCGAGGACCGTTCGGCGCGAAGGAAGTCGGCCAGGGTCCCTTGCTTCCGATCATGCCCGCCGTCGCCAACGCTGTCTACGACGCCGTGGGCGTCCGCGTCGACGAAGTCCCCATCACGCCCGAGAAGATTCTGAAGGCCCTGGACGACAAGGCGAAGGGAAAGCCGGGACGATACGGCCCCGGCGCGTTCCCGAACATCGCCTATCCCGATCCGATGCTCGTGCCCACGCCCTGGGAAGGCGGCGACGGCAACGCCACCAACGACCCCGACCGAAAGAAGGCAGCACTGAAATGATGCGGCTTCCGGTCTTCAAGTACATGGCGCCCAAATCGGCGCACGAGGCCGCCGTGATCCTGGCGGACCACGCGCCGGGAGAGGCGATGGTGATGGCCGGCGGCACGGACCTCATCCCGAACATGAAGCGTCGGCAGCAGACCCCGAAGATCGTCGACTCGCTCGCCCACGTGGACGAGCTGCGCCACGCCACCAATGGAAACGGCATGGTGCTCGGCGCCGGGCTGACCTTGACGGAGCTTGCGACCGACCCGCGGATCAAGCAGCACTATGCGGGGCTCTACCAGGCCGCATCGCA
>JANMVW010000185.1:0-3249 GCA_031393555.1 Acidobacteriota bacterium
CAATCCCGAGATGGTGCGCGCCGCCCGGACGCATTTCAGTTATCTGGCCGACTCGAGCGCCAAGATCGACGTGGTGCTGGGCGACGCGCGTCTTACGCTCGAGCGCGAGCCGGCGCAGGCGTTCGATCTCCTCATTCTGGACGCGTTCAGCAGCGACTCCATCCACGTGCACCTCCTCACACGTGCGGCGTTCGAGGTCTACGCTCGTCACATGAAACAAGACGGCGTGATCGCCGTCCATCTCACCAACCTCTACTTCGATTTCGTTCCCGTGGTTTTGCGGCAGGGAAAACACCTCGGCTGGTCCGCCGTGCCGATCCACGCCGAGCCGAAGAGCGGGTGGAATTCCGATTGGGTTTTGCTGACACGCAACGACGAGGTTCTCAACAGTCCCGGCGTGTGGATCGCACGTCTCCGGGCGCCCCCATCGAGGCCCTCGCCTCGGCAATGGACCGACGACTACACGAATCTGATGTCCTGCCTCAATTGATCGGCATCGACCGATCAGCAGGTGTAACCGTCGGCCTCGACGATCCGCGCGGCGATGACGTCGTGAAGCTTGGCGCGGTCCACCGGATCGTGCTTGGCCAGCCGCCGCAGCCCAGCCAAAACCGCCTTCAACTCGTCGCCCGAAGCGACGCCGGCGAGGATGTTTCGCGCCCACACGGCGACGCGGTCCATCGCATCGTGCGTATAAAGCGTGACCATGTCGCCCATGAGGCCCGCGGCCTCGCGCCCGTCCCGCTTCGCCTTCTTGCGCGCCCGCAGCAGGCCCGATTCGCAGGCGTAGGCCTCCATCGCGATGTCGGCGGCGTCGGCCATCACCTCTTGCCGGTCTTTCAAGCCCGGACCCGCCTTCATCGCGGCGAATCCCAGCGTCGCGAGAAGCGTCTTTTTCAAGGACGCGACGAGCTTCGCCTCCTCGTCGAGAAAACCGGGCTCGCTCGCTTCGGCAGCGGCGGGCGGCGCCAACAGCTCGTCGGCGACCTTCTTCGCGGCGGGGAAGAACGCGAGCTCGTTCTTGTGGGCCTTGCGAAGCAGCATGCCGGGAATCAGCATCCGGTTGATCTCGTTGGTCCCCTCGAAGATCCGGTTGATCCTCTCGTCGCGGTAGTACCTCTCCAAGGGATAGTCCTCGCAAAACCCGTAACCGCCTAGAGACTGGAGTCCTTCGTCGGCGGCGAAGGATAGCGACTCGCTCCCGAACACCTTGATCATCGAGCACTCGATCGTGAACTCCTCGATCATCTCGATCGTCTTGCGGTCGTAGAGGGGATCGGCGTGGTCGAGGCCGGCGATCGCCCGGTCGATCAGACCCGCGGTCCGGTAGACCATCGATTCCGTGACGAACGTGCGTGCGGCGATGTCGGCGAGCTTGGCGCGGATCAGGGGGAACTCCGCCAGGGGCTTCCCGAATTGCTGGCGCTGCTTGACGTAGGGAACCACCGCTTCGAGCGTCGCCTTGCATCCGCCGACGGTGCCGGCCCCGAGCTTGAACCGGCCGACGTTGAGGATGTCGAACGCGACGACGTGCCCCCTGCCGATCTCGCCGAGGACGTTTTCGACCGGGACCGCGGCGTTTTCGAAGACCAACGGGCACGTCGACGACCCTTTGATGCCCATCTTGCGCTCTTCGGCCCCGACCGATAGGCCGGGGGTTTCGCGCTCCACGATGAACGCCGTGAACTTGCGGCCGCCCACCTTCGCAAAGACGATGAAGACATCGGCGAACCCGGCGTTCGTGATGTATTGCTTCGATCCGTTGAGCAGGTAGTACCGCCCGTCGGCGTCCAAGACCGCGGTGGTGCCGGCCGCCAAGGCGTCGGATCCCGAGCCGGGTTCGGTCAGGGCATAGGCTCCGATGATTTCCCCGGTGGCGAGCCTTGGGAGGTACTTGGCTTTCTGCTCATCCGTACCGAAGTAGACGATCGGAAGCGTTCCGATCCCGGAATGGGCGCCGTGAGTCACGCTGAAGCTCCCCGACCGGGCCAACCCTTCCGCGACGAGCATGACGGTCGCCTTGTCGGCGCCCATGCCGCCGTACGCTTCGGGCACGTCCACCGAAAGCAGGCCCGCTTCACCCGCGTCCTTGAGCATCCCGACGTTGAGCCCGGTGTTCTTGCCGTACTCGAACGCCTCGGTGAGCGGCTCGACGCTGCGTTCGTAAAACTCGCGCACCGTATCGGCGATCATCCTCTGGGTCTCGTCGAAGTCCTCGGGGGTGAAAACGTCGTCGGGCTCGGCGGCGTCGATCAGGAACTGGCCGCCGGTGGGGTAGGACTTTTCCTGGAGCATCGCGTTCTCCTCGGAGGGTGAGGGGCAGAAGGAGAATCTTGCGCGCGGCGGGGCATCGGTCAATAGGGCGTCCGGCGATTTTGTCTCCGGAATTCCCGTGACTCAGAGGCCCCGCGCCCAGTCGGGGCGGAGCGGAACGCGGCCGTCGAGGGCGGCATCGAGCAGCGCGAGCAACCGGTCGCGGTCGCGCGGCAAACGTCCCGAAAGCGGAAGGTAGTTCGACGCGTGGTTCGTGCGGAAGATCGCATCCGAGGGCGCCGTCTCCGCGATGAAGATCCGGAGTTCGCGAAGCAGGCCTTCGATCGCCGGCAGCGTAAACCGACCCGCGGCCTCGAGCTTGGCGATCGGTGTTCCCGGGATCACCGTCAGCGTCAGCTGCGAAACGAACCGCGGGTCCATCGCCGTCGCCAGCCGGGCCGACCCGACCGCGTGCTCGTCGCTCCGTTCGACGCCCCCCGCCCCGAGGAGGAAGATCGCCGAGAGCTTGATCCCGGCCTCGCGCGCGAGGCGAGCCGCCGTGACGTGGTCGTCGAAGCTCGCCCCCTTCGCGATCCGTTTCAACGTCGTGTCGTCACCGGATTCGGGGCCTATATAAAGGAGGGTCAGGCCGAGCTCACGCAGGCGCCGAAGCTCTCCGGGTGTTTTTTCGAGAAGATTGATCGCCGTCGCGTAGGCGCTGACCCGCTTGAGTCTGGGGAACGCCGTCTTGCAGGCCGAGAGAATGGTTTCCCAGTGCGGAAGGTCCATCCCCAGCGCATCGCCATCCGCGACGAAGACCTTATCGATGGCCCCCCCGTGGAGCGCGCGCGCCGTCTCGACGTCGGCCAGCGTCTCGCCAAGCTCCCGCACGCGGTACTGCTTGGAGCGGTACATGTCGCAATAGGTGCACGCGTTCCACGAGCAGCCGATCGTGGCCTGGAGGATGTAAGAGTCCGCCTCGCTCGGCGGCCGGAA
>JANMVW010000195.1:0-13654 GCA_031393555.1 Acidobacteriota bacterium
ACGACGACCTTGCTTTTCGCCGTCGACGTGCGCATCCGGTTGACCGCGGTGGCCAGTCCCATGCCGAGCGCGGTGCGGTCCTCCCCGGGGGGCGCGAAGTCGAGCTCCTCGACGAATTCCCTCAGCATGTCGTGATCGAGCGTCAACGGGCACCGGGTCGTCGCCACGCTTCCGAAGACGATGACGCCCAGGCGATCCTCGGGGCGCCCCGCGACGAAGCGGGTGATGCAGTCTTTCGCGACGGCCAGGCGGTTTTTGTTCCGCGTGTCCTCGCAGCGCATCGAACCCGAAACGTCGAGCGCGATCACGATATCGACGCCGTTTGACGACACGGTGGTGAGCGCGGAGCCGGCCTGCGGCCGCGCCAAGGCCACGATCGTGAGCACGATCGCGCCACCGCGAAGCCAAGGCAGCATCGTCTCGATGCGGACCCACGGACTCATCGGAAGGCGCGCCAACCCCGCGGCATCCGGGAAGTCGATCCGGGCGCCTCCAAAACGCAGGCGTCGATGGAGCAGCCAGACCACCCCTCCCGCCAAGGGGAGGAGCAGCAACACCCAGGGACTCGCCAGCCGCGTCATCGCCCGGCCTCGACGGGCTCGGCCTCGACGGCAACGTCGACGGGCTTCGTCAGATCGACGAGCCGGTAGGCCTCTTCGACGGCGGCGCGGCAATCGGCGGGCCCCGCGTCGCGTCGCGCGAATTTCACGCGGTCGCCCGCTTCGAGGAGCGCGCGGGAGAGGACGCCGGCGTCGGCCGGCGCCCCCGCGTGCTGCAGCGCGCTTCCGACTTCGGACGTGGTGCGTTCCAAAAGGTCCACGCGGTAACGCCCCTCGAGGTACTGCTTCACGATGCGCGTCAACTCGTCGTAGAACAGTCCCGTTTTTCCCTCTTCCGCAAGCCGCCGCGCGAGGAGTTTTTCGAGCTCTTCGTAAACCCACACGTGCGGGGGGAGCTTCCGGAACGGATCGACCGGCGCCGCGATCGCCGCGAGTTTCGCGGCGTAGCGGCGCCACAGCCACCACGCCGCGCCCGCCGCGGCCAGCAACGCCGCAAGCGCCAGGAGCGCCCGTTTCAACGGACCATAGTCCGGCGGGACGGATGCCGGAGCCTTGAGGTCGATCAGGTCGGGAGGCTTGGCGCCCGTCGCCGCGGCCGGGACGGTGCCCTCGATGACCAGCGCCACGGGCTCCGTGGAAACGCTCGCGGGCGTTCCCCCTTTCGCGACCGACACCACGAGGGGTGGGATGGTCGCGGGGCCGAGTTGATAGACGGCGATGACGCCGCTCCACACCCGCGTCGCCGTGCCCGGGACCGCGGGCTCCCAGCCCCCGGACAGGACTTGCGCGGGCCCCCAAGCCACGTCGAGAGGCGCGACGTCGACGAGCTCGCCCGGGTCCGCCGTCACCGTCACGCGCGCTTTGAGGGCGTCGCCGATGTGCGCTTTCACGGGCTCGACCGTCAAGCTCGCCGAGGCCGCATGCGTTGCGCGCGCGGCCAAGAGCATCGCAACGAGAAGAATCAGCCGGCGCACGTCAGGCCCCCGCGCGGGCGGTCCGCCGCGCGCGTTCCCTGAAAAAAACCAGGAGGGCACGGTCGTAATCGGTGCCGGTCGACAGCTCGAGGATCTCGGTCCCCGTTTGTTTCAAGAGGGTGCGCCTACGCGCCCACTCTCTCTCGAATCGCTCCGCGAACAGCCGCCTCACGCCCGAGTGGCCGGAGTCGATGACGATCGGCCGCCCCGTTTCCGAGTCCCGCACGGCCACGAGCCCGGCGTTTTCGAGTTGGCCTTCGCGCGGATCCGAGATCGCGATGGCGACCAAGTCGTGCTTGAGGTTCACGACGCGCAGCGTTTTGTCGTAGCCCTCGGCCTGGAAGTCCGAGATCAGAAAAACCACCGCGCGCTTGGGAACCACCCGGCGCAGCACCTCAAGGGCGCCCTTGATGTCGGTGCCGGTGCCCACCGTTTCGAACGCCATCAGCTCGCGCAAGACGCGCAGGCCGTGCTGGCGGCCCTTCCGGGGCGGGACGAATCGCTCGATGCGATCCGTGAACAACAGCAGGCCCACGCGATCGTTGTTGCGAATCGCGGAAAAGGCCAGGAGCGCCGCGATCTCCGCGGCTGTTTCCAGCTTCGTCGACGGCGCGCTGCCGAACCGCCCCGAGGCCGACGCGTCGACGACCAGCATCACGGTCAGCTCGCGCTCCTCCGTGAATTTCTTCACGAACGGGTGCCCCATCTTGGCCGAGACGTTCCAATCGATCGTGCGCACGTCGTCGCCGGGCTCGTATTCGCGCACCTCGGCGAACTCGACCCCCCGCCCCTTGAAGACGGAGTGGTAGGACCCTGCGAGGCTTTCGTCGACCAGGCGCCGGGTCCGGATCTCGAGGCGGCGCACTCGGCGGAGTACGTCGCGAGGGTTCACGGGACCTCGACCGCGTCGAAGACGCGCTGCACGACTTCGTCCGATGTGACGGATTCGGCCTCGGCCTCGAAAGAGAGGATCAGCCGGTGCCGCATCACGTCGTGGCCGACGGCCTTGATGTCCTCGGGAGAGACGAACCCGCGGCCGCGAAGGAAGGCGTGCGCGCGCCCCGCCGTGATCAACGCCATCGTCGCGCGCGGCGACGCGCCGTACTGGACCAACCCCTCGAGATCGAGTTTGAAGTCCTTCGGGCGGCGCGTGGCCTGGACGAGCCGGACCGCGTAGTCCTTGATGCGATCGTCGACGTAGATCGCGTGCATCGCCGCGCGGGCGCGCTCGATGTCTTCGAGGGCCACGACCGGCCGGACTTCGGGGATTTCGGCCCCCGTCATGCGGTCCAGGATCTGCCGCTCGTCCTCCGACGACGGGTAGTCCACGTGCAACTTCAAGAGGAAGCGGTCGACCTGGGCTTCGGGGAGAGGGTAGGTGCCTTCCTGCTCGATCGGGTTTTGCGTCGCCAGGACGAGGAAGGGGGAGGGCAGCGGGTACGTCGTGTCCCCGATCGTCACCTGCCGCTCTTGCATGGCTTCGAGAAGCGCGCTTTGCACCTTGGCGGGAGCGCGGTTGATCTCGTCCGCCAGCACGAAATTCGCAAAAAGCGGCCCCTTGCGAGGCACGAACGTCCCGTCCTTCTGGTTGTAGATCAGCGTACCCGTGAGGTCGGCGGGCAGGAGGTCCGGCGTGAACTGGATCCGCCGGAAACTTCCGTGCACCGCTCCCGCCATCGACCTGACCGCCAGGGTCTTCGCCAGCCCCGGGACCCCTTCGAGGAGGAGGTGGCCCCGCGTGAGGAGGCCGATCACCATCCGCTCGAGGAGGTACTTCTGGCCGACGATGACCCGCCGCACCTCTCCCAAAAGCTGCTCGATGGCCGCGCCCTCGCGTTGGACCCGATCCTGAACCTCTTGAACCGATTCGCTCATCGAACCTCCTTGCCATGCCCCAAACTCCGATTGTAGGAAGGGTCGCCCGGGGTGTCAAAAGAACGGGCCCTTGGCCCTTGGTTGCTGTCCGCCTTCGCGGGCTCCATATTCCGCCGGGGCCGGACGGACGCCTACGAGGGCGGCGCGTCGTTCCCGAGGGGTCCTCCGTGCAAAAGAAGCTCGCGGCATCGTTCCTGCTCGTCACGTTTTTGTGCACCGCTGTCGCGGTGGCGGTCCCCAAGCTCCAGACCGATCCGATGTGGAGCGCGGTGCTCGTCGTCTGTCTCGATCTGGCGATCGGGCTCGGCGGCGCTTGGCTCGTCTCCTGGCTCGTGGTGCGCCGCATCAAGCAGCTGGCCTCGGCGGCGTCTCTGATCAGCAGCGGCGACCTCACCCAGGCCGTCGATATCGACGGGACCGACGAGACGGCCGATCTCGCGCGCTCGTTCAGCACGATGCTCGTCCATCTCCTCAGCGTCTTGACGGAAGTCAAAAACGGCGCCGACCAGATCCACAACTCCGCGCTCACCCTCTCGCGCACCTCCGAAGAGGTGAACACCGCAACCGCCGGGATCGCCGAAGCCTCCCACTCGATCGCGCGCGGGGCCGACGCGCAGGCCCTCGACGTCTCTCGGACGTCCGCTTTGACCCGCGAGCTCACGAGTTCCGCCGACCGCGTTGCGGAAGCGGCGTCGTCCGTGCAGGAGGCCGCCGAAGAGGCCTCCGTGCGGGCGAAAACCGGCGCCGCCGCCGCGCGCCGCGCCGCCGACGGGATCGTCGAGCTCAAGCACGCGGTCGACACCTCGGCCGACGCGGTCGACGGCTTTCAAGTCCGCGCCGACGAGATCGGCAAGATCGTGTCGTTCATCGTGTCTCTCGCCGACCAAACCCACCTTCTCGCGATCAACGCCACGATCGAGGCCGCGCGGGCCGGTGAGGAGGCGCGCGGCTTCGCCGTCGTGGCCGAAGAGGTGCGCCGCCTGGCCGACCACGTGCGCGGCTTCGCCGACCAGATCGGATCCGTCTCCGAAGAGATTCGAGGCGGCTCCCACCTGTTGGCCCGGAGCATCAGGGAGAGCGTCACGGCGGCGGTCGCGGCGCGCGAGCTCGTTGACCGGGCGGCGGCCTCCTTCGACGGCGTTCTGGACGCCACGCGCGGGACCACCGACCGTTCACGCGCCATCGCGCGCAGCGTCGACGAGCAGCGCCTGCTCGCCCGCCAGGTGGACGAGGCCCTGGAGCGGATCGTTCGCATCGCCCAGGAAAATGCCCGCGGTACCGAGGAGACCTCCACCGCGACGGTCGGCCAGACGGCATCGATGACTGCCCTGTCCGCGTCGGCGCGCGAGTTGGCCCGGACCTCCGATCAGATGAAAAGCCTGATCGCCACCTTCCGCCTGCGGGACTGACGTGGAGCTCCTCTACTTCCAGCTCGGAGAAACGGCCTACGCCATCCCCTTGGAGACCATCGCGGATGTCTCGCCGGCCGGCCCCATCCAGCACGTGCCTTTGTCCCCGCCGGCGGTTTTGGGGCTCGCCGAACGTCGCGGGCGCGCGATCGCGGTGATCGATCTGCCGTCGCTTTTGAGCGACGCGAAAACCGAGACACGAGGTGCCGGGAACGTGATGAGACTCTCGGGGCCTCTTCAGGGAGCGGCCCTGTTCGTGCCCTCAGCGGTGTTCGCCGGAAGCGGGACTCCCGCCGCCGCGGGCCACGTCTCAATCGACGGCCGCCTTCACGCCCTCCTCGACGCCGAGGCGTTGGTCAAACGCGCGGCGACGTTCCACTGATATGGACCTGTCTGCTTATCTCGATTTGTTCGTCGTCGAAGCGCGAGAGCACCTCGGCGCGGCGTCGACGCTCGCCGCAAAGCAAGACGCCAAGGAGGCCGGGGGCGCCGCCCTTTGCGAGCTCTTCCGCCACGTTCACTCGATCAAGGGGATGTCGGCCTCGATGGGCTATTCCGCCATGACCTCCCTGGCCCACGACGCCGAGTCCCTGATGGATCTCCTACGTCAAGGCCGGATCGCCTCGAAGCCGAAAACGCGGCGCATGCTTTGCGACGCCTTCGCCTGCCTCGAGCGCATGGTCGATCGGGCCGAAGCCCGGCAACCGGTGGACGACGGCGAGCGCGCGTCCCTTCAAGAAAGCCTGCGAGGCTTGCTGCCCGGCACGACCGATTCCGGCTCGGCCGAGGCCGTCGCCGACCCCGGTGGCAGCGCCCGTCCCGCGGGAGGGCGGGCGTCAAGCGCCGCCGCCGGATGCGTCAAGCTCTCGCTCATCGTCAGCCGCGAGGGCGCCTTCCCCTCGGTGCGCGCGGCGGTCGTGCTCGGCCGCCTGTCCCGCTTCGGCGAACTGAGGCGGATCGATCCGCCGATGGCCGCGTTGCGGACCGGCCGGTTCGACGGCCGGCTTCAGGTGATCCTCGTGTCGGAGTTGCCGATGCAGGCGCTCGCGGCCAAGATCGCCGCCCTCCCCGAGGTGGACAGCTTCACGCTCGTTCCCGCCGAAGCGCCGCCCGAAAAAACCGCCCCGCCCGGGTCGAACGCGTCCTTACGCGTCAAGGCGGAACGCCTCGACGCCATCATCGAAGACGTCCTCGAGCTGATGACCGCGATCGGCCGCATCGAATCCGGTCTCGCGGCGAAAGCGCCCGGCTCGCCGCTCTTGGATTCGACCAACTCGGCGCGCCTGCTCGCGCGCCACGCCTACGACGGGCTCGTCGACATGCGGCTCGTCCCGTTCGAGGTCGCAAGCCAGAGGTTGCGGCGCGCCGTCGACGCGCTGTCTCGCAAGCTGGAAAAACCGGTCGACCTCGAAATCGTCGGAGAGGATGTCCGCATCGATCGCAGCCTCCTCGAACGCCTGATGGATCCCCTGCTCCACATGGTCAGAAACGCGATCGACCATGGGCTCGAGTCCCCCGAAGCCCGTCGCGCCGCGGGCAAGCCCGCGACCGGCCGCTTGTGGGTCAAGGTCGAACGCCAAGCCTCCCGGCTCGCCATCGTGATCGAGGACGACGGATCCGGGCTCGACCCGCGCCGTCTGAAGCAGGTCGCCATCGAGCGCGGCTTGCTGACCCCGCTCGAAGCGGTTCGGCTCGCGGACGCGGAGGCCCTGGTGCTGATCACGCTTCCCGGATTCTCGACCCTGGTTGAGACGACCGAGGTCTCCGGGCGCGGCGTCGGGATGGACGTCGTGAGAAGCGCGGTGGAGGCGGCGGGAGGTCGGCTGAGCATCGAAGGCCGGCGCGGCCTCGGAGCGCGCTTCGAGCTCGTGCTCCCGCCGACGGTCGCGCTCGTCGAGACCTACGTCGTCCGGGCGGGCGGGGTGTCGTTCGCCGTCCCCCTCGCCGCGCTGACGCGGATCGCCCCGATGGACGACCAAGGTACGACCTGGCGGGACGGGCGCCGTTTCTGGAACGCGGGATCCGAAGAGGTCCCGGTCTGGGCGCTCTCCGACGTGCTCGGCCTGGCCATAGCGCCGAAAGGTTCGGGGATGGCTCTCATCGCCACCTCGGCCCAGGGGACCACGATCGGTCTCGAGGTCGATGAAGTCTTGGGGCGGCGCGAGCTCGTCGTGCGACCGCTGCCGTTGCCGCTGTCGACCCTTCGCGGCTACTCGGGCGCGACGGTGATGGACGACGGATCGATCCTGCTCGTACTCGACCCGGCCCAGCTGCCGCTCGACTAGGCGATGTGCTTCTGGAGCAGGCTGCGGATTTGATCCTTGGGAAGCGCGCCCGTTTGCTGACCCACGACGCGGCCGTCCTTGAAGATCACCAGCGTCGGAATGCTGCGAATGCCGAAGCGCGCGGACAGGTCCCCGTTTTCGTCCACGTTGACCTTGGCCACCGTCGCCTTCCCTTCGACCTCATCCGCGATCTGATCGAGGTACGGGGCGATGATCTTGCACGGCCCGCACCACGCGGCCCAAAAATCGACGAGCACTGGACCCTGCGCGTGCTTGATGGTCTCATCGAAGCTGTCGTCGGTAAGATGCACGATATGAGGGCTGGCCATGATCGTTCCTCCTCGCAAGTCTTCGTTCACGCGACACCAGCAATCTAGCACGCGAGACGAAGACGTCTTCGGAGACGGCCCGTCCGCTCTGCCGCGGGCCCGCCGGCGTTTCGGCCAGAACTTCCTGACCGATGCGAACGCCATCCGGCGGATCGCCGCGGGGCTTGCCCCCGTGGCCTCGGACAACGTCGTCGAGATCGGACCCGGGCGCGGCGCGTTGACGGACGCCCTCTTGAACGGAGTGCCCCGGATCTCAGCGATCGAGATCGATCGCGACTTGTGCGCCCTTTTGCGCTCCCGGTACCCCGAGGATCGCCTGCGCTTGATTGAACAGGACGTCTTGGAGGTCGATTTCGGCGCCCTCGCGCAAGCGGGGCCGCTCGTCATCGCGGGCAACCTCCCCTACAACATCTCGAAGCCGGTGGCGATGAAGCTCGTCGTCGAGCGCCGGGCCGTCTCGCGCGCGGTGCTCATGTTCCAGCGCGAGGTCGCCAAGCGGCTCACCGCAATGCCAGGGACCGGCGAGTACGGGCCGCTGACCGTGCTCGCCGGGCGCGCCTACCGGATCGAGCGCCTCTTCGACCTCTCCCCCGGGGCGTTCCAGCCGAGCCCCAAGGTGGTCTCAACGGTGACCCGCTGGATTCCCCGCGAGGAGGACGTCCTTCCGGAGTCTCTCGTCGCTCCGCTGAAGGCCGTGTTGCGCGCGGCGTTTGCCCGGCGGCGCCAGACGCTGCAGAAGAACTTGCGCGTCGCCCTTGGCGGCGAGGCCGAAGCGACTTCCGTTCTGGCACGAGCGGGGCTCGACGGATCGCTTCGCGCCGAGGCGATTCCTCCGGAAGGGTTCGTCGCTCTCGCCCACCTATGGCCCGAGTCACGATCCCGCTAGGCTATGATCCCCGTCGTGTCACGCTCCCTCCCACTCGAAATCGTCGCCCTGGGGGGCCTTGGCGAATTCGGGATGAACCTCATGGTCTACCGCTACGGCGGGGACTGTCTGGTCGTCGATGCCGGGATGATGTTCCCCGGCGCCGAGCACCTGGGCGTGGACGTCGTCGTCCCCAACATGGAGTTCCTCGACGAGGCCGGTACGATCCACGCGGTCCTCCTCACGCACGGACATGAAGACCACATCGGCGCCCTCCCCTTCCTGCTCGCGCGACGCGACGTCCCGGTCTACGGATCCCCCTACACGCTGGGGCTCGTGAGGGGCCGCTTGGCACAGCACGACCTCGAAACCGCGCCGCGCCTTTTGGCCCTCCCGCAGCCGGGCACGCCGCTCACGATGGGACCGTTCACCGTGACGACCGTGCCGGTCACGCACTCGATCCCGCAATCCGCGATGCTCGTCATCGAAACACCCGTCGGGCGCATCGTGCACACGGCCGACTTCAAGCTCGACCCCTATCCGCTGAGCGGGCCGGGGACCGACCTCGCCCGGCTGGCGCGGCTGGGTGACGAGGGCGTCCTCCTCCTCCTGTCCGACAGCACCAACGCCGACCTCCCCGGGATCACGGCGGGAGAACGCACGGTCGGGCCCGCGCTCGACCGGGCCGTCGCCGGGGTGCGAGGACGGGTCCTGGTCACGACGTTTTCGAGCAACATCCACCGCCTCCAGCAGGTGATCGACGCCGCCGTCGCCCACGGCAGGCGGGTCGCGGTCGTCGGATCATCGATGGAGTTCCACACCGACGTCGCCTGCAGCCTCGGCCTCCTGCGCATCCCCGCCGGAGTGCTCATCGGCGCCGATGCCGCGATGAACCTGCCCGCGGAGCGCGCCCTGTTTCTCGTCACGGGCTCTCAAGGCGAGCCGACCTCGGCCCTGGCCCGCATCGCCATCGACAAGCATCGCGACGTCGTGATCTCCGACGGGGATCTCGTGCTCCATTCCGCGCGGGCCATTCCGGGAAACGACAAGTCCATCGGCCGGATGATCAACCACCTGCTGCGCCGCGGGGCGACGGTCGTCACCGCCAAGGACGCCCCGATCCACGTCTCGGGGCACCCTCGGGGCGACGAACTGGCGCTGCTCATCCACTTGCTCCGCCCCAAGTTCCTCCTCCCGATTCACGGCGAGTACCGCCAGCTCGCGGCCCACGCCGCGATCGGCCGGAACTGCGGCCTTCCGGCCGACCGGATCGTGCTGGCGGATTCCGGCGATCTGCTCGCGCTGACCGAGGACGACTTGACCCGCGTCGACCGGGTGCCGGTCGGCCAGGTCTTCATCGACGGGGCGCTCGACCGGGTCGACTTCACGACGCTGCGTGACCGGCGCCAGATCGCGGGCGACGGCATCGTGATCGCGGTCGTCGCGGTCGACCGCGAGAGCAGCTCGGTCTCCCGCCTGACGGAGATCACGTCTCGCGGGTTCGTCCACGACGCCACCGAAGAAGAGATCCTGAAGGAGGCGCGCGATGTCGTCGCCTTGTCGCTTTCCGAAACCTCGCGCGAGGAGCGGGCCGACGAGGGCCTCCTGAAGGCCAAGATCCAGGCGGGCTTGCGCCGTTTCCTGCGCAAGCGAACTCAAAAACGGCCCCTCATTATCCCCGTGATCGTAGAGCTGTAGACTGGCGAGCCTATGGACGTGACGTTTTCAAAGCTGCGGAAGCAGGGCTGGTTCGACGAAGTCGCGGGGCTGCTGCTCTTGCTGTTCACCGCGATCACGGTCGGCGCCTTGCTGAGCTACCGCGGATCGGACGCGACCTGGTTCCAATCGCAAGTCGAGGTCCACCGGGCGGCGAATTGGACCGGCCGCGTCGGCGCCACCCTCGCCGAGTTGCTCTTGCAGCTTTTGGGAACCGCGGCGTTTCTCCTCCCCGTCGTGCTCGCGGTGACGGGATGGAATCGTTTCCGGGGGAAAAGCGCCGCGTCGTCCTACGGCCGGCTGGTCGGGCTGCTGGCGCTTCTGGCGTCGCTCGCGACGCTCCTCGACCTGCTGTACGGATCGATCCGGTACGGAGGCGAGGTCTTCCCCGCGGGCGGGTACGTCGGAACGAAGCTCGCCGGGCTGATGACGGCATTGATGAATCCGCTGGGGGCCCTCCTCTCGGCGGCGACCCTCCTCGCGGCGACCATCGTGCTGACCACGCGTTTTTCCTTCGCGAGCGCCGCCGAACGCTTGGGAGAAGCGCTGGGTGGGACGCTCGCGGCCGCGCGCGCCCGGTTCGCGGCCTACCGCGAGACGCGGCACCGCGAGTCCCAGAAAAAGGTCCTCGAAAAAAAGCACGCGAAATCCGCGGCCGAGCGGCTCAGCACGGCTGAGGCGGTGCTCCCCCTCCCGCCAAAGGCCAGGCCGTCGATCCCGTTGAACGACCTGGACGACGTCGTCGATCTCCCCCCGGCGCGCCCGAAGGTGTCGACGCGCCCGTTGCTCCCCAAGCCGCCCCCTCCGCAGAAACAGCAACAGCTCTTACAGACCCAGCCCGCAGGCGGATACACGCTCCCCCCCCTGGAGCTGCTCAACGACCCGACGCCTCAAGAGAGTGAAAACGAGAAGGACCTGTTGGCGCGCGCGCAGCTGCTCACCGACAAGTTTCACGAATTCGCCGTCGAGGGCAAGGTCGTCGCGATCCACCCCGGGCCGGTCGTGACCACGTTCGAGTTCGCCCCCGAAGCGGGGGTGCGTTACTCGAAAATCGTCGGGCTCGTCGACGACCTCTGCCTCGGATTGAAAGCCGAATCGATCCGCATCGACCGCATCCCCGGGCGGTCGACCGTCGGCATCGAGGTCCCGAACAAGCACCAGGAGGTCATCTTCCCGCGCGAGCTGATGGCTTCGGAGAAATTCCGGAACACCAAGTCGAAGCTGACGCTCGCCCTGGGGAAGGACATCAACGGAGACGTGTTCACCGCCGAGCTCGAGCGGATGCCGCACCTTTTGATCGCGGGCGCGACGGGCGCCGGAAAATCGGTCGGCTTGAACGGGATGATCACGAGCATCCTCTACAAGGCGACGCCGGCCGAAGTCCGTTTCATCATGATCGACACCAAGATGATCGAGCTGGGGATGTACGCCGAGATCCCGCACTTGCTCATCCCCGTCGTCACCGACCCGAAGCACGCCTCGACCGCTCTCAAGTGGGCCGTGCGCGAGATGGAGCAACGCTACAAGAAGCTCGCTTCGGTGGGCGTCCGGAACATCGAGCAGTTCAACCAGGCGCTCGTCGAGCAGCCGGGACGCACCCTCAAAGACGAGAAATCCGGAGAGGTCAAGGCGCTCCACAACCTCCCGTACATCGTGATCGTCATCGACGAGATGGCCGACTTGATGATGGTGTCCTCGGCCGACGTCGAAGAATCCATCATGCGGCTCGCCCAGATGGCGCGCGCGGTGGGCATCCATCTGATCCTCGCGACCCAGCGCCCCTCGGTCGACGTCATCACCGGGACGATCAAGGCCAATTTCCCCGCGCGAATCGCGTTTCGGGTCAGCCAGCGCGTGGACTCCCGGACCATCATCGACCAGCAGGGGGCTGAGCATTTGATCGGGCGCGGGGACATGCTGTTTCTCCCTTCGGGCGCGGGGCGGCTCCTGCGCTTGCACTCCGGGTACATCACCGAAAACGAGCTGAACCGGATCGTCGCCTTCCTCAAGAAGCAGGCGAAGCCGGTCTACGACGAGTCGGTCCTCAAAGATCCCGACGAGGGTCAAGGGAGCGCGTTCGACCCCGGCGAGCGGGACACGCTTTACATCGACGCGGTGAAGCTGGTGCTCCAGGAGGGGATGTGCTCGATCACCCTGATCCAGCGCCGCATGCGCCTGGGTTACGCGCGCTCGGCGCGGATCGTCGACACGATGGAGCAAGAGGGCATCGTCGGGCCCGCCGACGGGAGTAAGCCCCGTGAGCTTCTGGTCGGAGCGGAGATCCTAGAGACCCTGGGCTCCGTCAGGTGAAGACCGGGCCGCTGGCGGCCGCCGCCGTCTTAGCCGCCACCGTTTTCGTTTCCCACCTCCCCCTCCTCGATGCCGGGTACGTCCAGGACGACCACGTCGCCATCGAGGGAAACCCCATCGTCTCGGACGGAACGATTTCCGCCATCTTCGGCGCGTCCTATTGGGACGGGGCGCGAGGTGGCGACCGCTCTCTCTACCGGCCGGTGACCGTGGCGAGTTTCGCGCTCGAGGTCGCGGCCGCGGGGGGCGCGCACCCCTCGGTGTCACACGCGATCAACCTGATTCTGCATGCCGGGGTCTGCTGGCTGGTCTACAGCCTCGCGGTCGCTTGCGGCATCGACCCGGTCGCGGCGCTGCTGGCGGCGCTGCTGTTCGCGGTGTGCCCTTCGAAGTCCGAGGCGGTCGCCAACGTCGTCGGCCGTTCCGAGCTTCTGGCGGCTTTGTTCACGCTCGCGTCGGTTCGCCTCGCGTTCCTCGCGGGGTCGCGAGGCGCGGCCTGGGCTGCCGCCGCCTGCGTGCTCCTCGCGTGCGGTTCGAAGGAAACGGGGGTCGTGGCGCTCCCCCTGGTCGTCCTCGTTGCGCTCGACGGACGCAAGGCACGAGACGTCGCCGGCCTGATCGCCCCGAGCGTCCTCGCAGCCACCGTCTTCGTCATTTTGCGGACCCGGGCGCTCGAGGCCTTCTTCCCGGTGCAGGTCGTCCCTCCGGGCGACAACCCGCTCGTCCTCGAGCACGGCGTGCGCTACGTGGCGACGGCGCTCGGACTGATCGCGCGTTACGCGCGGATCGTGTTTTTGCCGTTCGGCTTGGCGAACGACTATTCCGGCGGCACCATCCCGATGGAAGACTCGCTCGTTGCGTGGCGGCCGATTCTCGGCGTTGCGATTCTCGGGGCGCTCCTTTGGACCGCAACGCGCGGCCGCGTGGCGGCGCTGCTCGTCGCGATCACGCTGCTCCCCTACCTCTTGATCAGCAACCTCCTGGTCCCCATCGGGGCGATCCTCGCCGAGCGCTTCTTGTACCTCCCGGTGGCGGGCCTGTGCCTGCTCGCCGCCTTGGCGATCGGGACGCTCGGTCGACCCGCGAGGGCCTTGACGATCGCCGCCGTCGCCATCTTGGGTGTTGCGATGTTTGCGAGGTCGACCGATTGGAAAGATGATGCGACGCTCTTCGCCGCGACGGCGCGGAACAATCCGAAAAGCCTGAGGGCCGCGACCTGGCTCGGAAAGCCCGACGACGCGATCGCGAGCTGGCCCGCCTCCGCAGGGGCCTGGCACGACAAGGGCCTGGCGCTCGCGAGGCAGGGCGATTTGCGGGGAGCGGAGAGCGCG
>JANMVW010000213.1:0-14889 GCA_031393555.1 Acidobacteriota bacterium
GCGCACTCGAACAGGTCGCGCACCACGACGTAAGCACGTCCCGGCCACGAGGCCGGCCCGAAGAAGGGAAGGTGGAACCCCTCGACGAACCCTCCCCCGACGAAGTGGAGCGAGTTCAAGGCGACCGCGAGGAACCCCCAGAAGATGAGCGCGTGCATGATCCCGGCGCCGATGTACCCGGGGCTCAGGATGCGGCGCTGGCCGATGAACTGGGTCAAGACCCCCGCCCACCGCTCTCCCCAACGGTCGAAACGGGCGCTGGGTTTTGCGGCTCGCAAGAGCGCGAAGCGTGACTCGATGAGATACGCAAACGTCCCCAGGGACAACACGAGCAGGGCGACGAAAACGATCAGGCCGGGAAGCGTTTCGGTGGGTCTCACGGTCTCCCCCGTGGTGGGGGCGGATCGTAGCACGCCGGCAGATTTATTCCGGCCTCAACACCAGAACGTCCGCCCGCGGGTTCACGCGCTCGACCTTCAGGCGGACGCGATCCCCAGGCGACGCATCGACGAGGGAGGGAACCGGAAGCTCCAGCAACGTCTCGTCGAGCACCACGATCGTCCGCGGGTAGAGGTCGACGACGACGCCGGTGACGGTGCCTCCGACCGACCGCTCGAGCCAGCGCAGCATCCAGTAGCGGTCCATCGCCCGCTCGGCCCGCCGCCCCTCGCTCTCGGCGCGCTCGGTCGCCGCGAGGATGACCTGCATCGCGGCCGCGTCGTATTCCGGCGGCCTTCCGGCGAGCACCGCGACGATCTGCCGGTGCATGGAGAGGTCCTGGTAACGGCGCAGCGGCGAGGTCACCTGGGTGTAGGCCGGAAGGCCCAGGGCGTGGTGGGTCCCCGGCCGTAGGCCTGCCTCCCCGCGCTTCAAGAGGCGGCGTACGGCGCGGATGTGGACCGCGGCGGGCTGAGACGGGTCGGCCTCGGGGAGGCGCCCGTCGGGGGCGGATTGCCGCCTGAAGATCGCGGGCACGCGCCGGGAATCGAACCAGGCCGCGGCGACCTCTCCGGCCAGGATCATCGCCTCCGACACGAGACGCTGCGCGGGCGTGTCCGGATCCCTCTGCTTCAGCGTGAGCGATCCGTCCGCCGCGACCCGGATTTCCGTTTCGGGCGTCCGAAGCGCGATCGCACCGTTGGCGCGCCGGACGGCCTCGCGGCGAGCGGCCACGGCCGCGAGACGGGTCAAAACGTCCCCATGGGGTCCCGTCCCCGACCGGAGCGTGGCGTCGACCTCGTCGTAGCCCAGACGCGCGGCGACCCGAATGATCGAGCGGACGACTTCCGTGCCCGCGACCCGACCCTCCGCATCGAGGGTGACGAGGAAGCTCAACGCGGGCCTGTCCTCCCCGGCGACCAGACTCGCAGCCCCCTCCGAAAGCACGGCGGGGAGCATCAGGAGCTTCCGCTCGGGGAAGTAGTAGGTCGTGCCCCGCGTCCTCGCCTCGACGTCGAGAGGATCCCCCGGGGCGATGAACGCGCACGGATCGGCGATGTGGACTCCCACCTCGACGAAGCCGTTGTCGCGGTCGTCGATCGAGAGGGCGTCGTCGACCTCGCGGGTCGCCTCGTCATCGATCGTCAGCGTCGTTCGCGTGGTCAGGTCGCGGCGGCCGGCCCGGTCGAAGCCGGCTGCGGCGGCCGCTTCCGCGGCGAGGACGGCTTCGTCCGCGAACACCGTGCGCAGGCCGAAGCGCACGATGGCCAAGTTCTCATCGTCCGACGCGAACCGGCCGGTGCGGCGCAGCAATCGGAACGCCGCCTCCGACGGGCGGTCCCCTCTCGCCCCCGCGGCCTCGAGCGCTTCTTGGGCGACCGCGCTCTCTTTCTCCGGAGCCTCGAGATCGGACACCGCCAGCGCCTCGAGCGCCAGCAGGATGCGGCGCTCGACGGCCGATCCCTGCCCCTGCCAGACGCCGTCTTTCGAGGCCCGTGCCAAAGCCGCCAGGGCCGAAGCCTTCTCCTCGGCCCGGCGCGCGACCTGCTCCCGCTCGAGAAGGATCTCGGCGACGGCCTCCGCGCCGCGCGGCTGCCAGCCCGCCGGTTTGCGCACAAAACGCACTCCGTCCTTCGCCAACGCCAAACTCGTCGCGAGGCAGGCCAGTGGATCGGTGCGCGCCAGGGCGAGCTCCGCGAGCGCGGCCTCGCCGAGCACTCCGGATTCCTCCTTCGTCAGCTCCCAGAGCGTCGGGACGTCGACCTTTGCCGAACGCGCGGCGATCGACTGGGCCATCGCGGCGGCAGCGGCCGCCGCCTCTTTCCGGCCTTCCGGAGTGCGCGCGGGGACGGGACCCGACGTCAACGCGGCCACGATGCGCGCCGGGGCCGCACGTTCCTCGCGCCCGTCCGCTGTGACGAGCACGACACGCTGCTTTTCTTCCATGACCACGACGCCGAACGCGATGACGTCGTGCTCCCACCACGCGACGATGGTGCCGGGCGCGGGTACGTTCATCTCACAGCCTGCGGAGGAGCTCGCCGAGCCCCCGGGAAAGACCTTGCAGGTCGGTCGCCTCGACGACGAGATCGACGGAGGCGAGATACTTCGGCAACGCCGAATCGGCGGTGCCCCAGCGCGACCTCGGCTCCGGGACGAGCCATAGGATCGCGCGGCAGCCGCGCGAGAGCTCTTCGAGCGCGAAAGGGAGCGGATCGAAGCGGTTCGTGCGTCCATCGCCCAGGACGACGAGCACGGTGTCGCGCCCCCGGGGGCGCAGGCGCGAGGTGCTCAGGGCGTGAAACGCGGTCCCGTAGTCCGAAGGCGCCTCGAGGTTCAAGTCTTTCAGCCCGTCGAGGACGTCGGCGAACGAGACGTCCTGAGAGACGATCCCATCCCCCGGCCTCGCGCCCCGGCGGCGCGGCTTGGGCGAAGCGTCCCTCGCGCCCGGGCCGCGCTGCGACACGCGCGCCCAGCGGGAAACGGCCGCGGTCGCATCGACCGGCCGGTCGATGAAGGCGAGCACCCGGGCGCGGCGCCCCAGCTCGACGAATTCGGCGGCCATCAGGAGAAACAGGCCCGAGGCACGGGCGACCGAAAACGAAACGTCGACGAGAAGGACGACGCGCGTGGTCTTCCTCTTTGGCGCGCGGTACGGGATGACGAACGGAACCCCGCCGTGCTTCAGGTTGTCGCGCAGCGCCTGCCTCATCCACGGCCGGCCGGCACGCGCGCGGGCGAGACGCCGCGAAACGCGAAGCTTCAGCGCGTGCACGACGCGCGGGATCTCGCGTGCGACCTCGCGCTCTTGCTCCGTGGTCATGCGCCGGGCGAGGTCGCGATGGGCGGGATCCTGCGTTTCCTCGTCTGAGCGACGAAGCTTCGCGCTGCGGAGTCGTCCGCGCTTCGAGAGCTCCTTCAACTCCGGGCCGGGACGCTTCGGCTCGAAGGACGTCTTCCCCTGCGTCCTCTGCTTGTCCTTCGGCTTCGCGCGTGCCGGCGTGGGGCGGTCGCCATCGCCGGGCCGCGGACGCTCGCCCGCTCCGGCGACCCGTCCCTCCCCCGTCCCCTGGCCCCGGAAGACGGGTGGCGCGAAGAAGCGATCGAAGAGGCGATCGAAGACCAGGGCCGACGGACGGTCCTTCGCGAGCGTCGCCTTGAGCGCCCGTCGCACTTCGGCGCGACGCTCGAGACCGACGAGATCGAGGGCGCGCCCGGCATCGACGATCTCGGCCGGAGAGACGGCGAGATCCTCGGCGCGCAGCGCCTCGACGAAACGGGCCAGGGCTTCGATCATCCTCTGAAGCGGGCCGGGTCGGCGAGAACGCGCTCGACGTCCTCGCGGTTTTTGAGCAGGGCGCCTAACGTCTTGCGCAGGACCGCCGCCGAAAGCCCGTCGGCGCCCACCGCCACGAGCGCCAAGGCCCAGTCCACGACCTCGCTGATCCCGGGAGCCTTCTTGAGGTCGGCCTTGCGCAACGACTGCGCGAATCGGACCATCCTGTCGGTGAGCGATACCGAAAGCCCCGGCACGCGCGCCTCGACGATGCGCAATTCGTCCGCGAACGACGGGTAGTCGACGTAGAGGTAAAGGCACCGGCGGCGCAGCGCGTCCGACAGCTCGCGCGTGTCGTTGCTCGTCAGGACGACGCGCGGCGGACGTTTGGCCTTGAGCGTTCCGAGCTCCGGGATCGACACCTGGTGGTCCGAAAGAACCTCGAGGAGAAACGCCTCGAACTCTTCGTCCGAGCGGTCGACCTCGTCGATCAGGAGCACGACGGGACGGGCGGAGAGGATCGCCTGCAACAGCGGCCGAGGCAGGAGAAAATCCCGTGAGAAAAAACCGTCGGCCTCGTCGCGCAGGATCGCGATCGCCGAGTCGAGATCGGCGGCACCGGCCAACACCTCACTCGTCTTGTCGCGCAGGAGCTGCGCGTAGAGCATCTGCTTCCCGTACGACCATTCGTAAAGCGCCTTGGCCTCGTCGAGCCCCTCGTAGCATTGCAGCCGGATCAACTCGGACGCGTGATAGGCCGCCCAGAGCTTGGCGATCTCGGTCTTCCCCACGCCGGGCGGGCCTTCGAGTAGAAGCGGCTTCCCCAGGTTCTCCGCGAGAAAGAGCGACGTCGCCACGTCGGGGGAGCACACGAACCCCGAAAGCGCAAAACTCTCGGTGATCGACTCCGCGGTGATTTTGGACGGGGGCGGCATGGGGCGAAGTATATCCGCCGGTTAACGGGCGAACGGGTCTTCGAGCCCGCGGAGGACCGGCGGCGGCTCCATCCCCTTGATCAACACGGTCACCTTGAACGTCCTGCCCATGCCGTCCGGGTGGATCAGCTGCTTGGCCTGGAGACGCCGCTTGGTCGCGGCGACCGGCCCGCCGTCTTCCGTGTCCAGGTCGTCCAGAATCCCATTGGCGATGAGGAATCGGTCCTGGGTCGTGATGCCCGCGACGTGAACGCCCAGGGCTTCCGCCTCGCGACGGAGCGCGGTCAGGTTGACGTGCGCGGTCAGGTCCTGCTCGCCCACGCGCTCGAGGTAGTCCTCGTTGGCGCGGTGACGGTGATACGCCATCAGCGTGCCGCGCTTGTGCGCCGGGCTGAAGAGGCGCCTCGCCTCGTGCCCGTAATCGACGATCACGATGAATCCGCGATCGATCGACGCCGCGAGCCCGGCCAACGTGGAGCCGAGCAAGAGGCACGCTTCGGCCTCGTCGCCGTCTTCGGGCGCGGCGCCGTACGCGTCGGCCCACGCGCGAAGCTCTGCCCCCGCGGCGCCCTCAGCCTCGACGAGCGTGTCCCCTTCGAGCGCCACGAAAACCTCGACGAGCGCGTCTCCTCGCCGCCGGACGCGATGAACCGGCAGCGCGTCGAGCAGCTCGACCGCCACGACGCAACCGGCCCCCGCGGGCCTCGCAAACCCAGGCGCCCCCACGCGCGCCTCGGGAAGTCTCCCCGCGGCGGCGGCACGCATTGCAGAACTGGAGTCGACGAGCACCGCTTTGAAACGCCGCGAGAGGTCGGTCTCCCTCGCGCGAAGAGCGTCCTCGACGTCCCGGGCGAGAAGCCCGCGCCCCGCCCCGTGCTCGACGTAGTGAAACGTCGCAGGCTTCCCCAGCAGCGCGTCCATCTCGACGAGTTGTCTTCCGAGACACGCGCCAAACGCTGCGCCGACGTCGCTGGCCGTGAAAAAATCACCGCCGCGGCCCAAACGCTCCGGACCGCGTGAGTAGTACCCGTGCTCGGGGTGGTGAAGCGCCAGCTCCATGAAGCGCGCGAACGGCATCCGCCCGCGTGCGCGGATCTCGTCGCCGATCAGGCGGAGCAACTCGGGGTGTGAGGCGGAGGCGTCCGCCACGACGCGGGCCTCAGGCGGCCGGGGAAGCGAGGGCGACGGACAGTTCGGCGGCGCTCTTCACGCCCCGCTCGATCTTGCGCCGAATCTCGAGCACGCCTTCGATCAGGGCCTCCGGACGGGGCGGGCAGCCGCTGATGTAGATGTCGACCGGGATGATCTCGTCAACACCCTGAACGACCGCGTACGAGCGGTACATCCCACCCGACGACGCGCACGCGCCCATGGCGATGACCCAGCGCGGGACCGGCATCTGGTCGTAGATCTTCTTCAGGAACGGAGCCATCTTCTTGGTCACCGTCCCCGAGACGACCATGAGATCGGACTGGCGAGGCGAGAACCGGAGCGCCTCGGCGCCGAAGCGCGCGAGGTCGTATCGCGGGCCGACCGTCGCCATCAGTTCGATGGCGCAGCAGGCCAGCCCCATCGGCATCGGCCAGAGCGAGTTCTTGCGGCCCCAATTGATGAAATCATCGACGCGTGTCGTGTACGCCGACTCGCGCGCGTCCCCTTCGGGGAAGCGCTGGTGGAGGATCAGGGGGTCGTCGCCAATCGCCATCGGGCAGGAATCGTAACATAGGTGCGAGCGCCTTGACGCCCCTCGGGGGGCGGCGATAGAGTCCCGGTCCCCCCTTCCCAAGGAGACGGAAAGCGTGGCCCATACGGACGCGGCGTTCGATCTGACCGTCATCGGCAGCGGTCCCGGCGGCTACGTCGCCGCCATCCGCGCCGCCCAACTCGGCCTCAAGACCGCGGTCGTCGAGATGGCTCCCCTGCCGGGCGGAACATGCCTGCACTGGGGGTGCATCCCCACCAAGGCGCTGCTCCACGCGGCCGAGGTCCTGGAGTCCTCACGGCACGCGGGCCGCTTCGGCGTGAAAGTGACCCCGGGCGAACTCGACGTTCCCGGCGTCCAAAAGTACAAAGACAAGGTCGTGCTGACGAACGCCAAGGGGGTCGAGTACCTCCTCAAGAAGGGCGGCATCACGATGGTTCCCGGCCGCGGGAAGCTCGCCGGCCCGGGCAAGGTTTCGGTCGCGCAGGCCGACGGCGGAACGACGACGATCACCACGAAATTCACGATCGTCGCGACCGGGTCGGTGATCCGCGGATTGCCGGGCGTCGAGTTCGACGGCAAGCAGATCATCAACTCCGACCACGCACTCAGCCTCAAGCAGGTTCCGGCTTCGATGATCGTGCTCGGCGCGGGCGCCGTGGGCGTCGAGTTCGCCTCGATCTACGCGACCTTCGGCGCCAAGGTGACGATCGTCGAGCTGCTCCCCCGCCTGATCCCGCTCGAGGACGCCTCGCTGGGCGCGGAGCTCGAGAAGGCCTTCAAGAAACGCGGCCTGGGCGTGCACACGGGCACAAAGGTCGAGAAGGTCGTCCGCGAAAAAGACAAGGTCAAGGTGACCGCCTCGAAGGACGGGAAACCCGTCGAACTCGAGGCCGAGGTGCTTCTGATCGCCGTCGGCCGGCGCCCCCTCACCGAGGATCTCGGGCTCGAGGCGCTGGGCATCAAGCTCGACCGCGGGTTCGTCGAGGTGGACGGCTTCATGCGCACGGCAAGCCCCGGGGTGTGGGCGATCGGCGACATCGTCAAGACGCAGGCGCTGGCCCACGTGGCCTCCCACGAAGGGATCGTCGCCGTCGAGGACGCCGCCGGGCAGCACCCGCATGCCATCAACTACGACAAGGTGCCGTCGTGCACCTACTGCGATCCCGAGGTCGCGTCGATCGGGCTCTCCGAAGACGAGGCGAGAAAGCGCGGGTACGACGTCGTCGTCGGGCAGTTCCCGTTTTCCGCGATCGGCAAGGCGAAGATCCTCGACGACACCCGCGGTTTCGTGAAAATCGTCTCGGAAAAGAAATACGACGAAGTGCTCGGCGTGCACATCATCGGCCCGCATGCGACCGAGCTGATTTCAGAGGCCACGGCCGCGTTGAATCTGGAGGCAACCGCCGCGTCGCTGTTCCAGGCGGTGCACGCCCACCCGACCCTCGCCGAAGCGATCGGCGAAGCCGCCCTCGCGGTGCATGGCCGGGCGATCCACATCTGAGTCGGGGCCCACGCCCCGGGGAGACGTAAGTGATGCGCGTTGATGTCGTGATGCCGCAGATGGGCGAGTCGATCGCCGAGGGGACCATCACCCGCTGGATGAAACAGGTCGGCGACACGGTCGGTCGCGACGAGCCGCTTTTCGAGATCTCGACCGACAAGGTCGACGCCGAAATCCCCTCGCCCGCCGCGGGCCGTCTGATCGAAATCAAGAACGCCGTGGGCGAAACGGTCCCGGTGAATCAGGTCGTCGCGATCCTGGAGACCGACGCCACGGCTGCCGTGACGGCCACGTCGGCCGCCTCCGCCGCTCCCGCTCCTGCCCCGGCACTGAAGCCTGCGCCTGCGGCAGCCGCTCCGGTTGCCGCGAAAGCTCCCTCGGCGGGCCCCGCGGAGCCGCGGGGAGAAGGCACGTTCGTTTCGCCGGTCGTTCGGAAGATCGCCTCGGAGCACGGGATTGATCCGGAGCACGTTCCCGGAACCGGAGCGGGCGGGAGAGTCACGAAGAAGGACATCCTCGACTTCGTCGCCAAGGGCGGGGCCGCGTCCGCGGCCCCGGCTCAACGGTCGGCTGCGACCGCGGCTCCGGCTCCGTCGATCACGTTTGCCCCGGGCATGCGCGTCGAGCGGCAGCCGATGTCGGCGATGCGCAAGAAGATCGCCGAGCACATGATCGAGTCGCGCCGCATCTCGGCGCACGTCAATTCCGTGTTCGAAGTCGACATGACCCGCGTCGTCAAGATGCGGGAGAAATACAAGGCCGTCTACGAGCAGCGCCACGGCACGAAGCTGACGATGACCCCGTTTTTCGTGAAGGCGGCCTGCGACGGGCTGCGTGCGTGGCCGGTGATCAACGCATCGGTCGAAGGCTCAGACATCGTCTACAAGAAGGACCTCAACATCGGCGTCGCGGTCGCGCTCGATTGGGGCCTGATCGTGCCGGTCGTCAAGAACGCCGACGAGCTGTCGATCGCCGGGCTGACCAAGAAGATCAACGATCTCGCCGAGCGGGCCCGCGGAAAGAAGCTGCTGCCGGACGAAGTCCAGGGCGGCACCTTCACGATCACGAACCCAGGCATTTTCGGCGGCGTGTTCGGGTTGCCGATCATCAGCCAGCCGCAGGTCGCGATCATGGGGATCGGCGGGATTGAAAAGCGCCCGGTGGTCGTCGACGACGCCATCGCGATCCGCTCGATGATGTATCTGTCGATGTCTTACGACCACCGCGTCGTCGATGGGGCCGTCGCCGATCAGTTCCTCGCCCTGGTCAAAAAAGGCCTGCAGGAGTTCGACGAATCGCTCCTGTGACACCGCTTCGCTGTGGGTTCCTGGGGCGCGTCCCCTACGCGGACGCGACACGGCTCCAGGGGTCTCTGGTCGACCACGTCAGGCGCGGCGAGACCGGGGACCTCCTCCTGCTCCTCACTCATCCGCCGGTAATCACGCTGGGGCGAGGGGCCCACTTGGAAAACGTCGTCATCGCCGACGACGAGCGCGTCGCCCGCGGCATCGAGCTTCACGACGCCGGACGAGGCGGCGACGTGACCTACCACGGACCGTCGCAGCTGGTCGGGTATCCGATCGTCGCGCTCGGCGAGGGTCGTCGCGACGCGCACCGCTACCTGCGCGACCTCGAGGAGGGTTTGATCGCCACGGCATCTGCCTACGGCGTCGCCGCGTCGCGCATTCCCGGGTTGACGGGGATCTGGGTCGGCGAGGCGAAGCTCGCGGCGATCGGGGTGCGCATCGGAACCGGCTGGATCACCTCTCACGGCTTCGCGTTGAACGTCGGCCGGGATCTCTCGGGCTTCGACGCGATCGTCCCGTGCGGGATAGGGGACAAGGCCGTGACCTCCCTCGCGAGAGAACTCGACCGGGATCTCGGGCCCGAGGACGTGGCCAGAACAACGGCCACCGCGGTGGCGGGGGCGCTCGGCTACGAGGCCGTGTGGGATGACCCCGCGCTGGCGGCCCTTTCTCTCAGGGCGCTATCCTCCCCGCCCGTCCCCGGAGGCCGAACATGACCGAAGCCCGCCGTGAGCCCCGTCCGGAGTGGTTGCGCATCACGCTTCGCACGGACCCCCGCTTCCGGGAGCTCCGCTCCATGGTTTCGGAACTTCGCCTCAACACGGTCTGCGAGGAGGCGCGCTGCCCGAACATCTACGAGTGCTGGAACGCCGGCACGGCCACATTCATGATCCTGGGAGATACCTGCACGCGCTATTGCGGCTTTTGCAACGTCAACAGCGGCAAACCCAAACGGGGCGTCGACAAGGACGAGCCGGCGCACGTAGCGGAGGCGGTCGCGCGGCTCGCGCTCAAGCACGCGGTAATCACGAGTGTCGATCGCGACGACCTCGACGACGGCGGCGCGCGCCACTTCGCCGAGGTCGTCGGGGCCATTCGCAGCCGCGTCCCGTCTTGCGCCGTCGAGGTTTTGACCCCCGACTTCAAGAAGAAACCCGGCGCGCTCGACGTCGTTCTCGACGCCGCCCCTGCTGTTTTCGCGCACAACGTCGAGACCGTTCCCCGCCTTTACAAGTCGGCCCGCCCGGGATCGAGCTATGAGGGCTCGGTCGGTTTGCTCGCGGAGGCCGCCGCGCGTCGTGACCGGGAGAAGTCGGCCCTGCGCGTGAAGACGTCGATCATCGCGGGGCTGGGCGAGGAAGACGCCGAGATCCTCGAAGTGATGGGCGACCTGAGACGGGCCGGCGTCGACGTCGTGACCCTGGGGCAGTATCTGCAGCCGACGCCGAAACACCTTCCCGTCGCGCGTTGGGTGCACCCCGACACCTTTGCCGAGTTTCGAACCGAAGGGCTGGCGCTGGGATTCCTACACGTCGAGTCCGGACCGTTGGTCCGCTCGTCGTATCACGCGGAGCGGCACCGGCCGGACCCGGCTGCGCTGCCGATCGTCTAGGAACGAAACGTGGAGCGGGAAACGGGACTCGAACCCGCGACCTCGACCTTGGCAAGGTCGCGCTCTACCAACTGAGCTATTCCCGCAACTAAACACATGGTCGCTCCGACGAGTCGGGGAGGATAGCGAACGAACGTAGCGTCGTCAATCGCCTTGCCGGAAGGCGTCGGCGAGATGCGTGACCCGCCATCCGGAGCCGTCGGGGACCACCTCGACGACGTCGAAACGGCAGGCTTTTTCGCCCCACCCGGACCGCGCGAGAAACAGGGAAGCCACCCGGGCGATCCGCCCTCGTTTGACCGCCGTGACGGCTTCGGAGGGGCGTCCGAAGGCGCTCTGAGTGCGGGTCTTGACCTCGACGAAGACGACGACCGGGCCGTCTCGTGCGATGAGGTCGATTTCGCCGCACCGCGCTCGAAACCCGCGCGCCACGATGACGAGCCCCGCCCGGCGGAGCCAGCTCTCGGCGGCCGCCTCGCCGGCAGCCCCCAGGCGCCGCCGCGGGTCGCGACGAGCCGATGGGTCCTCGTTCATGCCGTCCCCTCCAAATCCGGGACGGATCGTCCCCCGTCGGGCTGAGGCCGTCGAGGGCTAAGGTCTGCTCAGGGGTTTCCGATCGGCAATCCCGGCCGGGTTCGGCGCCACCTCACCCCGGTAGGCGTGTCCTCGAGGACGATCCCTTGGGCCGCGAGAAGATCCCGGATGCGATCGGACTCGGGGAAGTTCTTGGCCTTCCGTGCCTCCTGGCGGCTGGCGATCAGAGCGTCGATCTCCGGAGCGAGAAGCTCCGCCGCTTTCGGGGCGATGACGCCGAACACCGCATCGAAGCGACCGAGCGCCGCCATGAGTTCGGACGCGCTTTCCGCGGGAAGCTCGTTCCGATCCAGAGCCGCGTTGGCCTCGCGAACCAATCGGAACAGGGCTCCTACCGCGCTGCTGACGTTGAGATCGTCACCCAAGGCGGCGCGAACCTCGGCTTCGATCGCGACGACTTTCGCGTCGAATGCAGTGTCCCGGCCCGCGGGACGCGGCGCCTCCGCGAGGCGCGCGTAGAGCGCATCGAACCGCGCCAACTCGCCGCCGGCCCGCGCCAAGGCGTCAAACGTGAAATTGAGAGAGGTCCGGTAGTGGGTGGTCAGCAGCAGATACCGCAACGCCCGGGGGTCGTGCCCCTTCGCGACGAGTTCGCGGACCGTGTAGAAGTTTCCCTTGGACTTCGCCATCTTCTCGCCGTCGACCATCAGATGGGCGGCGTGCATCCAGTACTTCACGAACGGCCGGCCGGTCGCCCCCTCACTCTGCGCGATCTCGTTTTCGTGATGAGGAAAGATGTTGTCGACGCCTCCGGTGTGAAGGTCGAAGCTCTCGCCGAGGTACTTCATGCTCATCGCGGAGCACTCGAGATGCCAGCCCGGGCGGCCCTTGCCGTAGGGACTCTCCCACTCCGGCTCCCCCTCCTTGTGTCCCTTCCACAGCACGAAATCCCGCGCGTCGTCTTTTTCGTATTCGTCGCTGTCCACCCGGGCGCCGACCTTGATCTCGCGATTCTCGAGATTCGAAAGCCGCCCGTACGATCGGAAAGCGTCAATGCGGAAGTACAGCGAGCCCTGGCTCACATAGGTCAGACCCTTGGACTCGAGGGCCTTGGCGATCGCGATCATCTCCGGGATGTGCTCGGTGGCCCGAGGGTAGTGCTCGGCTTTCTCGATTCCAAGCACCGCCATGTCCTCGAAAAACGCGGCGATGAACGGCTCCGTGACGCTCGCGAGACTCACACCCTGGGCGATCGCCTTGGCGATGATCTTGTCTTCGATGTCGGTGATGTTCATCACCTGCGTCACGCGAAATCCGAGGAACTTCAACGTGCGTCGGAGCAGATCTTCCCAGACGTAGGTGCGGAAGTTCCCGATGTGAGCGTAGTCGTAGACGGTGGGTCCGCAGGTATAGAGCCTGACCTCCCCGGGTGTCAGCGGCTCGAGTTGCTCGAGGGTTCGTGTCAGCGTGTTGAAGATTCGCATCGCGGGACCATTCTACCCTCGGCCCAGCCCGGCCCGGCTACTCGTCGACGATGGAAAACGATCCTTCGCTCGAGGTGTGCTCCGCGGCGACCCGGTCGTGCAACTCCACCACGACCCGATAGGACCCCGTGGGCCAGTCGCCGATCGGCAGCGCCAACCCCATGGAGGGTCCGGCGGCGGCACGCACCGAGAAGGGTTTCCCGTAGCGCTTCGAGGAACCTTTGTTCAAGCGATAAAAGCGGAACACGACATCGACACGACGCTGGGACGTCACGGAATCAACCGCGGCGTCGTACACCTGCAGGTAGAGCCGGAGCAGTTCGCTCCGCTTGAAGACCCCGCCCGCCTTGGGGACGACTTCCTCCGACCCGACCTGAAACGGCCCCGCGCTGGGATTCGCCGGACCGAACTGCTCGGCCGGAACGACCGAGCTCGCCGAGAAGCCTCCGTTCAAGTAGGGCACGTCGACGAGGGCATTCTTCAAAAAGATCTCCTCGCGCGCGCCTCCCTTCACGATGTACCGGACCGAGTAGTTCCGTCCGGACTGCAGATAGACACGGCCGAAAAAGGTCGCCTTCCCCTCCTTCGCGGACCCCACAACCGCTTCCAGGGGTACGGTGTGAGCGGACGTTCGCGGGAGATCCTCGCCCCGGCGTCCGGTCTCTTCGATGGACGCCGCCCCGACGTAGGCGAGATCGCCGCCGCCCGCAACGTGCCCGGCGCCATCGCGCGCTGCGACGAGTTGCAACATCAGCAGCGTCAAGATCGTGCCGTCCTTCGCCCGGAAGAAGAACGTTTCCTCCGTGAGGGCGTGGACGCTCGGCGACGCCGCTGCGGCGGTGGCGAGGCCCATAGTGAAGATCAGGACGACCGTGGCGAGACGACCCCATATCGCGAGGTAGGAGCGCATCGCGCACCTCTAAACGACGGAGGCCGCCCTGCGGCGGCCTCCGATCAAGAACGCGTGGTTGTCCAGGTCAAAACGCGAGGCGCATGCCGATCTGGTAGGTGCGTCCGAATCGCCTCGTGGCATCGTTCGTGCCGTTGATCTGCTGACCGCTCTTGACGAACGTGTTGTAAACGCTGTAGGTGTCGTCGTTGAGCAGGTTGAAGATCTCCGCGTCGAGTTGGAGGTTCATGCCCTTGGAGAGATTGAACTCCTTCACGAGCTTCATATTGAAAAGCCAGGCCGAAGGATTGCGCTGGTCGTTGCGCTGCTTGGTGAGGTAGCGCGTGCGCACGCTCGTGAACGATTGCTTGAATTCGTCGTAGAGCGGCAACGACTGCGACGCCGAAGAGCTGCGATAGAGAAGCGAGTATGGCAACCCGGACTCCCAGTTCGCCGTGCCGCCGATACGGAAGCCCCAAGGGGTGAGGCACGTCGCATTGATCTTGAACGACTGCCGACGGTCGAAGGAGAGATAGCCCTTCTCGTCCTGAAGCGTCGATCGATCGTCGCCGAGGGCCAGATTGAAGTCCTCCGCGTCGCCGGTCGCCTTGGACCAGGTGTAGGAGGCTTCCATCTGCCAGTTTTTGTATTGCCGACGAACGAACTCGAGAGTGACGCCGTCGTAGACCGAGGCGTTGCTGTTGCCGATCAGGAAGATGTCCCCCCACGCCGGGTCGAGCACGTAGAAATCGGCAACCGTGTCGGGGCGTTGCACCGGTACGGCCACCGACGGAGCAAAGCCCCCGCCGGGATCGCCGTTGGCGTCGATGAAGATCGTCTGTCCCGTACAGTCGTCGAGCCTCCCGTCGCCGATACCTGGGTCGGTGTCCGCGTACGGCAATCCCGTATACGGATCGACGATGGTCCCCACTCCGGGACTGGGGACCAACGGTGCTTGCTGCGTGGTCTGCTGAATGGCGCAACGCCCGAAATCGCCGGGGATCTGATTGATGTTGGTGTCTTGGAGCTGTTGCTTGAAATTGCGATGGATGTAAGTCAGGGAGATCGTGTTTTCTTGCAAGAACGTGCGCTCGACCGCGAACGAGAACTCGTCGTTATAGGGCGTCTTCAGATTGCGATCGACGGCCGAGTAACTGAACGACGGTTCGAAGACGACGGAAGGATCACCCGCCGCAGCCGAAAAATT
>JANMVW010000244.1:0-7980 GCA_031393555.1 Acidobacteriota bacterium
GAACCAGCTCGACGGCGACACCGACGGCAAGGGCGATGTCTGCGACAACTGTCCGACGGTGGCCAACGCGAATCAGGCCAATGGCGATGCCGACACGCTCGGCGATGCCTGCGACAACTGCCCAACGGTCACGAACCAGAATCAGCTTGACGGAGACACGGACTCCAAGGGCGACGCCTGCGACAACTGCCCCACGGTATCCAACACGAATCAAGCCAACGGCGACGCGGACGCACTCGGCGACGCCTGCGACAACTGCCCCACGGTTGCCAACGCAACTCAGGTCAACAGCGACGCGGATGCGTTGGGCGAGGTTTGCGATAATTGCCCGGCGATCGCGAACGACGATCAGCTCGACCAAGATGCCGACGGCCTGGGAAATGCTTGCGACAACTGTCCGGCGACGACGAATGTCGATCAGGCCGATTCCGACAACGATGCCTTAGGAGACACTTGCGATGCGTGTCCGCTGGATGCACAAAACGATGCCGACGGCGACGGCGTGTGCGGCAACGTCGACAATTGCCCGGCGATCCCGAACACAAGCCAATCCGACGTCGACGCCGATGGAGCAGGCGACGCCTGCGATTCCGACCGCGACGGGGATGGCGCTTCGAACGCCGACGATTGCGCGCCGGATGCGCGAGGCACGACGGCAAGCCCCGGCGAGGCGTCCTATCTGCGCGCCGATGCCGACAAGCTGACCCTCCGTTGGAGCGGCGCGGCCCAGGGTCACGTCTACGGCGTGTACCGTGGGTCGATCCCTGCGGGCGCTGCGTTTGCCTTCAACCACGAATGCGTCGTGCCGTCGGTGGCTACGCGCTTCGCGACGGAGCCCGCGACCCCAGCGCCGGGAGAGTTGTTCTACTACCTCGTCGCCGGCCGCAACTCGTGCGGAGACGGCGCCCTCGGCTCCGCCACTTCGGGGCCTCGGCCCCTACCCACCGCCTGCCCATCGGATCCGGAGGTCGACGGCGACGGCGACGGAACTCCCGACCTCGACGACGTTTGCGCGGCCGTGGCCGATCCAGCGCAAGGGGACGCGGACGCGGATCGCGTCGGCGACGCCTGCGACGGGTGCCCCGGCACCTTCGATCCGGACCAACTGGATCTTGATGGCAACGGCCTGACTTCGGGGTGCGACATCTAACCGCTCGACGCGGTACAACTCCGATCCACGCGCTCTCTCCGTTGCCGACGAGCGCATGGGTAGGGAGTTATTCCCGCCCGACCAGGGCGTTCTCCTCATGGTGGCTCGTGCCGAGGCGTCTTACATTCTCGGTGCAAGGATAAGAAACCAACCCGAGGAGGACGCCATGACCACGATGAGAACAGGCGAAGCGGCGAAAGCGGGCTTTTACTTCAACCTCCGCAGCTGGGAGCTGGACCTCCACCGCAAGGACGGCGCCCTCCTCGGCAGCACCAACGACCGCTACGTGCGCATTCCCACGGTGGCGCTGCTCATCCTCGGGCCGGCCATGGGCTTCTTCTTCGTGATCTTCCTGCCGTTCATCGGGTTCGCGCTGTTCGCTCGCGAAATCGGACACCGGGTGGCCGGCTGGTTCGGACGGAAGACCGAAGAGACCGCAAAAGCCACGAACTCGACACGCTAGGCCCGGATCACGCCGCGCCGCAGCGCGAACCGGATCAGCTCCGTGCGGCTGTGCACATCGAGCTTTTCCATCAAATGCTCGCGGTGGGCCATGGCGGTCTTGACGCTGATGTCGAGGGTCTCGGCGACTTCCTTGTTCGAGCTCCCCTCGGCGACGAGCTTCAGCACCTGTTTTTCGCGATCGGTGAGCGTCTCATAGGGGTCTTCGGCCTGTTCGGGGGAATGCTCCCGCCCCTTTTCATCCACCACGTCGCGGGCGATTTCCGGGTCGAGGACGAGCCCGCCGCGTTCCACCGCGCGGATCGCCGCGACGAGCTCGGAGGCCGCGGCCTTCTTCAAGACGTAGCCTGAAACACCGGCCTTGAGAAATCGCGAGACGTATTCGCGATCGTCGTACTGGGTCAGCACGAGGATCTTCACGTCCGGCTTTTCCTTGCGGATGATCAGCGTGGCCTCGAGGCCGCCCAAGCCCGGCATCGCGACGTCCATCAGCACGACGTCGGGTTCGAGCCGGCGCACCTCGCGGATGGCCTCGTCCCCGTCTTCCGCCTCTCCGACGACGTCGATGTCCTCGGTCGCCTGGAGGAGCGCCCTCACGCCCGCGCGCATCAGGCCGTGGTCGTCGGCGATCAGAACCCGGATTTTGGCCATGCTAGCTCTCAGTCTTGAGCGGCACGCGCAGCGACACCCGCGTGCCGTTGCCGGGCGATGATGTCACGGTGGAGGCTCCGCCGATCAGATCCATGCGCTCGTGCATGCCCAGGATGCCGAGACCGCGGCCGGATGGGGACGGTCCGCCCACGGACGCGACGTCGAAGCCGAGACCGTCGTCCTCGATGTCGACTTCCAGGACTCCGTGGCTCACGGCAACCTCGATGAGCACTTTTTCGGCCTGCGCGTGCCGCAATACGTTGTTGATGGCTTCCTGGACGGCTCTAAAAACGGCGATCTCCATCTCGAAAGGCAGCCGCTCGATCGGCTCGTCGAACTCGCAGAGCACCTTGACGCCCTTGGGCCCCAGGTTGCGCTGGGCCATCCAGCGGATCGCGGCGAGCAGGCCGAGGTCGTCGAGGATGGACGGGCGGAGGTCGTAGATGATCCGGTGCAACTCGTCGAGGCTCCGCGTCGCCATGGCCTGAGCGTCTTCCATCCCGGCCGCGTCGAGCTTCATTTTGAGCGCCGTGATCGTCTGGCACGTCTCGTCGTGCAACTCGCGCGCGATGCGCTTTCTTTCTTCCTCCTGGGCGGTGATCACCTTGCGGAGGAGGAGGCGGCGCGTTTCGTCCTTGGCGAGCGCTATGCGCATCGCCTCGAACGAGCGGCCGAGACTTCCGATCTCGTCGTGACCCAGAAAAGGAAGCGGCCGCGCCAGATCGCCCGCGGCGATGCGCGCGGTCGCCTCGCTCAAGGCCGCCAGCGGGCGTTTCACGCTGCGTGACACCCCCCAAGCGAATACCGCCGCGATCCCCGCGAGGGCCGGCGCCAGGATCAGCCAGCGCCGTTCCAGCGCCCGCACCGCGGCGAACAACTCCCGGGCGGGCTGGGCGAGGACGAGCGTCCACGGAAGGACGGTGAGCCGCTGCGAGACGACGACATCGGAGGCGATGTCTCCTCGTGCCGGGCTCCCCGCGAGGATGTCGCCGCGCTCGTCCATGAGCTGAAGGCGCGCCGAGGCGCCAAGGGCCATGGGCTGCACCAACGCGGACCATGCGGGGTCGCTCAGATCGAGGACTCCCACCGCGGCGACGGAGATCTTCCCCGTGCCCCCGCGCAGGGGGACGACCGCGAAGCGCAGCCGCCCCTTCCCACCTCCGGCAGGTCCGCACACGGTCGGTTTCCCGGTCCGGATCGCCTCGCGGACGTCGTCGCATCCGACGAGCTGGGCCAACGTCGCCGGGTCGTGATCGATGCCTTCCGCCAGGACGTTCCCGGCGCCGTCCACGACCACCGCTCCGACGAGGAGGCGCGACCGCAGCTGCGCCAGACGGAGCGCGTCGTGTTGGGCCTCCCGCATCGAAGCCGAACCATCAGGGCCCGCGGGCACGGCCGCCAACGCCTCGAGCATTTCGCGGGTGCCGTGCTCGACCTGCCGGGACGCGCTCTTGACGAGGGCCTGGCGCTCCCGCAGGAGCGCGTCACGCATCATCCCCAGGCTCGTCAGGCTCGACCAACCCAAAAGCGCCATGGGGCCGAGGGCGGCCATCAGGACGAGCACCGCGAGCCGCGTCTGGATCCCGCGGCGAACGGGCCTGGGTGCTGTTAGGTCACTCATCCTTCTTGGGATGGTGGTGGGGCGCCACGGGCTCACCGGTCAGTCGCACCAGCTCGAGCGGGTGCTCGGTTTCCATGCGGTGCCGGCTGATCTTCCCGTTGAAGATGGTGAAATCGAACGGGAAGACGTCCGGGTTCAAGTGCGCGTTGTAGATGTGCCAGGTGAGCACGACGAGGAAGGCCATCAAGCCCTCGTTGCTGTGGGCGACCTTGGCGATCGGGATCAAAACGCCGGGGAAGAATCGGGTCGCGAGCAGGGGGAAGTAGAGGATCAACCCGGTCGCGACCATCAGGATGCCGCCCATGACGATCCCCCAGTACTCGAACTTCTGGCGGTAGTCGTAGCGGTCGAACTGCGCCTGCTGGTCCGAAGCGCCGAGGTAGTAGCGCAGAGTTTTGATCGCGTCCGCGAAATCCTTGCGCCCGGGGATCATGCTCGGCCTGGATTTCCCTGTGACGACGAGGGTGACCGCGGTTCCCATGTGGACGGCGGCCAAAAGCGCGAAGGCGATCCCGGCGAACCGATGGAGCGCTCGAGCCACTTCGACGCCGCCCATGAGCGCGAGCGTTCCGCGCGCCCAACCCGCGTCGCTGAACTTCTGCGGGAACCCCGTCACCGCCAGGATGATGAAGAGGCTCATCACGAGCGAGTGCTCGATGCGTTGACGCCGTGAGAAACGAACGAACATGTCCTTCATCGGTTCACCACGACGCGCCAGAGGTGCAGCATCACTTGGAGGATCAGCCCGCCGATGATGAACGGGATGAAGATCATGTAGAAGATCTTGACGCCGTAGACCAGAGGCGCCTTATCCCAGCTGGGCTCGTAGTGAGAAAGCCACGCGTCAGGGAAGCTCTCGGACGCCTCGGGGTGGCACTTACGGCAGGTCTTCGCGAGGTTGGCGCGCAGAACCGGAGAATTTTTCGCATCGGTCGTCGTGATGTCGTGGACGCCGTGACAATCGATGCACAGGGCCGTCACGCGCGCCTCGCCGGTCGCGGCACTCCCCCGCGCCCGGCTCGTCGCGGCCGTTACGCCGTGGAAGTCCGAGAGGTACGACTGAACCACGTTCGTAGAGAGGCCGTACTTTTTCATCTTCTCGCTATCGGTGTGGCACCGCGCGCACAGCTCCGGCGTCTTGACGATCCACGACGTCACCCGGGGATCCGAGATGTCGTGAGCCCGGTGGCAGTCAATGCACACGGGGACGTCGTCGTTCCCAAGGGTCAACGCCTTGCCGTGCACGCTTTTCATGTACGTGTCGGCGACGTCCGGATGGCAGGCGGCGCAGGTGTCCGAGATCCTCGTGCGGGGCTTGCCGGCCGGGGCGACGTCGTGCGCCCCATGGCAGTCCACGCAGCCGGGGGCCAGCTCATTCCCCTTCGCGAGCTGTTTGGTGTGGACCCCATCCATCGAGAGCGCGTACTTGTCGAAGTGGCACGCCTTGCAGGTGTCGCGGAACCCGGCGTGGAACTCGGACGCGTTTTTCGCCGCCCGCTCGGGATGGGGCAGGTCGCCCATCCCGGGGTGGCAGTCGGTGCACCGCAACCCTTTCCCGTGGACCGACGCCGCGAGCATCGATCGATCGACGGTGAGCGACACGGTGTCGCCGCTGTCCAACGCTTTCGTGAAGTCTTTCTCGCCGTGGCATTCCAGGCACGCGGCGACCTCCTGCTCGATCGCGTCCTCAGCCCAGCCGGCCGGTGCCAGCCCCAAAAGCGTGAGGCCGCACACGACAACGAGCGGGGCCGCCGGTCGCCAGAACATTTCAGAGCCCCTTGACCGACTTCACCCCCCAAGCAAACGCCTCTTCGTTGAGCGGGATCAACGCGCACTTGGATTGCAGCGCCTGGCGGATCGCGGTCAAGAGCGTCTCTTCGGGAAACACTCCGGTCGCGGCGCACACCGCGCCCAACGCGACGACGTTTTTGACCACCACCCGGCCGAGGTCGGTGGCGATCCGTGTGAACGGAACGCCGATGACGCGCACCCCGGGGGCGAGCCTCGGCGGCTCGGCGATGACGGAGCTGTCGTAGATCACCGTCCCCGACGCGGCGACCTGGGGACCGAACTTGGCGAGGCTCGGTGCGTTGAACGCGACGAGCACGTGCGGGTGCGGCGAGGCCGGGGACAGGACCTCGTCCCGGGCGATATGGACGTCGGCGTAGGACGTTCCCCCGCGCGATTCGGGGCCGTAGCTCGGGATGTGCGTCGCGTCGTACCCCTCGTTGATCGCCGCGCGTGCGATGAGCAGCGCCGCCGTTTGCGCCCCGTCCCCGCCGGCTCCCGCCAACTTGAACGCCACGTCGGCGGGATCGAGGTGCGCCGGGAACCCCGAGGCGAACCGTGGCGCCTTGTCGGTGGTGGCCTCGATGGCGTGCATGAGCTTGTCGGCGTCGAAATTCGGGAAGGAGGGCAGCTCGCGTGGCTCCGTCTCCACGTCCTTCTTGACGCCCAGCGGGAACACCGGCGTCATCTTGTCGCGCACCCAGTTTTCGGCCTCCGTGGGGGTCAGGCCGAGATGGGTCGGACACTCGGCCAAGACCTCGACGAACGAGAATCCGCGGTTTTCGACCTGGAGCTGGATCGCCTTTTTGATCGCTTTCTTCGCGCGCGTGCGCTGCTTGTTGTCGTAGAGCGCGACCCGCTCGACGTAGATCGGGCCGTCGAGCCCTGCGATCAGCTCGGCCACTTTGAGCGGCTGGCCCATCCACATCGGGCGCCCTGCCGGGGTCGTTGCGGTCGTCTGGCCGACGAGCGAGGTCGGGGCGAGCTGCCCGCCCGTCATGCCGTAGATGGCGTTGTTGACGAAGATAACGGTGATCGGGATCCCCATCTGCGCGGTGCTGATGATTTCCGCGAGGCCGATCGAGGCCAGGTCGCCGTCGCCTTGATAGCTGATGACGATCGATTCGGGGTTCGCCGTCTTGTGGCCGATGGCGACGGCCGGCGCGCGCCCGTGCGCGGCTTGCGTATTGCCGACGTCGAAGTACCAGTAGAGGAACACGCTGCAGCCGACAGGTGAGACGGCGACCGTGCGGTCCTGGATGCCGAGCTCGTCGATCGCTTCGGCGAGGTACTTGTGGGCGAGACCGTGGCCGCACCCCGCGCAGTAGTGAGTGCTGTTCCCCTTCAGCCCAACGCCTTTCGCATGCCGCTCGAACCTCTCGTAAAAGACCGTGCTCATGACGCCGCTCCTTCGAGCGTGAGGACGCGCTCGACGATTTCGTTCTGGCCCGGGAGAACGCCCCCCATCCGGCGCACGGAATCGATGGCAACCCCCTGCCCGAACCCGCCGTGACTCAAGGCGAGGCGCAACTCGTCCTCGAGTTGGCCGGCACTCGCCTCGACGACGACGAACCGCCGCGCGTGGCCTGCGATGGGGCGCAAGGCGTCGATCGGGAACGGCCACAACGTGACGGGGCGGAACAACCCCGCGCGGATGCCGCGGGCCCGCAGGTCGCGCACCGCTCCCTTCGCCATCTGCGCCGGGGTGTTGCAGGCGACGAGGATGACGTCGGCGTCATCGCACAGGAACGCGTCGGCGCGCTGCTCACGCTCTTTCATCGTCGCGTACTTCGCGTTGAGGTGGATGTTGTGCGCCTCGAGATCGGCCTCGGCCAAGAAGATCGAACAGATCAGATTCCCGCGATGGGCCGCGTCGCCAAAAACCGCCCACGACGGCAAGCCGGGTTTCACGAAATCTTTCGGCAGCTCGACCTTTCCCGTCATCTGTCCGAGATAGCCGTCGCCCAGGATGACGACCGGGTTGCGGTAAGTGAACGTCAGCTCGAACGCGAGCATCGTGAGATCGAGCATCTCTTGCGGGGTCGCGGGCGCCAGCACGATGGCGTGCGTGTTGCCGTGTCCCAGGCCGCGGCAGGCGAGCTTGATGTCGGCCTGCTCGGGCGCGATGTTCCCCAGGCCCGGGCCGCCCCGCATCACGTTGACGAAAACGCCGGGAAGCTCGGCCCCGATCATGTAGGAGATCCCTTCGAGCATCAGGCTGAATCCCGGCGACGAGGTGAACGTCATGCACCGCAGACCCGCGCCCGAACATCCGTACATGATGTTGACCGTGGCGATCTCGCTGACC
>JANMVW010000254.1:0-1588 GCA_031393555.1 Acidobacteriota bacterium
ACGCACCCCGTCTGACACCCTCGATTCGGATTGCTCTCAACGATTTGAAGCTCGAGCGGATCGCGGTGATTTACCCTGGCGCGAAGCGCTTCCCCCTGGCAGAGCGGGTCGAGGCCGTACCGCTCGATGCGCTGGTCGAGGGGATCAACGGTTTGTTCCCGGAGTAGCAAGCTCGCCAATGCCTCGGTCATCCCGATTAGGCCTAGAATCCGCCCGTGGCTTCACAACACGACGTGTTGATCGTCGGAGCCGGCGTCGTCGGCTGCAGCGTCGCGTTCCAATTGGCGCGGCGCGGAGTGCGGCGCGTGGCGATCGTCGAGCGCGAGCGCATCCCCGGAACCGGGTCGACGTCCAAGGCAAACGGCGGGATTCGTGCCCAGTTCACGACGAAGGTGAACGTCGCGATGTCGCTGCGGTCGATGGACATCCTCGACGCCTTGGCCGAAGAGATCGGCGAACCGCCCGTCTACCGCAAGGCGGGCTACCTCTTCGTCACCGCGAGCACGGAGCGCCTCGCGGCGATGGAGCGGGCGGTTGCGTTCCAGCGAGGGCTGGGCGTGACGGTCGAACTGCTCGACAGGGACGACGCGCTCCGGCTCGCCCCGTTCGTCGAGGGATCCGACTTGGTCGGGGGGAGTTTCGGAGCGCGCGACGGGTTCATCGATCCGGGGGCGCTGGCGGGATTCTTCCTGCGGGAGGCGACGCGAGCCGGGGTCGAGCTCGTCTGCGGCGCCGAGGTTCTGGCGATCGATCGGACGGCCACGGGCGCGTTCGTCGTGACGACGATGGCCGGAAAGCGCGAGGCCGGCGTCGTCGTGAACGCGGCGGGGGCGTGGTCGGCCGGTGTTGCCGCACTCGTTGGCGTGGACTTGCCCGTCGAGCCCGTGCGGCGGCACCTCTTGATGACCGGGCCGTGCCCATCGCTTCCTCCGGAGATCCCCATGACGATCGACGCGGACACCGGGATCCTGATCCGCAGGGAAGGGGACCGCGTGCTCGTCGCCTACTCGAATCCCGACGAGCCCGCGGGATTCGTCGCGGCGTTCGATCCGGCATTTGCCGAGCGGATCGCCGGGCCGTTCGAGCGGCGGTTCCCGCGGGTGGCCGAAGCAGGCCTCGATCTCAAGCGCAGCTGGGCCGGACTCTACGAGGTCACCCCCGATCACCACGCGGTCCTCGGAGAGGCGGCGGGCGTCCCCGGCTTCTTCCTCGCCGCGGGATTCTCGGGTCACGGCATCATGCACGCGCCTGCCGCCGGCGAGGCCGTCGCGGAGTGGATCGCCGACGGGCGCTCGGCGTCGGTCGACATCTCCCCGCTCGCCCTCGAACGATTCGCCCGCGGAGAGACGATCCACGAGATGATGGTTCTCTAGTGATCCGCAACCGAAGTTTTGATGAGGGAGGACACTCCCCTTTTTCGCAGCAAAGCGGTATCCGGGGAGCTTTGAAAGAAACCCTCGGGCACGGCCGAGCCGTGCACCTGCTCGACCAGAAACTCCCCGAGAAGCGTAGCATCGTACGCCGGGAGGAGTGGCCGTCCACTTTTTTGGTGTTCCGCGAACCCGTAAAGAAACATGGTCCGGGGGCG
>JANMVW010000274.1:0-2036 GCA_031393555.1 Acidobacteriota bacterium
TCGCTCAGGATGACAGTTCCGCGGGTGTGAGTTCCTGGCTTTCAACCACCGTAATCGCCACCTTCCTGCTTGCGTGCCCTTGCTCCAGATACCGCAGCGCATCCGCGGTCTCCGCCAACGCGCGCACACCTCACTCTCGCAGTGGGCGCTCTCTCTCTGGTTGGCCGCCTTCGATGCGTCTGTTGTCTGTCCGACGCGCACCGCCTCAGGCGGCCGAAGGTGCGCGCCCTTCGAAGGGATCCCGTCCGCCTGTCCTGGCGAGGTGGCGCAGGATGGCGTCGATGACGTTGGGCTCGGTGATCACGGAGACGATGGTCAGTTCTGACCCGCACGCGTGGCAAAGGAGCCCTGAGAACGGAAGTCTCGCGCCATAGCTCTTGTCTCGTGAACACCTACGCGGGTTCGATTCCCGCGGCCATCGCTTTACGCAGCCCGGGGGAGCCCCGCCAGATACCGGCCTAGGGGCCTCATCTCTATCTGTACCGGTTCATAGCGCGCCCCCGCTACCAAACCCTCTTCTAATTCGCCTCACTTTCGATTATTTTCGGCGTCCGGAAACCCGGCCGGGGACGAGATCGTCGATCCTGGGCGATCCTGCGAGGCCGTTTTTCTTCGGAAACGCCTTCCTGATCGCGAAAACCGCCGCGTCTTTGGAAAAATGTCGAAAATCTGAGCTTTTGTCTCGAGATCGTGTCGTCAGCGCTCCGCAATCTCGACCGGCGCCCCAGGACGACGTCGAGACCGGGGACGTTCGGCGCCGCAGTCTTGCTGCGAGCTCGCACCGGAGGAGGATGATCGGCGGCGGGGTTGGCGTCGAGGTATACATTCGCGATCGATCGTACCCAGTTGGGTTCGAAGGAGCAAAGGTCATGGCTGACACGAGAGCCTCTGAGCCGGGCGATCAGGTGTACCCGCTGATCTTCCAGTTCCAGGACCTCGTCTTCGGAGAGGGCTTCAGTGCCTCTGTGGCCTGTTACGGACGCGCCGTCGCCAGGCGCGAAGACGGAATGTGGTGGATCCACGGCGTTCAGCCCGGAGGTGTTTCCGCTCCGGGCGGCGCCCTGGGCGACGCGCACCTGGCATTCAGGCGCACGCTGAAGGAAATCCTCGTCGACATCGCCAGCGAGGGTCTGGCGTTCGATGCGTTCAAGACCCAAGTCGAGGGGTTCTTCAACGATGAAGATCGTGGCGAGCACCTCCGATGGGATGCGGCCGTGGCGGTGTGCCGTGATGCCAAGAACGTGATCGACCCGGCCGTCGCCGCGCTACCCCGCAGGCCAGCGGAATCGCCGTGTTCGGTCATCGTCCGGCGGCTCGATATCGCGGGCGAAGAGAGAAAGGTCTCGTTCGTGAACGAGAACGTCGTCGACGAGCTCGCGCTTCCCGAAGCCGCCTGATCGCGACACGTGGGGTCTACCGGACAAGTTAGACTGAGCGCCATCATCGCCATGCTCGAGCAGTGCGCGCCCGGGAACTCACGCGTGCTGAAGACCCACCACTACTGGATCGGCTACAAAGGAAAAATGTACCGATCCCCACCCAAGGGAGCGCACGGCAGAACCGACCCCGAGATCCAGGCGCCGTTCGTGAAAAAGCTCGTCAGCCAGCTCGAGATCGATCTCGATTGCGCGAAGAGGCATTTCCCATTCATCAACGCGGGCACCGGACGGTAGGTCGCCCGGGCCGTCATGGGACGCAGTAATTGTCCGGGTGCGATGCGCGATTCTCGGCCCCATGTCGTCTCGAACCCGTAGGCGACATGCGCCGAGGCTTCGCCAGCGCGGCCTACCCCCTTCTACCGGTCCTAAGTTGAATGACCAAATCCTACTGGGGCAGGCCGGAAGGCGCTGTAAGCGCGTGGAGGGCTGCTGCGCGGCGGAAGTCAACATCGCTCTATATTGATGCCGACTCCACGTCATTGCGTTCATGCGCCTCGCATGTTCACGCACTGGTCGAGAGGGACCGATCGATGACGCAAACGAAGCACCTCGGTCGGCGGTCCGCATTCATCGCCGCATTGGTCCTCGGTTTCGGAC
>JANMVW010000323.1:0-9158 GCA_031393555.1 Acidobacteriota bacterium
GAGTTTCGCGGCGAGCTGCGCGGCTACCAGCGGGACGGCCTCGGTTGGTTCCGGTTCCTGCGCGAGTTCGGTTTCGGCGGCTGCCTTGCCGACGACATGGGTCTCGGGAAGACCGTCCAGGTCTTGGCACTGCTCGTTTCCCGCGGCGGTGACCGAGGCGACGGGCCGAGGACGTCGCTCGTCGTCGCCCCCCGGTCCGTCGTCTTCAATTGGCTCGACGAAGCGAAGCGATTCGCGCCGAACCTCCGCACTCTCGACTACACCGGGATCGAGCGCAGCGCGACGGACCTTGCGACGGGCGCGTACGACCTCGTCCTGACGACCTACGGAACGCTGCGCCGCGACGCCGCGACGCTGTCTCAGGTTCCGTTCGATTACGTCATCCTGGACGAGTCCCAGGCGATCAAGAACGCAACCAGCCAGGCCGCCAAGGCCGCCCGGCTCCTCTCGGGCCGGCATCGTCTCGCGTTGAGCGGAACCCCGATCGAAAACCATTTGGGCGAGCTCTGGAGCCTCTTCGAGTTCCTCAACCCCGGGATGCTCGGCAAGTCTCCGGCGTTCCGCGCATGGACCGCAGGAGCGGGCGATGCGGACGACCAGAGCCGGCAGGCGCTCGCGCGCGCCGTGAAGCCGTTCGTCCTGCGACGAACCAAGGCGAAGGTCACCCCCGAGCTCCCCGCGCGAACCGAACAGACGCTCTGGTGCGATCTGGGCCCCGTGCAGCGTCGGCTCTACGACCAGCTCCGCGACCACTACCGTTCGTCGTTGCTCGCCCAGGTGAGCCGCGAAGGGCTCGCGAAGTCGAAGATCCACGTCTTGGAAGCGCTGCTGCGATTGCGCCAAGCGGCCTGCCATCCCGGGCTCATCGATAAAGCGCGAGCCGGCATGGACAGCGCGAAGCTGGATCTCCTCCTCGAGCGCCTCGCCGAGGTCGTCGACGAGGGACACAAAGTGATCGTGTTCTCGCAGTTCACGAGCCTGCTTGCCCTGCTCAAGCCGAGGCTGGACACGCTGGGGCCGATCGGAATCGCCTACCTCGACGGCGCCACACCCGCGAGACAGCGAGCCGAGGCCGTCGCGCGGTTTCAAGACGACGCGAGCTGCCGCTTGTTCTTACTCAGCCTCAAAGCGGGAGGGGTCGGGCTCAACCTCACGGCCGCCGGGTACGTGTTCCTCCTCGACCCCTGGTGGAACCCGGCGGTGGAAGCGCAGGCGATCGACCGCGCGCATCGCATCGGGCAGAGCAAGCCGGTCATCGCGTACCGCCTGGTCGCCAGGGACACCGTCGAGGAGCGCATCCTCTCGCTGCAAGACAAAAAGCGCGCGCTCGCGGATTCGATACTGGCCGGCGAGGAGTCTCTCCTCAAAACCCTGACACGAGACGACCTCGAGGCGTTGCTGGGCTGAGGTTGCGTTGGCGGGTGTGGGCTGCCCACCGTTGAAACCGAGCGGCTTGCGCTTTACGGACAGGTCGCCGTGACACGCAACGTCCCATTGCTTTGGATCCCGATCGGGCCGTGCCCGCAAGGGTTTCTTGCTTGCGATAGGTACCAGAAGCCGGCGTTGGGCGCGGGAATCGCCGGATCGACGAGCGCGGCGTCCGGGAGGTTGGCGAAACAAAGCTCGCCGCCGGCGCTCGAGCCCACGGGGAGCGCCGCGATGTTGCCGCGCACGACGTCATAGGCCGTCGCGTCCGAAACGGGAGACCAGCTGTAGGTGGACTTGTCGGCGGCGGCCGCCAGATTTTGAGTTTCCACGGGCACCGTGATGGTCACGGCGCCGCCGCAGACGCCTCCGATGCAGACCTCGCCCACGGTGCACGGGTTGCCGTCGTTGCACGCGGTCCCATTGGGCTTCGCCGGGTTCGAGCACACCCCGGTCACCGGGTCGCACGTGCCGGCCACGTGGCATTGATCGCTCGCCGAGCAGGCGACGCCCACGCCGAGTTGGCAGGTCCCGCCGACGCACACTTCCCCGCTCGTGCACGCGTTGCCGTCGTTGCAAGGGTTCGTGTTGTTCGTGAACACGCAACCCGTCATGGGGTCGCACGTATCGGTGGTACAGACGTTGCCGTCGTTGCAGACGACGGGAACCCCAGGCTGGCAGGTCCCGCCAGAGCACGCGTCTTCAATCGTGCACGCGTTGCCGTCGTCACAGAAATTGGCGTTGTTGACGTAGCCGCAACCGAAACGCGGGTCGCAGCTATCGGTCGTGCACACGTTGTTGTCGTTGCAATTGATCGGGGCGCCCAGCTGGCACAAGCCGCCGCTGCACGTGTCCCCGGTGGTGCAGAGGTTGTTGTTGTCCTCGCACGAGGCGGTGTTGTTCGTGGTCACGCAGCCGGCCTGCGAGTCGCAAGCGTCGTCGGTGCACGGGTTATTGTCGTCGCAAAGGCGCGGCGGGTGGAGGCAGCCGGTCCCCGGGTTGCACGCATCGTCCGTGCAGAATTCATTGTCGTTGCAGTCGAGCGCGTTGTGCTGGCAACCTGCAGAAAGGGGAAGTTTCCCCAACTCGACCCCGTCAATGAAGAGGCCGTTGGACACGGTTGTAAATCCGCCCAGAAGCGTTCCGAGCTGCGAGTGGTGCGTCAGCTGGGCGTTCGCGTGACCGATCCACAACGTGCCGTCGTCGGGGTCGTACCCGATTCCGGTGTTGGTCTGGCCCGTGTTGAACGTCGCGAGCACGGTCCCCGCGAGGTTGCGCCTGGCCACCAGCGTGTTGGCGTAGCCGCCCGTCGTCCAGATGTTGGTGCCGTCGTAGGTCACCCCGACGAAGCTCTGGCCGGTCGAAAACAGGAGAACGTCGGCGCCGGTGGTGGTGTCGATCCTGAAGACGCCGCCCTCGTACGTGCCCGCCAAGATGTAGCCGCCTCCGAAGTTGCCGAGGTCTTCGATGAACTGGCCGTTGACCGTGGCTGTGATCGACCCCAAATTGGTGTTCCCGGGACCGCGCCTTTCGATCACGTTGCCGAAGTAGGACGGGGTGCAGATGTAGACGACTCCGTTCGCATCGACCGCGGCTCCCGTCACCTGGCTGGTCACGCCCCAGGCCTGAACGAAGGTCCCGATCTTTTGGTACTGGCCCTCGAATTGCTGGAGATCGTGGCCGATGAACAGCGTCGCAACACCGGGCGCGGCGCCCGGCGAGCACGAATCGGCCGTGCACGCGTTCCCGTCGTCGCAGTTGGTCGGCGTGTAGACGCAGCCCATCACCGGGTCGCACGTGTCGACGGTGCAGGGGTTGTTGTCGTCGCACGACCCGGGGGTGCACTGCGCCGGCGCGCCGGAGACGTTGGTCGCCGCGAGCATCCCGAGGGCGAGCCCCAAGAAACCCCATTCGCGGAAACGGAACCTGCGATCGCCCTGTTGACGTTTCATCGCCCCTGCCCTTTCGCCAAAACTCCGTCCGTCCCGAGAACCGACGGGTTGAACTCGATCATCTTACGGTCAATCCCGGGCCGGAGCGCCTTTTAGGTGTGGTCCCGGTCACGGCCCCGACTGGGGAGCACTCCCTCGGAGGCTCGAGCGTCGTTTGTGTTCTTGGACCCTGCGGGTTTCACCTTATGGTTGGCGCGCCGGCCCGCGAGTTAACCTGGCCGCGTGACGTTCACGAACGACCGCAAGACCATAACGGCTGCGAAGTCCTTCAAGAGAAGTCACCAAACAGGGGGCACGACCATGGCGGAAGCTACCAATAGCGGCAGTGGTACGGGAAACACGAGCATCGTTGCGGTGCTTGTCATTTTCCTCGTTGTTGCGCTGGGCGTCGGGGTATTCGCATTCCGAGGACGAATATTCGGCTCGACGGCGAAACCGGAAAAAGTGGAAATCAACGTAACCACACCGCCGTCCTAGGGCGGCTCACCGCCCCACCTTCACCTCGTAGAGACTCGAGCGATTCCGGAGAAGGCTGTAGGCGTAGGAGCGCTCGTCCGCGGAGAAACTGGCCGAATAGATGTAGCTCGCCGCCGCCCGATTCTCGGGGGCGAGTTCGATGAAGAACGAACGCGCACCGGTGGCGAGCACCAGCCTGTCCACACGCGCGGGAACTCCGGAGAGATCCGCCACGAGCACCGAACGGCCGTCGGAGCTCCAATGCAGGATGCGCTCGGCGGCGCTGATCGCCGGCACGGGCGAAGGCGCCGAACCGTCCATCGCATAGACAGCGAACTTCGCCGACCCGTCTTTCGCGATCACCCTCGTTCCCTCCGGAGAAACCTGTCCGTCCGTGGTGCCTTCGGGCGTCACCGGCTTCGGCTCCCCGCCCGCGAGGTCGACGGCGAAGCAGCGCGACGGCTCCGCCGCCCGGCTGCCGCACACGAGGACCTTCGATCCGTCCGGATACCACCCGGCGCTCAGGATGCTGGCGAAGAGCCCTTGGGCGAGCTGGCGCTGCACGCCCGCTCCGGTGGGGTAGATCATCAGCTTGGGCGGAGTGGTGTGAACGAGCGCAAGCGCCCACGCTCCATCCGGCGACAGGCCGCTCGAACCGCCGTCCCCCAGCCGCACGACGGGAGATCCGTCGGTCCGTCGCAGGCAGACCGCGTAGTAAGGACCGGCCGCCTCGGCCTGTTCGGTGAACAGCATCGTTCGGCCGTCGGACGAGAGTGCCGGATTGTCGCCGTAGTCGAGCCAGGAAAGATCGCTCTGGTCCTTGGCGCCGGGGGCCAGGACCATGATCTGGTCCTGCGAGTCTTCTCGAGCCAGCAGCCAGCGCCCGTCGGGCCTCGCGTCGTAGAACGTGAGCCCGCTCGGACTCGGGAGCACCACGCTCAGACCTCCCTCCCTCGTCACGGCCAAGATGCTGTAGTTCGAGCTCCCCGACGCGGTGGCAGCGAACAGCACGCGCTCGCCGCCCGAATCCCATGCGAGCCCTTCAATGGACTCGAAATCCTTGGCGAGAACCGTGTGGCGCCCCGCGAGATCGACGGCGACGACCTCGCCTCTGTCGTCCCATCGGATCGGATGCCGCAAGAACGCGATCCGATCGCCGCGGGGCGAGACGCGCAAGTCGCTCAGGTAACCGGGAGCCTCGTAGAGCACCGTCCCGATCGGGAACTCCACGCGGTCGACGCCGGCCACGGTCCGGATGATCGCGAGCTTCGTGCCGTCGGGGGACCAGTCCGCGTCCCGAACGTCGTCCAGAACGGCGCGCGGCGCTTCGCTCCCGATGGGCAGCGTGGCCAGCGTGCCCCGGAACAGACGGTGCGCCCCGAGAAATTTCGCGCTGGTGAGAACCGCCATCTCGCCGCGAGACGACACGGACAGCAGGTGCACATCGCGCAGACCCAGGGCGCGCGGCTCCGGATACTGCGCCTGGATCTGGTAGATCTGCGGAACCGTCCCCTCCGCCGCGCCGCTGAAGAGGACCGACTGCCCGTCGGGCGAGAACCGTGCGTTGAAGACGGTCTGCTGCACGTAGCTGAGCTGCTTGAAGGTCACGGCCGCGGGGGTTGCCGCGCGCTGGTGGCGCGACCCGGCCAGGAACGCCCCCGCGCCCACGACCGCCGCGAGCGCGAGTGGCGCTGCGAACCGGAGCCAAAGCGGTCCCGTTCGCGGCGCCTCCGGTTTGGATCCCTCCTCGACGATCCACGTCAGCTCGTGAGCGACGTCCCGCGCGCTCTGCCAACGCTCGTCGGGGTCCTTGGCGAGGCATTGCATCACGACCCGGTTGAACCGGGACGGTGCGAGCGGCGCCAGCCCGGCGAGGGGTGTCGGCGCATCTTTCATGATCGCCGAGATCAGCGACGCCTGAGTCTTGCCCTCGAACGCCCTCTTGCCGGTCGCCATCTCGTACAGCACGCACCCGAGCGACCAGAGGTCGGCGCGCGCATCCGACTCGCCGCCCTCTAGCTGCTCCGGCGCCATGTACTGAAAGGTGCCGAGGATCGTCCCCTCGGCGGTCAAAGGCGCAGCCATCGTGGGAGAGCTGGTGAGGTCGCTCGCGGCCCCGAGACTCGTCGCGCGCGCCAGACCGAAATCCATCAGCTTCGCGCCGGACTTCGTCAGCATCACGTTCCCGGGCTTCAGGTCGCGGTGCAGCACGCCGGCGCGGTGGGCACGATCGAGCGCTGCGGCGATCTGCGCGCCGAGGCGCAGCACGTCGGGAAGCGGCAGCGGCCCCTTCGCCAGGCGCTGCGCCAGCGTCTCCCCCTCGATCAGCTCCATCACCAGGTAGTCGGTGTCCCCCTCACGGCCGACATCGAACAGCGTGCAGATATGCGGGTGGTTGAGTGACGAGACCGTCTTCGCCTCGCGGGTGAAGCGCGCACGAATTTCCGGATTGGAGGACAGGTGGGCGGGCAGCACCTTGATCGCAACGTCGCGATCGAGCCTCGTGTCTTTCGCGCGATAGACCTCGCCCATCCCTCCCGCGCCCAGCGGCGCGATGATTTCGTACGGGCCGAGTCTGGTCCCGGGAGCTAACGACATTCATCGAGTCTATCGCGACTCTCGCGCGACGATCGCGACGATCTGATGCAAATCGGACCGGCGGCTAACCCACTGTCAGGGGATGATCGCCGTGATTTCGTACTCCCACGCAGCCGTCCCGGCGGTCGCGTCGAGGAAGGTCAGCCCCGTTGTCGTTCCGATCTTGGTGAACGCCGCGGAAGATCCCAACGGCCGCCTCCACAGTTGGTACGAGTCCGGCGTTCCGCTGCCGTCGTTCAATACAGGTGACAACCAGGTCAGACGCACCGTGCCGCTCGTCCTCGAGAGACCCAGGGAGTTCATCTCGAGGGCGTGGCCATTGTTGATCTCGCGGAGCTCGCAGCGCGCGTCCTGGCACGTGTCCTTGGTGCGCGCGGCATCGTCCAAGATCGCGTCGGCATCCGCGAACGACTGGAAGACGGTCGTGTTCGTGTTGCCGTGGCAACGCGAGTCGAGGTTTTGTTCTTCGCAAACTCGTGCGCGGCAGATGTTGAGTGCCGTCGCGATCAACTCGTCTTCGCCGCGGTCGCAATCTTTCCCATTCGGCCCGTCACCTGGGCCACCGTGATGACGTCCGCCATGGTGGCCCTTGTCGAGAACATCGCAAATGTCGGCAACGGTGGCGAAGTCGTTGAAGGTGGCGGTCAACCCCGCGACGCACACGGCATCCGAGTCGGTAAGCCCGTCGCCCTGGTAAGGCAGCTGGTTGTGCGCCCATTTTTCGCACAGCTTGCGGTAGTAGCCAGCGCTCTTCGGCATGGGATGGTTCAGACCGCTGAAGGCGGCCGTGCACGTTCCTGACTGACAGGTCTCACCGGTCGTACACAGATTCGCGTCGTCACAAACAGTACCGTCCGGCGTTCCTGGGAGCGAACAGTCGGTCCCGACCGTGTCGCACGCGTCGCCTATGCCGTCGTGGTCCCGATCGGCCTGGTCGGGATTTGGGACGTCGCGGCAGTTGTCGACTCCGTCATCGACCGAGTCGGCGTCAGAGTCGCTTTGACCACACGAATAGGTGTTCCAAGTCGTCGTGGCTTCCGAGGCAACGACCGGAACCGGCGCGAATTGGACGTCTGACACCAGAACAGGCGGATGCGACACCACAGGAGGCGTCGTGCTGGGCGTCGAGACAAAGTCGGCCGTGACTGGGCAAGGCACGGCGGCGATTCCTTGCGCGTCCAATCGACGGACGTCGTTCGATTCGCTCGCAACGAGAATCGTCCCATCCCCGAGGGGCTCCAGGACGAGCACCTCTTTATTCAGCCCGCCGAGGAACTGCTTCTGCCACACCGGATCGCCGCTTGCGTCGAGCTTCATGAGCCAGCCGTCCTGCTGCGGATCAGACCCCATGGGACCCCGGCCGCCGACGAGGAATCCACCGTCCGGCAGCCGAATTCCGGTTCTGGCGTTCGCGGTATTGAAGGTCGACGGCGTCGACGGAAATTGCCGATGCCAAGTGATCGTTCCGCCGCCGTCGAGCCGAGTGACCGTCGAGAAATTCACGGAAGTGTGCGTGTCTATTCCGCCGAGCGCCAGAATGCCCCCGTCCGAGAGCGCCTTGCCGTTGTACAGCGTGAGGCTGTCGCCTGTGCCAAGTTTCTGCGACCACTGGAGCGTGCCGCCGCCGTCGAACTTCGCGATGAAGTTCCCAGCCCCGCCGGTATAACTACCCCCGACGATGACCAAGGCACCGTCTGACGTTACGGCGACGGATCGTCCATCTGCGCCGTTACCCGTATCCACGAGTCGTCCCCACAGCGGTGAACCGTTCACGTCGAACCGCACGAGCCACGGCCGAAAGTTCTTGCTCCCGATCACCGCGAATCCATCGGGCAGTACGACCGCGCCGGCAAAGCTCTCATCGCCTGACGCCCCATACCGATAGTCCCAGAGGACGTTCCCGCTGCCGTCGATCCTGAGGAGCCACCCGTCACTGTCGAGACCAGGAGAGGTCGTCGACCCAACGAGAAGCGCCCCCCCGTCGGCGGTGCACGCCGCGCCAAACGCAAAGTCAAATTGAACCGTGGGATCGTACGACTTCCACCAGAGTACGCGGCCAGTCGGCTCCATGGCGAGCGCCACGGCCCTTGTGTCGTTGCCGGAAGAGTAGCCGCCGAGCAGGAGAAGAGTCCCGTCGGCTCGCTCGCAACCGCCGCGGAAGCGCGTGTCCGCGATGAAGACATACGAATGCGCCCAAGTCGCTGGCCCCGCGGCGTGAACGGCCGACACGCCGAGCAAATTGGCGAACAGCAAACAGGCAGCGAGACTGGTACTGCGGCTGGCTCTCATGGTGAAACCCTCCCCATCGGTACGCCTGGCGTGCGATCCCCCTGCGACGACGCACACACGCTGACCGGTCTATACGCCCTGCTCAGACGCCAAACAAGGCGTTTCACGCGTGCTTTTGGAGCCGACTGATGCGAGGGCTGATCCATCGAGACTCGAAACGTCGACGCGAAAGGTTAACGGCCGGCGAGCCGGTGAACCGGGCTTCCGCGCTTCAGGGGAACTCGACTTTCAGCACAGCCGCGACCTGCCGTCGCAATTCCGAAACCAGCTCCGCCGCCGTATCCCAGACGATCTCCCAGTTCAGCCCGAAGTACTCGTGCACGACCACGTTTCGGAATGAGACGATCTTCGCCCACGGCGTCGCTGGGTGGGCCTGACGAAGGGGCTCGGAAAGGCGACTCGCGGCCTCGCCGATGACCGTCAGCTCGTGCAGCACGG
>JANMVW010000329.1:0-23802 GCA_031393555.1 Acidobacteriota bacterium
CGTCGACATCGTGCATCTGCGTCGCGGCGATCGATCTGGGTACAAGGCGGGAGCCTTGGCGTTTGGGCTTGGCAGCGCGAAGGGCGAGTTCGTCGCCGTCTTCGACGCGGATTTCGTCCCCGCCCCCGACTTCGCGCGGGCGCTGATGGACCACTTCACGGACCCAAACGTCGGCATGGTGCAGGCGCGCTGGGGCCACTTGAACCGTGACAGTTCGCTTCTGACGCGCGCCCAGTCGATTCTCTTGGACGGCCACTTCGTGATCGAGCATGCCGCGCGCAACCGCTCGGGACGATTTTTCAACTTCAACGGCACGGCCGGAATTTGGCGGCGCTCCTGCATCGACGACGCCGGGGGCTGGCAGCACGACACACTGACCGAAGACCTCGACCTTTCGTACCGCGCGCAGCTGCGCGGCTGGCGCTTCGTGTTCTTGACCGACGCGGTCGCCCCCGCGGAGCTCCCGATCGAGATGGGAGCGTTCAAATCGCAGCAGCACCGCTGGGCGCAGGGCTCCGCTCAGACCGCCGTGAAGCTGTTGCCCCGCATCTTGCGCAGTTCGCTCCCGGCGCGCGTGAAGGTCGAGTCGGTCTTCCATCTGACCGCTAACGCCGGCTACGTTTTGATGGTCGCGCTCTCGCTTCTGATCGGACCGGCGGTCTGGTACCGCCGTGGCATCGGCGCGCAAGAACTGGCGCTCGTCGACCTCCCGCTCATCGCACTCTCGTTGGTTTCTATCGCCGCGTTCTATCTCGTCTCCCAGCGCGAGGCCTACGGGAGCTGGCGTGACGCGGTGCGATACCTCCCTGTGTTGATGGCCGTCGGGGTCGGGATCTCTATCAACAACGCCCGCGCCGTCATCTCGGGGTTGAGCGGCCGCGAGACCGAGTTTCGCCGCACGCCCAAGTACGCGCTCGCCGCCGACGGAACGAAAGCGCTCGCCACCCGGAAGTACCGCGCCCGTCGCGGGCTCGACAGCTGGCTCGAACTCGCCCTCGGCCTCTACTTCGCAGGACTCGTCCTCGCAGCGCTCGCCGACGGCCTCTGGGGCGCCGTCCCCTTCCTGTCACTGTTCGCCGCCGGCTTCCTCTACACGGGAATTGGCGCGATACGAAAAGGGGAAACTCCCCTCTCGGTTGCCCCCTAACTCCACGCCACGACGTCGACGTCGGTGCCGGCCGAAATAGGCTGCGTGTCACCTGGCGCGACGATGAAGGCGTTGGCGCGGACCAGCGAGAGCACGTCTCCTGAACTGGCGCTCGTCACCGGCACGACGAGCGGCTTCCCCTCGTGCCATCGAAGGTGCGCGAGGTGATACGTCACTCGCCCCGGTCGCCGTCGAAGCGGCGCGATGAGCATCGCGCGGAGCGGAGCCGTGACCGGCTCTGGGTGGCCCATGATCTTCCGCAACGCCGGCGCAACGAACACGTGGAAGCCCGTGAACGCCGAAACGGGATTCCCGGGTAAGCCCAACACGAGACATCCACCGCGCTTCGCCGCGACGATCGGCTTTCCGGGACGCATCGCCACGTTGTGGAAGAGGACCTCGCAACCGGCGCGGATCAGCGCCGCGCCCACGAGGTCGTACTCGCCGACCGACACGCCACCGGTCAGGACGAGGACGTCGCCGGTCAAACCGTCCGCGATCATCGCGTCGAGCGCAGCGCGGTCGTCTCGAGCAATGCCGAGATAACGGGCGTCCACGTTCATCGTTTGAAGCTGCGCCAGCAGCATCCTCGCGTTCGAGTTGCGCACTTGATGGGGAGCGGGATTCGATTCGACCTCGACGACCTCGTCCCCCGTGGACATCACGGCAACGCGCGGCGGCCGAATGACGGTGACGCGTGTGCGGCCTACCGCGGCTAGCGCAGCGACCTCGACGGCGCGGATGACCATCCCTGCTTCGATCACCGTCTCCCCCGCTCGCAGGTCTTCGCCTTGGCGACGGAGGTGCTGGCCGGCTACGGGGCTTTCCTTCACGAGCACGGTACCCACGGCGCGATTCTCTTCGGTCTGTTCAGCCATGACGACGGCATCGGCGCCGCGCGGGATCACGCCGCCGGTGAAGATGCGCACCGCCTCCCCCGCCCCCACGACCGTCGCGCCGGCGTCTTGCCCGGCACGGACCTCGCCCTTCACCGAGAGAGAGCTCCCGACCGTGGAGAAGTCCGCCGCGCGAACCGCGAAGCCGTCCATCGCAGAACGGTCGGTCGGCGGGAAGTCGCGGTCGGCGATGATGCGTTCGGCGAGGGTGCGGCCGAGCACCTCGTCAAGCGGGACCGTCAGGGACGGAAGCGACGAGACCTCGTCGAGGAGAACCGTAAGCGCTTCGGCAACGTTGAGCATCGGCGGGATTCTACCGGCGGGCAGTCAATACCCGTGAAATTCCTTGCACGTCCGGCCGGACTGTAAGTTCGTTGAAACCGCTGGAAACGAGCATCGTCCGCACCGCCCCCTCGCTCTTCCACCCCAGCTCGAACGCGAGCAGTCCCCCCGGCCGGAGCATCACCGCCGCCGCGTGGACGATGACCTCGTAGGCTTCGTGGCCCGTCGGCCCGGGGACGAGCGCCGCCTTGGGCTCGTGGTCGCGAACCTCTGGTGCCAATCCACGCCACTCGGCTTCGGGGATGTAGGGCGGATTGGAGACGACGGCGTCGAACGCGCCGTGCCACGCGGCCTCGGGTGCCGCGAAGTCGGACTCCACTAAGGCGATCCGATCCGCGACCCCGTGCTTGGCCGCGTTGCGTGCGGCAACGCGGAGCGCCGCCGCGGAGAGGTCGACCGCGACGAGTTGCCACGACCGGCGCTCAACGGCCAACGCGACCGCGATGCAACCGCTCCCCGTCCCGAGGTCCGCGACGCGCGCGGCCGCCGGAAGCCCGGCGTCGAGGACGGCCTGCACGAGGTCCTCGGTCTCGGGACGCGGGATCAGAACATCGCCGCTGACCTCGAACTCGAGGCCGCGAAACTCCGCCCGACCCTCGAGATGCTGCAGCGGCACACGAAGTGCCCGCGCCGCGATCAGTTCCGCAAAACGCGCTGCGGCGCCCGTGTCGACGGAGTCGGGCTTTCGCGCGACGACACCGCCGCGATCGGTGCCCAAAACCAAAGCCAGGATGGAAGCCGCCTCGCGCCGGGGGTCGGGCACACCCGCGTCGTGCAATCGCCGCGTCGCCACTTCGAGCACGGCGGCGACGGTGGGCGCCGCCTCAGGCGTCACGCGCTGATCTCTTCCCTGAGACGCTGCGCCTGGTCATCGGCGGTCAACGCCTCGAGGATATCGTCGATGGCACCGTTCATGCGGCTCGGGAGATCGTGCACGGTCAGGCCGATGCGGTGATCGGTGATGCGGTTTTGCGGGAAATTGTAGGTGCGGATCTTCTCGCTGCGATCGCCCGAGCCGACCTGCCCTTTACGATCCGCGGCGATCTTCGCCTGCTGTTCCTGGAGCATCCGGTCGTAGAGCCGCGAGCGCAGCACTTGCAGGGCGCGTGCCTTGTTCTTGTGCCACGACTTCTCGTCCTGGCACTGCACGACCGTGTTCGTCGGCAGATGCGTGATACGCACGGCCGAGTACGTCGTGTTGACACTCTGGCCTCCCGGCCCCGACGAGCAGAAGGAGTCGATGCGGAGGTCTTTCTCTTCGAGATGGACCTCGACGTCGTCGGCCTCGGGAAGGACGGCGACGGTCACCGCCGAGGTGTGGATGCGCCCCTGAGTTTCGGTTTGCGGCACGCGCTGGACGCGGTGGACGCCGCTTTCGAACTTGAGGCGGCTATAGACGCGGGATCCCTCGATGACGGCGATGACTTCCTTGATGCCGCCGACGCCGCTTTCCGACAAGTCGGTCGTTTCGACTTTCCACCCCTGGGATTCGGCGTAGCGGGAGTACATCCGGAACATCTCGGCCGCGAACAGCGTGGCCTCGTCCCCTCCCGTGCCGGCGCGAATCTCGAGGACGACGTTCTTCGCGTCGTTGGGGTCGGAGGGGAGGAGGAGGACCTTGATCTCGGCTTCGAGGGACGTCAGCCGGCCCTCGAGGGCCTTGATCTCTTCCAGCGCCATCGCCCTCATCTCGGCGTCGTCGGCGGACTCTAGGAGTTCCTTCGCGCCCTTGTAGTCTTCCGACGCCTTGCGGAAGACCTCGTACTTCTCGACGAGCGGTCCTAGCTGAGAGTACGTCTTCGAGAGCGTCCGGAAAACGGACTGATCCGAAACCGCCTCGGGCTCGGAGAGCTGGCGCGCGATCTCGGCTTGTTTGGCGACGATACCGCGGAGCTTCTCGTCGACCCGGGGGTCGAGGGCAACGGCCATGGGAAGTTCAGTTCGCGGCGGGCGTGCCGGAAGTCTCGGGCGTCTCGGGCGCGTCGGGAGCGCCGGCGCCCTTCTTCGTGTAGCGCTTCTGGAAGCGTTCCACGCGACCGGCGGCATCCAACAGCTTTTGCTTACCGGTGAAGAACGGGTGGCATCCGGAACAAACCTCGACTCTCAGGTCTTTTTTGGTCGAACGGGTCGGAACCGTGTTCCCGCAGGCGCAGACGACGGTGACGTCGAAATATTCAGGGTGGATCTTCGGCTTCATCACGAACCTCATCGGCCCAGGGGAAGATACCGAGGGCGGCAACCAGGCATTGTAGCCGGTCGTGTCAAGTGACCTGGAACCGAGGACCGTTCGCTAGCTCGCCATCGACCCCAGAAATTCCTCGTTCGTCGCTGTTTTTTGCATCTTATCGCGAAGAAGCTCCATGGCCTCGACCGGCGACATCTGCTGGAGGACCTTCCGGAGCACCCACGTGCGGTCGAGTTCCTTCTTCGACAGGAGCAGTTCTTCCTTACGAGTCCCCGAGCGGAGCAGATCGACCGCCGGGAATACCCGCCGGTCGGACAGCTTGCGGTCGAGGTTGATCTCCATGTTCCCCGTTCCCTTGAACTCTTCGAAGATCACGTCGTCCATGCGGGATCCGGTATCGATGAGGGCGGTGGCGAGAATCGTCAGCGAGCCCCCCTCCTCGACGTTTCTCGCGCTGCCGAAAAAGCGCTTCGGCTTCTGGAGGGCGTTCGCGTCGAGACCGCCCGAGAGGATGCGGCCGGAAGTCGGCTGCACGGCGTTGTAGGCGCGGGCCAACCGCGTGATCGAATCGAGCAAGAGCACGACGTCGCGCCTGGCTTCGACCAGGCGCTTAGCGCGTTCAAGGACCATTTCAGCGACCTGGACGTGGCGCGAAGCCGGCTCGTCGAAAGTGGACGAGATCACCTCGCCACGGATCGAGCGCGTCATGTCGGTGACCTCTTCGGGCCGCTCGTCGATCAACAGCACGATGAGGTGGACCTCGGGGTGATTCGTCGCCAGGGCGTTGGCGATGGCCTGAAGCATCATCGTCTTTCCGGTGCGAGGCGGGGACACGATCAGACCGCGCTGGCCGCGGCCGAGCGGCGTCATGAGGTCGATGACGCGCCCCGTGACGTCTTGGCCGGCCTGCTCGACGGAGAGTCGCCCTTCTGGATACAGCGGCGTGAGATGGTCGAAGGTCTTTCGTCCGCGGATCAGGTCGGGCTGCAGTCCGTTGACGGTGTCGACGCGGGCGAGTGAGAAGTAGCGCTCCCCCTGTTTCGGCGGGCGGACCTGCCCCACGAGCGCGTCCCCGGTCAGCAGGGCGAAGCGGCGGATCTGCTGGGCCGAAACGAAGACATCGTCGGGCCCGGGAAGGTAGCTCGCCTCGAGGGCGCGCAAGAAGCCGAACCCTTCCGACGAAGTCTCAAGGACACCGTCCGCGATGAGCTGTCCGTTCTTGCGCGCCTGGGCCTGGATGATCCGGTAGACCAATTCCTGACGGCGCAGCACTCCAGCGTTTTCGATGGCGAACGATCCCGCCAGCCTCACCAGACCTGGGGCGTCCATCGTCTTCAGTTCCCGAATGTCCATGTCGATCCTGCCCTACCTTCCCTGTCTAGAGGTCGCGATCGCGGTGCGCTCGGAGCGCCTCGTCCACGTGACGCCAAAGTTCGCCGATGCCGTAACCGGTAACGGCGGAAGTCAGAAACGGGGCGACGCCGCCTTCCCCGGTTTCGAAGGCCTTCTTCAAGGCCCTCTCGGACTTCGACCGGTCGTTCCCGGACAACTTGTCTGCCTTCACGCCGACGACGATTCGTGGGATGTCCCGATCGACGAGCCACGTGAGCATCGTCCGGTCGAGTTCCGAGGGCTCGTGACGGGCGTCCACAAGTACGATCGAAAGCGCAATCGCTTCACGCCGCCGCTCGAGGAAACCCTCGACCATCGGCCCCCACTGCGACCGTATGCTCTTCGGCGCCCTGGCGTAGCCGTATCCGGGGAGATCGACGAAGAAATGCACCCGGTTGACCCGATAGAAGTTCACCGTCTGAGTCCGACCCGGCGTGTTGGAAGTGCGCGCAAGCCCCTTCACGCCCAACAGTTCGTTGATGAGCGAGGACTTGCCGACGTTTGAGCGGCCGAGGAACACAACGTCCCCTCCGAGGGCACGGGGCTCGTCCTCGGCTCTCACCGTGGCGCGGTCGAATTGGCATTCGTCGATCTTCAAAGCTACTCGATCGGACGAGACGCCCGGCCCCGAAAACCGGCGGCCGGGCGGGAAGGAACGGTGAGCGCCTAGTGCGTCACCGGACCGTCGGCCGGGCGGACCTGAGCCTGTGCTGCCGCCGCCCGGTCGCCTAAGCCTGCCCCCGGAAGGGGTCCGACCAAAGCGATGTCCAGAACCTCGTCCATGTTGTCTACCAGGTGGAACGTCATTGCCTTCTTGATGTCGTCGGGGATCTCCGAGAGATCCCGCTCGTTGTCTCTTGGGAAAATGACCGTCTTCGTTCCGAAGCGGAAAGCGGCCAAGACCTTTTCTTTCAACCCCCCGATCGGCAGGACCTTGCCGCGCAGGGTGATCTCGCCTGTCATCGCAACGTCGCCACGTACCGCGACGCCAGTCATCAACGACGCAAGCGCGGTCGCCATGGTGATCCCCGCGGATGGGCCGTCTTTCGGGATCGCCCCCTCGGGAACGTGAACATGGATGTCGAACTTCCGGTAAAAGTGCGGGTCGATGCCGAAGTCCTCTGCCCGAGTACGGATGTACGAAAGCGCCGCCTGTGCCGATTCCTGCATCACGTCTCCGAGCTGTCCCGTGAGAGTGACCTTGCCCCGCCCGAGCATCCGGGTGGCCTCGAGGCTCAAGATCTCACCGCCCGTTTCGGTCCATGCGAGCCCCGTAGCGACGCCAACAGCAGGCTCGCGTTCCATCTCGCGCGCCGGGTGGTAATGCGGCACACCGAGCATCTCCAAAACCCGCGCTGGGGACAGCACGATCGGCTTCTCTACGTCTTTGGCCACGACCTTGCGTGCGATTTTCCGACAGAGAGAGGCGATCTCACGTTCGAGGTTGCGAACGCCCGCTTCGCGCGTGTAACGCTCGGCCACTTCGACGACCGCCGCATCCTCGAAGGAAATCTCCGCATCCTTCAAGCCGTGCGCCGCGATCTGCTTGGGAATCAAGTAACGCTGGGCGATCGAGAGCTTCTCGTTCAAGGTGTATCCGGCGATCCGGATGACCTCCATGCGATCTCGGAGAGCCGCCGGAATCGTGTGAACCACGTTGGCGGTCGAGATAAACATGATGTTCGAAAGGTCGTATTCGGTGTCGAGGTAGTGGTCAAGGAATGCGTGATTCTGCTCCGGGTCTAAAACCTCAAGCAGCGCTGCCGACGGATCTCCTCGGAAATCCGCCGCCATCTTGTCGACTTCGTCCAGCAGAAACACGGGGTTGCGCGTTCCCGCTTTCTTCATCATCTGGATGATTTGTCCCGGGAAAGCACCGATGTAGGTCCTGCGATGACCGCGGATCTCGGCTTCATCGCGAACGCCGCCCAAGGACAAACGCACGAACTCTCGACCCGTGGCGCGCGCGATCGACCGTGCGAGCGAGGTCTTCCCAACGCCCGGAGGGCCGACGAAGCAGAGGATCGACCCCTTCATCTTCTTGACGAGGCGGCGCACGGCGAGGAACTCGAGGATGCGCTCTTTGATCTTGTCCAATCCGTAGTGGTCCTCGTCGAGGATCCGCTCGGCGCGCTTGATGTCGGTCAGTTCGCGTGACTTCTTGAACCACGGCACCGCGAGCAGCCATTCGAGGTAGTTGCGCGAGACGGTTGCCTCGGCGGAAACCGGCGGCATCACCTCGAGACGCTTCAGCTCTTGGAGCGCCTTGTCCTTGGCTTCGTCCGGCATCTTGGCCGCTTCGATCTTCTGACGAAACTCTTCAATCTCGTTGACGCGCTCGTCCTTGCGCCCCAGTTCTTGCTGGATCGCCTTGATCTTCTCGTTGAGGTAGTACTCCTTTTGCGCCTTCTCCATCTGTTTCTTGACCCGGTTGTTGATCTTCTTGTCGACCCGGAGCTTTTCGATCTCGGCCTCGAGCAGGCGTTCGACCTCGCCAAGCCGCTCCGGGACGGGCACCGTCTCCAAAAGGGCTTGCTTCTCCTCGATCGTCACGGGAAGGTGCGCGGCGATCGTATCGGCGAGGCGCCCGGGGTCCGCGATCTTGACGGTCGACAGCATCGTCTCGTAAGGAAGCCCTGGCGAATACTTGATGAAGCGCTCGAACAATCCCGAAACCTTTTCCATCCGTTCCTGAAGGTCGGGCGTCATCTCGGCCGGACGTTCGATCGGTTTCAGGACGACGCGAAAAAATCCGTCTGGGTCTTCGTCGATCTCGAGGATTCGCGCGCGCGTGGCGCCCTCGACCAGCAGCTTTACATTGCCGTTAGGCAGCTTGAGGTGCTGCACGATCGTGGCGACCGTCCCGATCGAGTTGATCTCTTCGGCGTTCGGATTGTCGACCTTCGCATTGCGCTGGGTGGCGAGGAAGATCTGCTTATCGCCGCCCAACGCCTGCTCGACGGCCAGCAAGGAGCCCCGCCGGCCCACGACAAACGGAACCATGGTGTGCGGAAAGACGACGATGTCCCGGAGCGGGACCATTGGAAGCGTACTCACGGTATCCGAACGCTTGGCGCGTTCTTGCATGAAGGGTCTCCTTGCAAAAGGCCGGACGGAAGGCTCGCGCTAGCTGGCCTTCTCCATGATGATCAGCGGACTGCTCTTCTTGAGCACTACATCACGCGTGACCACGACCTCCTTGACCTCGGTTTGGGAGGGGAGCATGAACATCATGTCGAGCATCAGTTCTTCGAGGATCATGCGGAGGCCGCGGGCACCGATCTTCCGCTCGATGGCTTGTTGCGCCACCGCTTCCAGGGCGTCGTCGGTAAATCGAAGGCTCGCGCCCTCGAACTCGAAGATTTTGTTGTACTGCTTCACCAGCGCATTTCTCGGCTCGGTGAGGATGCGAATAAGTGCAGGCACGTCGAGTTCTTCGAGGATGGCTACGACGGGCAGACGGCCTACGAACTCCGGGATCATCCCGAACTTGATCAGGTCGGCGGGCTGCGCTTGGGTGAGTATCTCGGCCAGGTTTTTGTCGCGACGAGCCTTGACCTCGCCCTTGAAACCCATCGTTTTCCTACCGATACGAGACTCGACGATGTTGTCGAGTCCCACGAACGCACCGCCACAGATGAAGAGGATGTTGGTTGTATCGACCGGGACGAATTCCTGGTGAGGGTGCTTGCGCCCGCCTTGGGGCGGAACGTTGGCGACAGTCCCTTCGAGGATCTTGAGCAGGGCTTGCTGCACCCCTTCGCCCGAGACGTCCCTCGTGATGGAGGGGTTTTCCCCCTTGCGTGCGATCTTGTCAACCTCGTCGATATAGATGATGCCCCGCTGGCACTTTTCGACATCGTTACCGGCCGCCTGGAGCAGCTTGAGCACGATATTTTCGACGTCTTCGCCCACGTAACCTGCCTCGGTCAGCGTGGTCGCATCGACGATCGCGAAGGGGACGGACAACAGTCGAGCCAGGGTTTGCGCCAGCAACGTCTTACCCGAGCCGGTTGGGCCGACCAAGAGGATGTTCGACTTCTGGATCTCGACGTCGTTGCGGCGCCGGGACATCTCGTTACGCTTGTAATGGTTGTAGACCGCGACGGCGAGCTTCTTCTTCGCCGCCTCTTGGCCCACGACATACTCATCGAGGAAGGCTTTGACCTCGACGGGCTTCGGGAGTCGCACGCGGCCGTCCGGCTCCTCGGTCTCTTTCTCCTCAGCGATGATGTCGAGGCAGATGTCGACGCATTCGTCGCAGATGTAGACCGTGGGACCCGCGATCAGCTTTCGGACATCCCTTTGGCTCTTGTTGCAAAAGGAGCACTTGAGCCCGTCGCCCTCGGCCTTCTTTCGCGACATCGTGCCTCCTCAGGACCGCTTGTCGATGACGTGATCCACCAGCCCATACTCTTTAGCCTGGGCGGCCGTCATGATGAAATCCCGGTCCGTGTCGCGCTCGATGCGCTCGATCGACTGGTTCGTGTGCTTTCTCAGAATCTCGTTCAAGGACTCCCGCATCCGCAGGATTTCACGAGCGTGGATTTCGATTTCGGACGCCTGCCCGGACACGCCTCCGAGCGGCTGGTGGATCAAGATGCGGGAATTGGGAAGCGTGAACCGCTTTCCCGGTTCCCCCGCCGCTAAAAGGACCGCCGCCATGCTGGCCGCCTGTCCGACGCACAGCGTGCTGATGTCGGGCTTGATGTACTGCATCGTGTCGTAGATCGCGAGACCGGCCGTTATCGACCCACCCGGCGAGTTGATGTAGACCGAGATGTCCTTGTCCGGATCCTCGGCTTCAAGGAATAAGAGTTGCGCTATGACCAGATTCGCGAGAACGTCATCGATCGCGTGCCCGATGAAGACGATATTGTCCTTCAACAGGCGCGAATAGATGTCGTAAGCGCGTTCGCCGCGGCTGGTCTGCTCGACGACCATCGGGACAAGAGGCATGGTTTACTCCGCGCCCTGAATATTAGCAATCGAGGTGATCAAGTCAAGCGATTTCTCTCTAACCATCTGAGTCTCAAGGGCTTGCAGCCCACCGCCCTTACTGAGACGTAATCGGACTTCCTCGTAGCTTTCGCCTATTCGCTCGGCCTCCCGCCGAATACGCTCTTCGACGTCCTTGCGGTCGACCTTGACGGCTTCAGCCAACGCGATTGCGTCCAGGACCAGGCGGGCATGCACGATCTTTCGAGCAGGCTCCTCATTTCGGTCGCGCAACTGCTTCCAGTCGAGCTCCGCCTTTCGGGGATCGACGCCGTGAAACATCATTTCGCGGACCATATCCTCCAGCCTGTGCTGGATTTCCTCCTCGACGAGGACGTCCGGGACCGTAATCGGGTTGGTGAGGAGGACCTTGTCGAGGATCGCCTGGCGGACCGCCGAACGGGCCATGGCGGCCTTCCGCTCGGAGAGATCCGCACGCACCCGTGCCTTCAGAGCCTCGAGGCTGTCGAACTCGCCCAAATCCTTGGCGAGTTCGTCGTCCAGTGCGGGGATTTCCTTGCGCTTGACTTCATGGACAAGGAGCCGGTAGCTCACTTTCTTGCCGGCCAGCCCGGACGGGGACCCCTCCTCCGGGAAGTCGATCTCGAACGCCAGCGCCGCCCCGGCCTTCGCGCCGAGGATTCTTGCGTTGAATGGCTCGGGGTTTCCGGGTGCCCCGACCTCGAGCACGACGCGCTCGCGCGTTTTGGCTTCGCCGCCCTCGGGCTCCTCGTGTAAGTCCGCGACGATGACGTCGCCGGGTTCCGCGAGCCGTGCATCATCCACCTCGTAACGCGCGTGCGACTGTCTGATGGATTCGAGCGCCTCCTCGACGTCGCCGTCGTTCACCCGGCTCGAGGGCGACGTCGCCTCGACCCCCCGGTAGTCCTTCACCTCGAACTGCGGTAAGACTTCGAAGGTCGTCTTGAACCCAAACGGCATGCCGCGCTCGTGCTTGAGGTCTTCGAGGACCGGCTCGCCCAACGGAACTAGTCCTTTTTCGCTGGTCGCCTCCCGCCACAACCGGGTGATCAGGCGCTCGCGCACGTCATCGTCGATTTCCTTTGCGAACCGCTTGCGCACCATATCGACCGGCGCCTTCCCCTGACGGAACCCAGGGAGCCGGACCTGGCCGGTGTAGCGGCGCACAACGGCTTCGGTTTCTTTCGAAACCTCCTCGGCGTCGACCTCGACGGCGAGGCTTTTTTTAACGGGACTGAGATCGGTGATCTCGATCTTCATCAGGCTCCCTCTCGCATGAAGTCACGGCCGGAGACGAAAAGCGCGGGGAGAAGTGTGGTGAGCCGCCCTGGAATCGAACCAGGAACCCGCAGATTAAGAGTCTGCTGCTCTGCCAATTGAGCTAGCGGCCCGTAGCACCTTTCGTTTCGTTTCGAAAAGGCGCGCGATAGTAGCACACGCGAAAATTCGACCCTGCAGCGAGTTGGTGCGCACGGAAGGATTTGAACCCTCGACCATCGGAGCCGAAGTCCGATGCTCTATCCGGGCTGAGCTACGTGCGCATACCGAGTCCCTCGCAAGTACGTGAGTTGGGGTGAGTGACGGGATTTGAACCCGCGACAGCCAGAGTCACAGTCTGGAGCTCTACCGACTGAGCTACACTCACCATAGAATTGGCGTTCGTCCCTCGTTGGTACGCCTGGAGGGACTCGAACCCCCGACCCACGGCTTAGAAGGCCGTTGCTCTATCCACCTGAGCTACAGGCGCCCATCAATACGGAGTAAAGAGCTTCGGCCATCCCGCCTCGTGGACTCTAGCGGAAGGGTCTCGCCCTGGCAAGAATGGTTGGTGCGCGTGGCAGGATTTGAACCTGCGACCCCTAGCTCCGGAGGCTAGTGCTCTATCCAGACTGAGCTACACGCGCAAATCCCTCACGAACCCCGAGACATCGCGCTCGATCTGGTCGGGGCGGAGGGATTTGAACCCCCGACCACCTGCTCCCAAAGCAGGCGCGCTACCGGGCTGCGCCACGCCCCGTCCCACATCTGATTGGAAACGCGACAGGCGACTGTACCAACAAGAGGGTTCGCAGTCGAGAGGAGGCTTGCTACCATCGATCCTTTCCTGGAGCCCCCCATGCGCATCGGACTCTTCGGTTTCCCGAAAACCGGCAAATCGTCGCTGTTCAGCCTTCTCACGGGCGCCGCCCCGCCGGTTGCGGGGGGTCGAGACACCGTGCACCTCGGCATCGCCAAGGTGCCCGATCCGCGGCTGGACGCCTTGAGCACCATGCACAAACCGAAGAAGACGACGCCGGCCACCGTCGAGTACATGGACCTCGCGGCCATCGAGAAGGGCGAAGCCGCGGAGGGGCTACCTCTGGAACAGCTCCGAACCGTGGACGCCCTGGCGCACGTCGTACGCGGCTTCCACGACGAGGCGATCCCGCACGTCGAGGGAACGATCGACGCCGCCCGAGATGCGGCCACGATGGAGACGGAGCTGATTCTCGCGGACCACACCATCGCCGAGCGCCGCCTCTCGAAGCTCGAACTGGCCGTCAAGAAGACGAACCGCGACGAGGACAAGAAGGACTTGGAGACGATTCGAAAGTGCCTCGCTGCCCTCGAGAAGGAGGTACCCCTTCGCAACCTCGAGTTCTCCGAGGAAGAGCTCAGGCGAATGGCTGGGTTCACGTTCCTTTCGCTGAAACCCCTTCTCGTCATCGTTAACGCCGACGAGTCCGACGCGGGGAAGCTCGACGTCGGGGCCGCGGCATTCGGACTCGCCTCGTTCGCCGGCCGGCCTCACACTGAAGTGGTCGCGCTGTCGGCCAAGATTGAAGCGGAAATCGCCCAGCTCGATCGCGCCGACGCAGACTCCTTTCGCGCCGAACTCGGCATCGCCTCCCCCGCTCTCGATCGGATGATCCGGGCCTCGTATCACTTGCTCGGAAGCCTATCTTTCTTCACTGCGGGCGAGGACGAATGCCGGGCGTGGACCATTCGCCGGGGCACGAAGGCTCGCCAAGCGGCGGGCGCAATCCACAGCGACATCGAAAAGGGGTTCATTCGCGCGGAGCTTTGCACTTTCGAGGATCTCGTGGCAGCGGGGAGTTGGGCTGCCTGCCGGGACCGCGGGACGCTGCGCCTCGAAGGCAAGGAATACGCCATGAAGGACGGCGACGTCGTCAACTTCCGCTTCAACGTCTGAACTCCGGAGCGACGTCGTCCCGATTCAGGCGCCGCGCGGCTGGCACGTTCGCGGCTGCCACGGTAGCCTCGCGAGGTGCGTCACACCCGCTTCCTCAGGCCGTCGACCCGCGCCTTAACGGCTAGCTTCCTCGTTCTGGGGGCCCTAGCGTTTTTGGCGCACGCGGGTGATACGGCCCCCGACGTCACCCTGTACGCGCTAGACGGAAAACCCTTCACGCTCGCCTCCTTGAGAGGGAAGGTCGTCCTGTTGGATTTTTTGGCGTCATGGTGCGCTCCCTGCCGGAAGAGCTTCCCTTTTCTCGATGAGTTGCAAAAGGCGCACGCGAATGCCGGCCTTCAGATCATCGGCCTGACGCTTGAGGAGGACGACGACGCGGTAACCGGCTTCCTCGCCTCGGTTCCCGCGAATTTCACGATCGCCCGGGACACTTCAGAGAGGGCCGGCGAGGCCTTTGGGGTGGTCGCGATGCCCACGTCCTTCCTGATCGACCGCGAGGGGCGCCTGGCGGCCCGTTTCGAAGGCGGCGACGCAAGTGTCCACAAGAAGATCGAAGCCGCCGTCACGACGCTGCTCGCCGGCGGAGCGCTCCGGCCCGGGACCGACGTGCGCGTGGCGGCGAGCGTCGAAGCGACGGGGAACCTCAAGGCCTGGCAGCGCGGTTACCTCCCCGACCCGATCATGAGCCTGGACGGCGACCCTCTGACGCGCCTCATCCGCGAACACATCCACGCGAGCAAGGAAGGCGCATCCGGCGATGGCGGCGCCGCGGGTGGCGGCTGTGGCTGCAACTAAGCGCCGGCGCAAGAAGCTTCGAAAGCTCCCGTGGCTCGCCGCCGGCATCGGCGCGGTCGCAGTGGGCGATCTGCGCGCTCAGTCCAACCTGGAGTTTCGCTATTTTTTCTACCAAGAATCCGGCGGCCGCACCGAAGTTTCGAACCCGTGGCTCTACCTCAACCAGGACTTCGGCCTGAAGGGCGGGCAACTCTCTCTCATTCTCGGATATGACTCGATCTCTGGAGCGTCTCCCACCGGCGGCTATCCAACCGCGGACGCGACGACGTCGGCGTCGGGGGCAACCTCGAGCAGCATCCCCCTCGCGCAATACAACGATACGAGAAATTCGATCTCGGCGTCGTACGCGCGGAAGTTCGGAGCGCACCTCCCGTCGGTCGACATCTCGTACTCGGAGGAAAACGACTATCTCGCCCGCGGCGCCGGACTGACCGATGCGTGGACGATGGCCGATGGACGCGGCACCCTCCATTTTGGGGCCGCGCTCTCGCGCGACGTCGTAACGCCCGTGGCAACGCCCACGAACCCCATCCGAGTGTCGTACCCCAAATCGAGCAACGCCGTGGCTTTGGGATTCAGTTGGATCGGGAGCGAGCGCGACCTTTTCGACATTTCCGCGTCGCTCGCCGATCTCAGCGGTTACCTCACGGACCCTTACAAGGTCGTGCCCATCGGCACGGGCAACGTCACCACTCCCGAAATCCGACCCGATGCACGCTCACGTTACGCCGTCGTATTCAAGTACGGTCATTTCTTCAGCGACGTAGACGGTGCCCTAAAGATCGGCTATCGCTACTACTGGGACGACTGGTCCATCGGCGCGAACACGCTCGATCTCTTGTACGACCAGCGCGCCGGGGCGAAGTGGGTCGTCTCACCGCTTCTGCGGTTGTACACGCAGAGCCACGCTTCGTTCTTCAGCTAGATGTTCGCCGCGCCGCAGACGTACATGTCGAGCGACTATCGCCTATCCGCCTTCGACAGCGTGCTTGGCGGACTCACCGTCGCCTACAACATCAGGCGAGATCTCGTTCTGAGCGTGGGAGCGACCTACCAAAATCAGCGAGGGCGGGATCGCGTCGTGCCGGTGCCCGCCACCATCCCCCCGCTCCTGCGTTCGCCGCTCGATGGTGGCGAGGACGGCGGAAACGGGGGCGGCTCCACCACAGTCGCTGCCGCCGACATGACGGTGGTCTCGGCGACCGTCGGACTCTCCTGGCGTTACTGAGCTCGTGAACGGGCGGACCCTCTACACGACACGATTCACCTTGATGGGCGGCGGCGCGATCGTTCGTTTCCTCGATGACCGCGGCCGTCACCACGCGGAGACGATCGCGCGAGCCGCGGAGAACGAGGCCTTCCGCATCGAGAGAAAATTCTCACGCTTCAGGGAAGACAGCATCGTCTCCAAGATCGCGCGTAACGCCGGGCGTGCTCCCGTCGCGGTCGACGACGAGACGGTCGCCCTGATCGAAGCCGCGCTCGATTTGGCGCACCTCACCGCAGGCCGGTTCGATCCGACCATCGGCGTGCTGCGACGAGCGTGGAACTTCCGGGAGCCCCGAATTCCAGACGAAGACGAACTCACCACGCTCCTTCCCCTCGTCAACCACCGTGAAGTATCCGTCCGCGATGGGACCGTGTTCTTGCCTCGCGAAGGGATGGAACTCGATCTCGGCGGCGTCGGAAAAGAATACGCGGTCGACAGCGCGACCGACGTGCTTCGCGAGCACGGCGTGACCTCGGCGATCCTGAACTTCGCGGGAGACGTCCGTACGATCGGGGGGCGGGGAGACGGCCGGCCTTGGTCGATCGGCGTCGCCGATCCGCGCGCTCCGGGACAATGCCGCTTCGCGGTGCGACTGATCGGCGGAGCGGGCATCGCAACGTCGGGGGATTACGAGCGGTGTTTCGTAAAAAGCGGCGTTCGCTACCACCATCTGCTCGACGCCACGACGGGGCGACCCGCGCAAGGGGTCATGTCCGCGACCGTCGTGGCGGCAAGCACGTTTCTCGCGGGGCGCCTCGCCACGGCAGCCTTCCTCCTCGGCCCGCGAGACGGTCTCGCCCTCATCGAGGGGCGTGAGGGGGTCGAGGGTTGCTTGATCGATACTGCCGGCGAACTCCTCTCCACCGTCGGCATGAGTCGGATCTCGAATCTGCCCGGCAGTCTCTACGCGGCTTATCCTGCGCTCTGACGGTGGGGCCGTGCGGCCGAGGCCAGGCAACGCGAAAGATCTGCATCTTGGTCCGGCAGCACCGTTCGCAGATCGAGAAGGAGCTTTCCGGCGTTGACTCGCGCCACGACGGGAGGATCACCCCGCCGCAGGCGAACGTCGAGGCGACCCGCGTCTCCGGATGGATCCTCGATCGCGAGCAGCGTCGTCGCGATCTCGCCCGTCGGCGACGAGCCGCCGCCCGGCCGCGAGACTCCCGCCTCGAGTCGCCACACCAGTTTCGGCGCGAGCAGACAGGTCTCCCGAGCGACTGCCTCGGCACGCCGACCGATCTCCGCAGCCGCGAGCGAGAGCATGCGAAGAGTCGGGATCTCCTGGATTGCACGGCCGGTTACATAGGCCGCAAGTGTTTCTCTGAGCGCCGCGATCTGCAGTCGATCGAGCCTCAGCACGCGCGCCAAAGGGTCACGGCGCAGGCGCTTTATCAGGTCGTCGCGCCCGACGGCGAGCCCCGCCTGCGGCCCACCGAGCAGTTTGTCGCCGCTGAACGTGACAACGTCGGCGCCCTGGTCGAGGAGGGCTGGCACCGGGATCTCGTCGGTTACGCCAAACGGCGCGAGGTCGATCAGGTCGCCGCTCCCCCAATCGACAACCACGGGGAGACCCTTCGCGTGGGCGAGGGTCGCGAGCTCACGAATCGAGGTGTCTTCCGTGAATCCGACGATCTTGAAGTTGCTCGCGTGGACTTTCAGGAAGAGAGCCGTCTTCGGCCCTATCGCGGCCTCGTAGTCGGCCAGGCGCGTGCGATTGGTCGTGCCGACCTCTTTCATTTTGGCGCCCGACACAGTAAGAATGTCAGGCACCCTGAAGGCGCCGCCGATTTCGACCAACTCGCCTCGTGAAACCACGACTTCTCGCCCCTTGGAGAGCGCCCGAAGCGCGAGGAGGATCGCCCCGGCATTGTTATTGACCGCGACGGCGGATCGTCCGGGGAAAAGACGCCGCAGCAGTCCGTCGAGGTGCGCCATCCGGTCGCCGCGCGCACCCTTTTCGAGGTCGTACTCAAGGTCGAGATAGCAAGTCGCCGCTTCCACGACGCGGCGCGCAGCTGCGGAAGACAACACCGATCGACCGAGGTTCGTGTGGGCGATGACGCCGGTGGCGTTGATGACGACGCGGGGCGAGGGGGCGAGGAGGGCTTCCGCCTTCGCGGTGACGGCCGAAGCGAATGCGAACGCCGTGGGCGCGCTTACGTCGCTCTCGCCCGCCTGAAGCCTTTCACGCCGACGGTCAAGCTCCTCCCTAAGGAGGTCCGTGACGAGACGTCTCCCCCAGCGGGCAAGAGGCTCCGCCAGAGCAGGGTCGTCGAGCAGGCGCGAGACCGCGGGAAGCCGCTTTAGGATGTCGCCTCGCTCCATTGGACTCGCAGAAGGCCAATACGGCCCACGAATTGCGTTTGAGGCGACGCAAACTTATACTTCGCGATGCTTCAAACGGGTCGCCTTGAAGCGTTCATTATAGAGGGTCGCCGGGGTGCACGAAGCTGTTTCGACCGAACTCGAGGCTGAACTCGGCCGTCTCGAGAGCGGGATCCGGCAACTCAAGATCCAGTACGACATGTTTTTCGCAGGATCGGTGCCGAAGCAACCCCTGGAACTTCGGAACGAGCTGGAGAAGATCATCCGGCGCCATTCCGCCACGCCGATTCGTCGTTACGCGGCCCGGTTTCACTTCAACGCACTCGTCAGTCGGTTCAATAGCCTGTCCGAGCTTTGGGCCAAGACGTTGCGGGGGCTCGAAGAGGGCGACCGTCCCGCTCCGGCCGTCGCGGACCGCGCGGGAGGCTCCGAGCAAGTCGTGGCCCGTTGCACCGTGAAAGACCCTGCGGCAGAGCCCGACGTCCTGAAACTCCTCCACGCTCGGCTGCTCGATGCCCGCAAGAAGGCGGGCGACGCGACGGACAGGCTCACTTTTGAGAATTTCGTGCTCACGATCAGCGCGCAAGCCCGGAAGATGCGTGAGAAGACTGGATGCGATAAGGTCGACCTGAGGGTGATCGTCGTCGACCGCAAGGTCGTGGTCAAGGCGCGCCCGGGACGATGACGTCGAATCGCCGTTGGGCAGGAGAATCGAGATGACGCATTTTTCATCGATGGCGACACTCCTAGCGATCACCGTAATCGCCTTGAACCCAGCGCCGGCGACCGCAGGCAACAGTGCCGATGCGTGGTGGGCGCCCCGAATACGATCGAAAGAAGCCGTGACAAGCGGATCACGTAGCCAGCCGGAGGACTTGACCACCGTGCCCGCGCCGTCGGCTCCCGAGCCTACGCCCCTTCCTGCGACCACCACCGCGTTCTTGCCGGACACCTCGCTGAAGAACACCATCGCCCTCGTTCGCAAGAGCCCCATCGGAAGCGAGCCCAACGCCAACGCCTATCTCGATCTCATGAGCGTGGGCCAAGCGTCAGCCGCTCAAGTGAATGACTTCGCAGCGTACGTCGCTAAGCGCGGGATGCCGAAGGTCGCCATTTCGTTCCAGCAGTACGCGCTTCGCCTCGACCCGCTGAACACGACCCTCTGGCAGAACCTCGGTACGCTTCAGCGGACGACCGGGGCCTTCAACTCGGCCGCCACTTCGTTCAAGAAGGCGATCTCCATCGATCCGATCAACGCTCTCGCCCACTACAATCTTGGCGCAGTCTACGACGCTGAAGGCCAGTACGACGACGCGGTCGAAGAGTACCGACGTGCGCTCGTGCTCGACCCCAGCCTTGCAGACCCACGCAAGAATCCGCAGGTCGTCAACAACGAGAATTTGCTGGCCGTGGAACTCGAGATCTATCGCTCCCGTGCGGGCTCGCTCGGGCTTCCACTCCTCCAGTTGCAGAAACCGCCGGCTCCCTCGAAAACCGCCACCGACAAACCGTAAGCGCCGCCCCGCGCTACGAGACGGACTCAACGACGTTGTACGATGCGCGAACCATGCGCGCACCTAGACCGTTTCTCGCAGCCCTGATCCTCATCGTCACCGCATCACCGGCCTTCGCCTGGACGGCGGCCACTCGTATCGTGATGATCGACGACGCGATCAAACTGATGCCCATCTCTTTGCGCAAGGTCTTGGAGAAGCGGCGGAACGACGTCCTTCGCGGTACGCTCGAACCGTTGACGCAGGAAGACACGTTGCCGCACCGCCCGCCGTGGGAAAACGGCGGCATTGAGGCGTCCGTCGATGCCGCGGCTCGCGATCTCGTTTCCGGCGTCACGACACGAACGTCTTTTCGGGACGTGGCGCGGCGATTTGGCGTGCTCGCACATTACGTCGCCGACGCCGGATTCCCGCCGGGAGCCGCCGGTGCGGCGGGCGCACCTCGATACGCGCATTTCGCAGCCCTGTGCGAGACGAGGCGCCCGAGGTTCCCGCTGGTGTTCTACGGGCACGGCAACACCGCGCTCTCCAAAGAGGACTTCAAGTCCTTCACTCTCACGATTCTCGAGCGCGCCCGCGCCGAGGACGTCATCCTCGCCCGAGCCTACGCGCAGGCAGGAGACCGGAACGACACGGCCGCCTTCGACGACCGCTCCGTGCCATTTGCGATCGCTTCGTTGTCTTATTCCCACGCGGTCACCGACGTCGTTCAGGCTTGGCTCGCCGCGTGGCGCGAGTGCAACGGTGATTTCGGGGGAACGCCCTTCCAAGGAGTCAAGTAATGAGCGCAAACGTTCGACGCGCGTTGATCAGCGTTTTCGACAAGGACGGCATTGTCGATTTCGCTCGCGAACTCCACCGTCTGGGCATCGAACTCCTCTCGACCGGCGGCACGGCCAAACTCCTCGAGGACTCTGGGCTCCCGGTGGTACGCGTGGCCGATCAGACCGGATTTCCCGAAATGCTGGATGGGCGTGTCAAGACGCTCCATCCCCGCATCCATGCAGGGATCCTCGCGATCCGCAGCAACGCGAAGCACATGGCCGACCTCGAGGCCGAGCGCATCCCGACGATCGACCTGGTCATTGTCAACCTTTACGCTTTCGCACGTACCGCCGCCGATCCTGCGAAGTCGTTCGAAGACGTAGTGGAGATGATCGACATCGGCGGCCCGTCGATGGTGCGGGGTGCCGCGAAGAACTGGGAGGACGTCGGCGTCGTCGTCGACGCTGCGGATTACCCCGCCGTTTTGGAAGGGCTCCGCGCGGAGGGGTCGCTCCCTCGACTACTGCGCCTGACGCTTGCGGCCAAGGCCTTCGCCCACACCGCGTCGTACGACGCGGCCGTGGCCAGGTATCTTTCCGGAGTGGCCTCGCCCGAACCGGCCGTGAAAGCCGATTTCGCCGACACCTTGGCACTCGACTTCCCGAAAGCGGCAGATCTCGTTTACGGCGAGAATCCGCATCAGCGCGCGGCGTTTTACCGAGACCCCGAAGCCGACGGCGCCAACGTTGCGACGGCGCGCCAGCTCCAAGGAAAGCCTCTCTCGTTCAACAACATCCTCGATTTTGACGCGGCGCTTTCACTCGCCGCGGATCTGGGCCGGCGGGCGTGCGTCATCGTCAAACACGGAAATCCTTGCGGCGTCGGCCTGGGCGACGGCCCATCGGCGGCCTTCGCTTCGGCGCTTGCCTGCGATCCGACGAGCGCCTTCGGCGGAGTGATTTCCTTTTTCGAGGAAGTCGACGGGCCAACCGCCGTGGCGATCGCGGGGGCTTTCTACGAAGGCGTGATTGCGCCGTCGTTCGGGGTCGGGGCCCTCGCGGTGCTCGCCAGAAAGAAGAACCTCCGCCTCTTGGAACTCGGCCCGCTGTCCCGGTTTCGGCGGGAAGGGCTCGACCTCCGCCGCGTCCAAGGCGGCATCCTCGCTCAAGATTGGGACCAGCCAGACCCGCCAGTCCGCGAAGGACGCGTGGTCACCGTACGGCCTCCAAGCGACGAGGAATGGAAAGCTCTCCAATTTGCATGGACCGTCGTGCGTCACGTCAAGTCGAACGCGATCGTTTACGCGAGCTCCTCGCGCACCCTCGGGATCGGTGCCGGGCAGATGAGCCGTGTCGATTCGGCCCGGCTGGGAATCCAGAAAAGCCTCGTTTCACTCCACGGTGCCGCCATGGCGTCGGACGCTTTCTTCCCTTTCCGTGATGGACTCGATACGGCCGCCGAGGCGGGGATCACCGCGGTCGTGCAGCCCGGTGGTTCGATCCGCGATGACGACGTCGTGGCTGCCGCCAACGAGCGCGGCTTGACGATGGTGCTCGTGGGCCGGCGACACTTCCGGCACTGACCGTGACGTCTTAAGCTCGGCGGCTAAGACGAGGGCAACGGCCGGAACCCGAGACCTTCGACCCGATCGAGGAACACGCGGTCTTTGACCGCATCAACATAACGCGATGCCAACTCGCGCAGTTCTTTCGCCTCGGCATCCTTGGGGGCGATCGCCAAGGCCTCGTCGAGGTGAGACAGAGCCTCGTTACACTCGCCGGCGCGCAACGCGACGACGGCGAGGTTGTACCACCCCGCCACCTTCACGGCGTCGGTGTATGCCGTGCTCACGCTCGGCGGCAGGCGGTACGCAAGCCTCAGACCTGACGTGTACTCGCCGTCGCGAAACGCGAGTTTGATGCTGTTGAGTGCTTCCCGCTCGGCCTTGCTCGCCTTGTAGCGCTCGCCCGCATCCTCGAGGCCGGCCCGTGCCTCCACGCTTCTCGGATCCAATGCTAGGGCCTCGTTGAACGCAACCACGGCCCCGCCAAAATCCCCTGAGTTCATGAGTGAACGCCCCAATGCGAGCCCGGAAGCGATAAGCTTCGCGGCGTCCTCCGGACTGGCGGGCACAGCCTGCGCCGGTTCGTTCGCCCCGCTGTTTGCTGGCGGAACGGGTTTCCCCGGCCGCTTCGGACGTGACAGAGGCGCGACGGCTTTCCCCGCGGCCATCTCGGACGGCGTCCCACCGGTAGGGCGTAGAAGGGCAATTGCTGCGCAGGCCAAAACCCCGACGCCGATCCCCGCCCAGATGAGGAATTTCCGAGGCGGGAGCGTCAACCGGAATGGGCTCGGCTCTGACTCGGCGGACTCGGCAAACTTGGAATTTTCAATCGGTTCCGTCCGGGGCGGCCTGGGCGCGGGCGCTTTGTTTCGCTGGGCGGAATCGACGTTGGTCGCAAGATGCACGGCATTTTCTGGCGGTGCGGATTCACCGTTCCCGACACTGAGCATTTCCTCGCCGCCGCTCTCGCGGCGTTCCACTACCCTTTCGAGGTAGTGCCGCGCCTCACGGTGCTCTGGCGCAAGAGCGAGCGCTTCACGGAGGAAATTCTCCGCGTCGTCGAGGCGGTCGGCCTCGAGTGCCGCCACGCCTTCGATAATCGCACGCTCGACCTTGTCGAGATCGGAGGCGCCTTCGGCCTCGATTTTGGATCGCAGGAGCACCGCTTCCTCGTTGTCTTCGTCGAGGATTGCGAGGCGGGCGAGAATGGCCAACGCCTCGTCGCGCTCCCCCGCCCCAGCCTTGACCTTGGCCTCGGAGAGGAGGTCGTTCACGCGCCGACTGAGCTCCGCCGCAGCCGCGCTCATTCCCGGAACCGGGGCCGGAGACGGCCGAGCGATGGGCTCGAGTCCGAACGAACCGTCCTCCTCAGGCTGCGGTGGGGGAGTCTCCCACGAATCGAGGATTTCCTCTCTCTCCAACTCGCCGACTAGT
>JANMVW010000367.1:0-6647 GCA_031393555.1 Acidobacteriota bacterium
CTGGGCCGCAACGCCTTCTCGATCTCTAGAGAGACGCCTGTCGCGTCGAAGACGGACTCGGGTCCCAAGTGCCGCTGCAACCGCGAGGCGAGTTGCGGATCGATCACGCGGAGGTAGTCTCGCCCTGCGCGAAGCATGCGATCGTCGTCTACGACAACTCTGCTGAGGGAAGCGCTCGGCGCATCACGCAGCGAGCGCAGGAAGAGGTCGAGATCCGCGTGGAGTAACGACGGCGCAGGAGTATGTTCGATCCTCGCGGCTATCGCCGTCCAAACCTCGACGAGGAACCGGGCGTCGGCCTCGAACGCGGAGGCTTCGGCTCCGGCACCCGCCGTGCGCACGATGAAACCGCCAGGCAACTCCGGAAGAGCGGAGAGAATGTCGCGTAGGCGCTGCCTCTCCTCTGGGTCGTGGATCCGGCGCGACACTCCTCGAAACGACGCCTGCGGTGTGTGGACCAGGTAACGACCGGGAAGCGAAATGAAGCTGGTGACCCGCGGCCCCTTGCCGCCTAAGGCCTCCCGCACGACTTGCACGACTAACTCACGACCCTCTTTGAGTCGGTCTTGAATGGGCGGACCCACCATTTCCCGTTGTGATCGGCGGATCGCGAGAGTCTCGGCCTCTCCCCCCGTGCTCGCCCCAGCCTCGTTTTCGGCCGTGCCGGCCAACGCCAGAAATGGAGGCGTTACGGCCTCCCCTGGGAGCAGGAGGTCGTTCACGTGGAGAAATGCATCCCGGTCCTGGCCCACGTCGAGAAATGCCGACTGAATTCCCGGGAGAACCTTCGAGACGCGCGCCTTGACGATGTGCCCGACGGCAAGCGCGGCGCGCTCATCCTCGACACGAAGCTCCACCGTCACACCGTCCTCGCGAAGAGCGGTGCACACCCGGCCGCCGGCGCGGCTAACCAGCAGCTCGTTCGACAACCGGCACCGTCGCAGAATCGGCGACCAGGGGGCTCACCAGTCGGCCGCCCCAGATGACCGCAAGGTCCTCCCGCGAGAGACGCGTCCCCAGGGCCGCTTCGCCGTACATGACCGTCAGGACCTCGTCGGGACGGACGGAGGCGCCCTCGCCCCCCACCGCCAGGGTCATGCGAAACGACGTGGCATCCACTTCTGCGACGTTGAGAAGCCAGTCACGCAAAGGAAAACTGACGGTCTTCCCGTTTCTCTCCCGGACGGCCGAATGCGCCTCTCGCCCCGCAAAGGTCTCGAGAGCGACTGAGGGAAAGACGCCTGTCGGGAGTTGCACGAGATAACGCGCGGCGCGCACCGACTCCGAGAGGCCAGGCGCATCGCTCCCGATTTCTCGAAGCGCCGACACCGACAGTCCTCGAGGCAACGCGTCGTTGATCGCCGCCACGGCCGTTTCCGCCTCGAGACGCATGAAGGACCAAAGATCGAGGTACTCGCCATGAGATTCAATCCCTACGGCAAGCGCTGGGCCGAATTGCACGCGCGGTTTCGGGTTGAAACCCTGGGAATACACGAGCGCGATTCGCGCGCGACGGAACGCCCGAAACATCGCGCGTGTGAGGTCGAGGTGGCCGAGGAACTGGAGCCGCCCCGTCTTTTCGAAACGCAGACGGTACCGGTAGCGCGGCAGATCACCCAACGACGCCTTTAGCGCGGCGCTCTCGTCGACCGTCAACGCCCGAGGGGCATCCGCGGCCCGCGCGGGAACGCCAGGTCCAACTGCCGAAGGCGTCGACAGAATCGTGAGTCCGGAATCGAGTGAGCGCCCCGTGGTCTGCTTCACGATCCCCTTCACGCATTCCTTCGCAAACGGCGCGCATCCGTGACAATCGGTCGGTCCGCAAATGGAGAGCGTCCCTTCCGCGAGAGCCCGCTTCAATTCCAGCGCCAGCCACTTCTTGTTAACGAGCGAGTCGAGGACATCCCAGGGGAGGCGGCGATCGGTGGCCCAGTCTCCATAGGCGTAGATTTCCGGGTCGATGCCTTCTTCCCGGAAAGCGCGCTGCCAGATGTCGAGATTGAAATGTTCTGCCCATCCGTCGAAACGGGCACCGAGACGGAAGGCCCGCTCGACCACTGCCCCGAGCCTCCGATCGCCGCGCGAGAACACGCCTTCGAGAAACGTCGTCTCGCACTCGTGATGCTTGAAGCGCACACCGCGTCGCACCCGCGAGGCGATTCTGTTCTGTTTGCGATAGAGATTCTCGAGGCGGTCCTGGCCCACCCACTGGAACGGCGTCACCGCTTTCGGAACGAACGACGACGCCGACAGAGTCACCTCCGGCCGCCTTCCCTTGGCGGTTCTTTTGCCCAGGGCGTGGATCTCGTGTGCAAGATCGACCAGCCCGTCGACGTCGGCGTCGGTTTCTGTCGGGAGACCAATCATGAAATACAGCTTGATCAGATCCCAACCGGCCTCGAACGCAAGGCGACAGGCGTTGAGGATTTGGTCTTCGTTGAGGTTCTTGTTGATCACGTTACGCAGGCGCTGGGTCCCCGCTTCCGGCGCGATCGTGAATCCGGACTTCCTGACGCGCCGGACCTGGCGCGCCAAGTCTTCCGTCATCGTCGACGCATGCATCGACGAGAGGGACACCGATACCGACTCGGGCTCGAAACGGTCCATGAGGTCGAACAGCAACGGTTGAACGGCGCCGTACTCCCCGGTATTGAGCGACGCCAACGAGAACTGGTCGTATCCGGTTGAACGCACCGATCGAATCACCGTGTCGCGGACCTGATTGGGGTCGCGCTCGCGTGTTGGGCGGTAGATGTAGCCAGCCTGGCAGAATCGGCAGCCCACCGGGCATCCGCGCATCAACTCGATCGAAACGCGGTCGTGCACGATTTCGCCGTGGGGCACGAGAATGCGATCGGGGAACGGAAATCGGTCGATGTCGTAGACGATGCGTCGCTTCACCGGATACGGCGCGTGACCGTTACCTACGGGGATCAGCAGACCGTCATCCTCCTCGAGGCAATAGAGTGCCGGCGCATAGATGCCGGGGATCTTTGCAAGCTCGCGAATGCGCGCGGAGCGCGGTGCGCTCGCTCGCTTCAGCGCTTTCAATTTGTCCAGGAACTCCGGAAGCAGCTCCTCGGCGTCGCCAATGAACACGAAGTCGAGGAAGTCGGCGATCGGCTCGCAGTTGAAAACGACAGGCCCGCCGGCCACGATGAGCGGGTCGCTCTCGCCGCGCTGCGACGACCGTAGGGGGATTCCCGCGAGGTCGAGCATTTCGAGGACGTTCGTGAAGGTCATCTCGTATTGGAGCGAAAAGCCGACGACGTCCATGGCCGAAAGCGGTGTCGCGGTCTCCAGCGTCGCCAGAGGGCGGTTGTGGCGGCGCAGCGCGTCGGCCATGTCGGGCCAGGGACAAAAGACGCGCTCAGCCGCGACATCGTCACGCGCGTTCAAAAGCGGGTAGAGGATCCGGAAGCCCAGGTGCGACATCCCGATGTCATAGACGTCGGGAAACGCCAGCGCGAACGTCAGCGCTACGCTTCGATGGTCCTTGACGATTTCATTCCACTCGCCGCCGATGTAGCGCGTCGGCTTCTGGACGCCCGCGAGAATCTTTCGAAACGTGGCCTCTTCGTCGCGCATCGATTCCGTCGTTGGCGCCATGACCGTCCCTCGGTGCGCGAGCGGAACCGCGCCGCGGGATTCTAGCAGGACGCCTAGTTGACGAAACGCCGCCCGCGCACGTTGACGATCAGGCCGACGCCGCACATCACGGAAATCAGCGCCGTTCCGCCATAGGAAAGCAGCGGCAGGGGCACGCCAATCGTCGGCATCAGGCCCAACACCATACCGATGTTGATTGCCGCCTGGCCCATCAGCCACGAGACGACGAGCAGGCTGATATAGGTCCCCAGCCTATCTTGAGACGAACGCGCCGCGAGTAGCCCTCGATAGAGCAGGTAATAGAACAGCGCGAGGACTCCGGCGGCTCCGATGAAACCCAATTCCTCCGCGATCACGGCGAGCACGAAATCCGTGTGCTGAGCCGGGAGAAAATTGAGTCTCGTCTGCGTCCCCTTGAAAAGCCCTTTTCCGGTGAGCCGTCCCGAGCCGACCGCGATTTTGGATTGGCGCACCTGGTATCCAATCCCGGAGGGGTCGCGACCGGGATCGACGACCGTCAGGATCCGTTCCTTCTGATAGGGCTTGAGGTGACGCCAGCCGACGGGCGCCAAGAGGGCCACGACACACAGGGCGAGAGCAACGACTCGCCAACGGAGGCCGCCCAGCAAGACCGCGGCGAGGGCGATCGGAACGAACGTGAGTGCGGTCCCGAAGTCGGGCTGCTTCGCGATCAACAGCATCGGCACGCCGATGATCGCCCCGAGCTGCAAGGCCTGCACGAAGCGGATGCGGTCATGGACACGTTTGGCGAGAAACGCGGCGATTGCGAGGCAGGTCGTCCACTTAGCGAATTCGGACGGCTGAAACGTCACCGGCCCCACGGCCAGCCACGAACGGTTGCCTCCCACCTCTTTGCCGAACAACGTCACCCCGACGAGCAAAGCCACGGCCAACCCGTGCAGGCTGAGAGAGAACTCCGCCCAGACGTGATAATCGACGGTGATCACGACGACGGCCGCAACCGCCGCGATGGCGAGCCAGGCGAGCTGGGTCTTCCACAAGCCCGCGCGAGCAGGTTGTTCCGCGGTGGCCGAGGCGATCGCCGTTAACCCGACCGCGGCGAGCGCGAGCGCCGCCGCAATCGTCGGCACATCGAGCCTATCGAGAAGTCGGCGTCGAAGCACTTCGGGTCTCGGGATGGTGCGTCAGATTCGCCTGTAGCTCGGGGACCGATTCCTTGAGGGGAAGCCTGTCTGCGAAAAAAACCTCGAGGACCTTGCGTCCAACGGGCGCCGCCGTCGTGCCGCCGTGGCCGCCGTGCTCGATCACGATCGCAAACGCGATCTCTGGATTTTCCGCCGGCGCGTAGCCGATGAACCACGCATGATCGCGCTCGTCCTTCGGCTGCTTGTCGGCGTCGACACCCACCGACTTCTTGAAGACCTGCGCCGTCCCGGTTTTCCCGGCGACTCGGATCGGCCCGAGCTGCGCGCGCGTCGCGGTCCCCTCTTCGACGACGTCCGCGAGCGCGTCTCGAATCAATGCGAGAGTCGCGGCCGACACCGGGAGCTTCACGGACTCCAACTTCGCGTCCCGAGCCAGGTGAGGCCGGACGAGCGTCCCACCGTTCGCGACCGCCGAAATCATCGTCGCCATCTGAACCGGAGTAACGGCGAGGAGCCCCTGCCCGATCGACACCGAAATCGTGTCGCCCGGATACCAAGGCTCTTTGTGGATGCGCTGTTTCCATTCGACCGAGGGGGGGTTGCCCCGGCTCTCCCCAGGAATGTCGATTCCCGACAGCTCGCCGATGCCGAACATTTTGGCGTACTTACTGATCGCGTCGATGCCGACCTTCTTACCGAGCAGGTAGTAGAAGACATTGCACGAATGTACGAGAGCTTGATGGACATCGACTGTCCCGTGCCCTCCCTTCTTCCAACACATGAACTGCCGGTTGTAGATCGACACCGAACCCGGGCAGAACACGGTTGTCTGCGGAGTGATCGCGCCCGTTTCCAATCCCACGATCGACATGAGCACTTTGAACGTCGAGCCGGGCGCGTAGAATGACGAGATCGCTCGATCGTTCAACGGATGGCGCGGATCGTTGATCAGCGCGGTCCACGTCGTCCGCGAGACGGGCGCCGTGAACACGTTGGGGTCGTAGCCGGGGGTCGAGGCGAGCGCCAAGACCTCGCCGGTGTTCGGGTTCATGAAAATACCTGATCCGACCTCGTCTCCGAGGGACTCGACGAGCTTGCGCTGAAGCCGCTTGTCGATCGTGAGACGAAGCGGGTGACCGTCCTCGGGGTCACGCCCCTGCTGGGAGGCGCCAAGGGGTCGGCCGAGACTGTTGACGGTCTGGAGCTTCCAGCCGCGACGGCCGCGCAGGACCTCGTCGTACTCGCGCTCCACGCCCGTCTTTCCGACGATGTCCCCTTGCTGGATCGAGCCGTCCAAGATCTTGGCGAGTTGCGACTCGTTCACTTCGCCCACGTAGCCGACGGCGTGCGCGACCGCCGGACCATCAGGGTAGTCACGAAGCGCCGTCTGTTCGACCTCAACGGACGGAAACCACTCTCGGCGCGCCTCGACCTTCGCGATATCGGCCAATTGGACGTCTTCCTTGATGACGAGTGGCTCGAACGTCGGGCGGCGGCGCATGGCTTGGAGGCGCCCGTTCAAGAGGTCGTAAGGTATGCCGAGAAGCTTTTCGAGGCGTTTCAATTGGCCTTCCGCATCGGTCAGGCCTTCCCGCACGAGCACGAGATTCAGGGCGGGGCGCGTCGAGGCGAGTACTTCGTCCCGACGATCGAGCACGACGCCGCGCGTCGGCGGGAGCGCGATGCGACGGAGGCGGTTGTTCTCGGCGAGCAATGCAAACTCACTTCCCTTGACGATCTGCAAATACCAAAACACGCCGAGAAAACCTGCGAGCAGGATCACGATCACGACGTGGAGCAGCGCCGCGCGCGTGCCGAGTCTTTGCTCGCTCTGGTACTCTTTCAGCTCCCACCGTTCGCGGTAGTCCATGGGTCAGGCCTTCCGGGTCTTCTGCCGCGTCGCGCGGCGGC
>JANMVW010000138.1:0-1621 GCA_031393555.1 Acidobacteriota bacterium
GAGAGCGAGGGCAGCAAGTTGGCCTTTAATGAGCTCTCGGGGTCTCTCCACGTGAACGCGCAAAAGGGCGAGGTGACGATCCTCGGGATCAAAGCGGGCGCCGAGCTCACGCTGGTCGGAACGCCGTTGCGGATGAAGGACGGAACGGGCGACATCACCGTGACGTCGGACGCCCCCGTCGCGTTCCAGGCGATGGAGGCGTCGATGCAGTTCGACATGCGTGGTGGATCCCTTCTCGGGAAGGGGAACAAGGGGGATCTCGAGCTCCGCGGCCGCAACACGGAGGTGAACCTCGAGTCGATCACGGGGGTGACGAGCCTCAAGGGCGACGGGCTCACGGCGAGTGTCGTCGAGGTCGGCGGTGAGCTCCAAGTGGAAGCGAAGCTTTCAAACGTCTCTGTCGATCGCGTGGGGGATGTCGTCCTGAACGTCGATGCCGGAAGCGTCACGATCCGGCACGCCGCGGGTGCGGTGAAGGCCAAGGTCACCGGGGCGGGCGTTCACATCCTCGATGGCATGGGCCCGGTGACCCTCGAAATGGATGGAGGCGACGGGGAGGTGTCCTGGGCCACGATTTCGGGGGAGCAGGAATCGACCCTGACCAACGCGGGCGGAAAACTCACCGTTCGGTTTTCGGCCGCCTGCGCGTGCCGCGTCGACGCCAAGAGCGCCTACGGCCGCATCGACAACGAGCTTTCGAACGTCACGGTGTCGGAGGATTTCACCTCGGCCCGAGGGGCTGTCAACAGCGGCTACCACCCGTACGTCCACATCAGCGCCAGCGGCGACATTCGCCTGGAAAACGAACGACGGACTCCCTAAATTGACCTTGTGGACGCATGAGGCCTAACCAAAAACTACGGTGGCGTGTCGCGGCGATGATCGGCGCGGTCGCGGTCGTGTCCGACCTCGCGGCGGCCCCGCGCGCCCTTCCCACGGGCGAGCCCTTCTCGATCGAACCCGTCGTGCTCGTGCCGATCGACGACCAATCCGCCTTATCGATCGTCGGCATCCGCGGGCTCGTGACGATCTCGATGAGGGACGCGCGTGAGCTGCAAGTGATCTCCCTCGTCCCCGGGGTCGGGGGCGCGGAGCTGCCGGTCGGGATCTGGCAGGAGGGCGCCAAGCTGATCGTCGCGCCGGTGCCGGGAGACCCGGGTCGCGAGCGCCGGCTGGACATCGAGGTGCCCCGGGGCTTCGCGATTTCGGTCGATGCGGCCGACTCCGACGTTCAGATCGCCTCCGAGGGGGGAAGCGTCGACCTTCGCGGAGACAACGTCCGTGCCGTGGTCCAGGCGATCGGCGGGTCCGTCACCACGGAGCTCCTGGCGGGCACGCTCCGCGTGACCAACTCGAAAGATGCGACGGTCAGGGTCAGGGGCACCGCCACGACCATCGGCGCGATGGCCGGCAGCGTCAACGTGCGCGCGACCGGCGGGACGCTGAAGGTCGCGGAGGTCGACGGGTCGACCGACGTCGACAGCGAAGACTGCACGTTGGTTTTCTCGGAGCTGTCGGGGCCGCTCCACGTCAAGGCGCAAAGGGGCCAGGCGACGGTCGCCGGGATCAAGGCGGGCGCCGAGCTTGCGTTGGCCGGAACGCCTTTGCAGTTGAAAGCGGG
>JANMVW010000431.1:0-3534 GCA_031393555.1 Acidobacteriota bacterium
GGCGATCGCACCCGCCGCGCGCAGCCCGGCAATTCGCGCGGGGTCGTAGCCGAGGAGGTCGGCGAGCACGGCGTCGGTATGCTCCCCCAACCGCGGCGGCCTCGACGCAACGCGTGCCGGCGTCTTGTTGAGCTTGGGCACCGGGGCGACCATCGGCACGCCCCCCACGCGAACGACCATCTCACGTTCGGCCGCCTCGGGAGAAGAAAGCGCTTCGGGGACCGTGCGCACCGGCCCCGCCGGGATCCCGGCGGCCTCGAGCACCGCGAGCCAGGCGTCCGCGGGTCGGCGCGACAACCGTTCCTCGATCATCGGGAGGAGCGCGTCCCTGTGACGAACACGGGCGGGATTCGTCGAGAAGCGGGGATCGTCCGCCCACCTCGGCGCTTCGAGGACCTGACAGAGGGTCTGGAATTGAAGGTCGTTCCCGACCGCCAGCATGAAGGGCCGGTCGGCGGCGCGCACCGTCTGGTACGGCACGATCGACGGATGCGCGTTGCCCCATCGCTTCGGCTCTTCTCCCGACACGAGCGCCGAGCTCGCGACGTTCGCGAGGAGGCCCAGCGAGGCGTCGAGCAATGAGACATCGACGAACTGCCCGGCCCCCGTGGCGTCGCGATGCCTGACGGCGGCGAGGATGGCGACGGCCGCGTGCAGGCCGGCGGCGAGATCGGAAACGGCGACGCCCACCTTGTGCGGCTCGCCGTCGGCCGGGCCGGTGATGCTCATCAACCCGCTCGCCGCCTGCGCGACGTTGTCGTAGCCGGGTCGCGACGCGAACGCGCCGGTCGCGCCAAACCCCGAGACCGCCGCGTGGACGAGCCGGGGGAAGCGGCGGCCCGTCGCCTCTCCCGAGAGCGCAAAGGCCTCGCGCGTTTCTGCCTTGAAGTTCTCGATCAAGACATCGGCCCGCGCGAGCAGGGCGTAAAAAACGCCGCGCCCGGCATCTTGACGAAGATCGATCGCGACACCGCGCTTGCCTCGATTGACCGCCAGGTAGTACGCGCTGTCACCCGCTTCCGTGAACGGAGGCCCCCACCTCCTCGTGTCGTCGCCGCTCCCAGGCTGCTCGACCTTGACGACGGAAGCGCCCAGATCGCCAAGGAGCATCGCTGCGTAAGGCCCGGCGAGCACCCGCGAGGCATCGACCACGATGAGGCCCGCGAGCGCGCCGGGGCTCGGCTCCCTCACGCCTCGTCCGACAGCACCGCCCAGAAACCCGGGTCGCGCGCGAAGTGGAGATGACCGAAAAGTCCCGACGCCGCGATCGCCGCCACGGATTCACCCGCGCGCTGGGCGAGATCGGGAAGGGCCCACGGAAACGCCGCGCAGGCGAGCAGCGACGCTTGCGCCATCACGCCCGAAGGTCTCTCCACGCGGTGGTGCTCCGCCTGGTAGAGCCTCCACAGTCCTGCCAAGGGGGTCAGGCCGCGCACCGGATCTCGCGGCGCGACTTCGCGGTTATCGAACGGGAGCGCCGGCGCCGCCCAGCCCCCTTCGAACGGCAAGGCGACCGCGAAGTCGTCACCCAAGCTCTCGGCGTGGGCCGACAGGCGTGTCGCGGTCGTCTTGCCCGCACCCGAGGGTCCGGCGAAAATCCACGCCCGTCCACCGTACCGCAGGCCCGCGCCGTGAACGGCCAGGCCGCCCCTCTCGACCGCCAGCCGCGCGACGAGGTAGCGCGCGGCGTTGTCGAGGATACGGCCGACGGGCTCGTCGCTTTGTTCCTCGACGGCGAGGCGCCACGCGCCAGAATTTTCCGGGACGAGGGCGAAGTGGTACGAGCGCACCACGAGCGGCCCGGCGGTCGCGTCGGCCTCGAGCCGGTAGCTTTCCCCGGGCCTCCAACGCGGGAGCCACCCCGTTCCGTCGCCGCGCACCATACGCACGACCACGCGCGCCTCGGCCGAGCCCTCGGCCGCGAGGAACCCGCCCCAACGCGCGTCGAGAACGGCGGCCAACTCGTCGGTTAAGCCGAGAAAACGGATCGTGTCGCTGCCGATGGCGAGGTCGCGCGCGGCGGTCCCGGCCGAACGGTCGAGGCGGTGAAGCCGGGCTCGCGCTTCGTCGATACTGTGCACCCTCGAAGTCTAACAGCGCGGGGACCCTCCTCCTTCGCTTACAATCGTCGAGCCTTACGGGAGTCCCGATGCCGCGAATCCAGAGATACAAGCTGACCTGCCCGCAGCTGGCCGACTACTTCCGGGAGGCGTTCAGGCCTCGGGACGAGTGGATGGTCGGCATCGAAGTCGAAACGATGGGTCGGGCCGCGTCCACCTCGCGCCCCCTCGCCTACGACGCCGAAGGCGCCAGCGTGCGTCGCGTGATCGAGGCTTACGCCGGGAAGCGCGGCGGCGCCCTGGTTTTCGAGGGGGACCGTCCGGTCGGCATCGACGCCGCCTGGGGAGGGATCACGCTCGAGCCCGGCGGCCAGGTCGAGTGGTCGTCCCGCCCGGCGCGCGATCTCACGGAGTTGGCCGGAGAAATCGACGGACATCTCGGCGCGATGCGCGACGTCGCTGCGGCGCTCGGCGTGGCCTGGCTCGACGTGGCCGTCGAACCCGAGGTTCCGCTCTCCGAGATGCCCTGGATGCCGAAGGCGCGCTACGGGATCATGCGCGAGATCATGGGCCGCCGCGGCCGGCTCGCCCACCGGATGATGACGCAAACCGCCAGCGTCCAGTGCGCGTTCGACTTCGCCTCGGATCGGGACTGGGCGAGGAAATTCCGCGCGGCCGCGCTCTTGACGCCGATCGCCGTCGCCTTGTTCGCGAATTCCTCACGCGTCGACGGCGCCGATTCCGGTTGGGCCTCGTACCGGCAGGCGATCTGGCGCGAGACCGATCCCGACCGTTGCGACCTTCCGGACATCGTGTTCGATCCCGAGTTCGGAATCGACGCCTGGGTCGAATGGGTCTGCGACGTTCCGACGTTGTTCCTGCGGCGCGAAAGCGGATTGATCGCCTCCGGAGGCACGCCGCTACGGGCGCTGTTGGCCCAGAGCGGGTGCGACGCCGTCACCCTGGACGACTGGGAGCTTCACCTGTCCTCGATCTTCACCGAGGTGCGCTCGTACAGCTATATCGAGGTGAGAAGCGCCGACCTGCAGCCGGGCCCGCTGGTCCTCGCGGTGCCTGCGTTTTGGACCGGCCTCCTCTACGACGACGCCGCGCTGGACGCCGCGCTCGCTCTGGGATCGCCCTTCGATTCCCCCACCGCTTGGCGGCGCGGGATGGACGAGGCCTCGCGACGGGGGCTCGCGGGAGTGGTGGACGGAACGCCGATCGCCAAGCTCGCGGCCCTTGCCGTGGCGCGGTCGAGCGAGGCTTTGCGTTCCGGGGCGGCCTGCGCCGGGACGGGCGAAGGGGTGGAGGCGCTCTCGCGCCTGGCGCGCGCCAAGAACCTCCCGAAAATCACGCCATGATCGGCGCGATCGTGCTCGCGGCGGGATCATCGTCGCGCATGGGCCGGGCCAAAGCCGATCTTCCCATCGGGCCGGGCGGGCGCTCGTTCGTCGATACGATCACCGGGACG
>JANMVW010000030.1:0-1944 GCA_031393555.1 Acidobacteriota bacterium
GGCTATGTCTGCGAATGGGGGCCGACGGGGTTTCTCGACGATGTCCCGGCGACCCTCGACGCCTGTCACCGTCTCGGATTAGGTCCGCGTCTGACGCCGGCGAACGAGCATGCCGGGCGCCGCTTCATCGTCCGCAAGGGAAAGCTGCGCGAGCTTCCCTCGGGGCCTTTTTCCTTCCTCGGTTCGGACGTGCTGACGCTTCGCGGACGGCTGCGCGTCTTCGGCGAACCGTTCGTGCCGCCCCGGCGCTCGGACGAGGACGAGTCGGTCTTCGACTTCGCCAAGCGACGGATCGGGCGTGAAGCCGCCGCGGTCCTGGTCGACGCGCTCGTGACCGGAATCTGGGCCGGGAACGCCGACACGCTCTCCCTGCGATCGGCGCTCCCGAAGCTCGCGGCGCTCGAACGCGATTACGGTGGACTCGTGCGCGGAATGATCTTCAAGCGCGGAGGCGGAGGGGGCGCGACCGGCCCGCGCGGGCGCCTGACCTCGTTTCCCGAAGGCCTCTCCGAGCTTCCGCAGGCCCTGGTCGCGGCGCTCGGCTCGCGAGTCCGCTTGGGCGCCCGCGTCACGAACCTCGAGCGCCTCCCCGGCGGCGGCTTCCGCGTCGCTATCGAGGGAGCGCCTTCCGTCGACGCTTCTGCCGTCATTCTCGCGTGCCCCTCGTGGTTCGCGGCGCCGCTTCTTGCCGAACTCGACGCCCCGTTGTCGACCCAAGTCGGCGGGATACCCACGGTCGCGGTCGCGGTCGCGCACCTTGGATTTGCTCGGGAGGACGCGACGGGACTGGCCGGCTTCGGCTTTCTCATCCCCAGGGGGGAGAGCGCGTCGGTCCTGGGGGTGTTGCTCCCCTCGAACATCTTCCCGCGCCGCGCCCCGGAAGGACACGTGTTGGCGACCGTCATGCTCGGCGGGGCGCGGGACCCCTCGGCCGTTCAGGCCACCGACCAGAAGCTCATCGACACCGCGACCTCCGCCGTTTCCTCTCTGGCCGGCGTGCGCGGCGACCCGCGATTTGCGATGGTGATCCGCCACGAGCGCGCGATCCCCCAGTACGTGCTCGGCCACGCGGATCGGCTGGCCGCGATCGATGGGCGTCTCTCCGGTCTTCCCGGCGTGTTCCTCGCGGGCAACTCCTACCGCGGCATCGCGATCAACTCGTGCCTGGCGGAAGCGCCGGCGGTTGCGGCAAGCGTCGCGGCGTTCTTGCGCTAGCTGTTGCCGTCGAGGATTCGTCCGAGACCGCCCAGCACCGAACCTTCCTCTCGTCCGCCCCTACCTGTCCGGGGCATCGCCGCGTAGATGCGCTGCGCCATGCGCGACAGCGGCAGCGACTGCAGCCAGATTTTTCCTGGCCCGCGAAGCGTAGCGAAGAAGAGTCCCTCGCCGCCGAACAGGACCGACTTTACGCCGCTGACGACTTCGATGTCGTAGGAGATGCTCGGCGCAAACGCGACGATGCAGCCGGTGTCGACACGGAGCAACTCGCCGGGGGCCAGCACGCGTTCGAGAATGTTTCCTCCCGCGTTCAAGAAACACCAGCCGTCTCCTTGGAGGCGCTGCATGATGAACCCCTCGCCGCCGAAGAATCCGACGCCGAGCCTCTTCTGGAAGGCGATGCCGAGGCTCACGCCCTTCGCCGCGCAGAGGAACGAGTCCTTTTGAGCGATCAGCTCGCCGCCGATCGTCGCGAGGTGAACGGGGATGATCTTTCCCGGGTAGGGGGCCGCGAACGCGAGCTTCTTTTTGCCCTGCCCCTGATTCATGAACGCGGTCATGAAGAGCGATTCCCCCGTCAGCAAACGCTTCCCCGCCCCCACGAGGGCGTCGAGAAAGCCGCTCGACGGACGGGACCCGTCTCCGAAGATGGTCTCCATGCCAACGCCGTCTTCCATGTACATGAGGCCGCCCGCCTCGGCCAGCGCGGCTTCGCCGGGATCGAGC
>JANMVW010000083.1:0-3129 GCA_031393555.1 Acidobacteriota bacterium
TTACGCCGACGAGGTCCAGGAGGCGATCGATCGCGCGGTGGACACGCGCGCCCTGGTGTGGGGGACGTCGTTCGGTTGCATGATCTCGCTCGCCGCGGCGTCGCGCTATCCGGAGCGCATTTCGGGCCTGCTGCTGTCTCATCCGCCCGATCCGCAGTGGCGCCCTCGCCCGCACCTTGCGCTTCTCGACTGGGCGGAACACCGCGCCCACCCCGACCTCGTCGCGCGCGTGCTGTTCACGATGGCGTTTCTGGGGATGACCTCGTGGGAGGGGTTGAGTCCGGCTCTGTGGGGGCGCCTCCCCGCGCTGATCCGCGCGTCACTCGATGCGGCGACGCCACCCGCCACGGTCAAGCGCAAAATCGAGTTGCTCTTCCGAGACGAGCCCGGGCTCCCGCCGAAAAGCGCCGGCATCCCCGTCGAGATCGTCGCAGGCGCGTGGGACCTCGTGGCGCCGCTCGCGGGGGCGCGTCGCCTCGCGGCGCGGATCCCCCACGCGAACGTCCAAGTCGTTGACTATGTGGGTCACGCGGGGGCTTACACGAGGCCTCGCGCGCACTTCGACGCCGTGCTCGCGGCGCTGAAGCGGCTGGCGTAAACCGCGGTGACCCCGGTTACTCGATCGCGTTCATCCTCGCGCCGCCGCGCACCCGGTAGTCGCGCTCTTCGCGATTGGTGAACGGCTCGTACTGGATGGCTTCCCACTGCCCCAGTGCGTTGACTCGCGTCCAGGCGAGCTCGCCCGAGCCTCCTGTGGTTTCATGGTCGATCCAATCCACCCAGAGATGCCCGGCGTGGCTATGCACCTGGGGCCGGACGTCGCCCAGGTTGTTGGTCATCGCAACGACCTCGGGGGTGAACCCGCCGTTTTCGAATCGCGCGAGCACGACTTGCCGGGGCGTGTTGCCGCTCCCGAAGTTGTGGACCTCGTAGGCCACCCGCAAGATGCCGTTATAGAAGGCACCCGCGGGCCGGCAGGAGGCCACACCGGACTGCGATACCAGAACCGGGGAGGACCACGACGAGAGGTCGGACGGCGCCACCGTGTGGAACACCTGAGGGGTCACGCCATCGGCCCAGTAGAACATGTGCACGGAACCGTCGGGAGCGACCACCAGTTGTGGGTCGCGCTCGTTCGTGGGCGCGGAGGCGACAACCTGCGGCGCCGTCCAGGCGTCGGCGACGAAACGGCTGACGACGATGTCGAACCCGGTGGCCGAGTTGCGGGACCACGCGGCCGCGACCAGCCCGGAGTTCGCATCGGCGACGACCGAAGGCGCCCCATCCCCGTTCGCTTCTCCTTGGGAATTCAAGTCGAGGTGGACGAGGTCGGGCGCCGAGAGCTTTCGCCACACGTTACCGATGGGTGAGGGGTCCTCGGTGATCTCCAAGAAATAGACGACCCGGTGTCCTCCGGTCTGGGTGACGACCCCAACTTCGGCACGCGCGCTTCCATACGTGAGCAGTCCCATGGCGATGGCGAAGCACGAAGCCCATGCCCATGCCGGGAACCGGGGGGTGCGGCTGGCGTTCATGACTGGTCCCCTGCGGAGAGCCGACGGAATTCGTCGAGCTCCGGAAGCGATTCTTCGATCCGTGCCAGGTAGCTCTTCAACGTGCGTTCGTTCAGGCGCAGTGCGCCGTCGTCGCCACGGGCCTTGGCGATCTGCCACAAGTAGAAGCAGTTTCGGAACACGATGGCGTGGTACTCGCGCGGCCTCGCGATTGAATTCGACTTGATGGCGAAACCCTCGGCCGCGTCGAACCTCTTGTTGCGGAAGTGGATGACGCCGAGATGACTCAGCGCCTGGGCGCGCAATCGCTCGTGCTGGCCGGCCTCGAGCACGAGGAGAAGCGCCTCGAGCATGTCGCGAGCGGAGTCAAGCCGGGCGCAGTCGGTCTCGGCAACCGCCATGTTCAAGCGGACGGTGAGCACCTCGTAGGCTTCTCCGGCGGCGCTATAGATTTCGAGCGCCTTTTCATAGGCCGCGAGAGCGTCGTCGGGCCGAGCCGCGTCTTGGTGCAGATTGCCGCGAAGCGCAAGGACGTCGGCGCGGAATCGACCGGAGCCGCCGACGTGATGAGCGCCCTGTTCGCACGCGTCGAGGGCCCAGAGCGCCACGTCGTGGAGTTGAAGCCGGAAACAGGCGTTCGCGTAGAGTTGCAACGTGCGAAGTCTCGTCGATTCTTGGATCTTGGGACCACTGAGGATGTCTTCGCACTGGCTCTTCGCGAATTCGTACCGGCCGAGCTTCATCAGGCAAACGATGATCTTGAGCCTGAGCCCGACGGCGGCGTCCTCGGGCCCGCCGCTCGCCCGCAGCCGGTCGGTCAAGGCCCAGACGAGGATCAACGCCTCGTTGAAGTCTCCGCTGTAAAACAACCCCTCGAACTCTTTCAGGACCGCGTCGTCGGACTTCCCGTTCAACTCGACCGGCTTCATCGAGCGCCGGAGCTCGATCTCGTACCGCTCGGCGAGGGACGCGATCGGCACTCCGTAGATGTGGCTCATCGCCATCAAGCGCGGGAAGTTGGGGAGCGCCAAGCCGTTTTCGATGCGCGAGAGATGCGACTTGGTGACTTTGTCGGGGAAGGTGGCGGAGAGCTCTTCGACGGCGTCCAAGGACAGCCGGCGCGTCTCGCGCAGTTTCTTGAGGTACGCGCCGAACGCCGCGCTTCCCTGGGTTTCTTCTGTGTGTTCCAACGACTCCCCCCCAGGACCCGGACACCCACCGCTTCCGCGTGGGTATGGATACACGCTCAGAATTCGGTTTCGGCAACCGGTTTCTGTGAAGTGGGTTGCGCCTACGCAACACGCCGGTCCGTTGCGGTTGCCCCGCCGCACGAACCGAGGGGTCGTCACGCTCTCGGGAACCAGACGCCCGTAGAACTGTCCCATCACCTCAGAGGGCCCGCAAAAGCAGCTCAGGAGGAGATGTGATGAGATCCCCCGCCCGCCTTCTCGCCGTCATTTTCGTAATTTTCGCCGTAGCCCGGGCCCTGCCGGCCGCGGCCTCCCCCGACGACCCGTCGACCCCGGGCGCGCTCAGCGTCGCCGGGGCGGACGGCGTCATCGTCGAGCTGCCCTTGCGGCACACCAAGGTCGCCATCGAGGTGACCGCCTTCGTC
>JANMVW010000119.1:0-2044 GCA_031393555.1 Acidobacteriota bacterium
CCCGCCGACGTCGATGCCCAGCTCGAGCGCGCTCGTCGACAAGACGGCGAGCAGCTCCCCGGAGAACAGTTTCTTCTCGATCGCCCGGCGCTCCTCGGGAAGATACCCGGCGCGATAGGGCGCTACCTTTTTCTTCAGCTCCGGCGCTTCCTTGACGAGCCACTGGTGCAACAGCTCGGTGATCCGCCGCGCCTTGGTGAACGCGATGGTGCGCGCCCCCTCCCGCGCAGCCTCGGCGACCACGCGAACGGCCGCCGTGTACGGCGAGACGGTCACCGGGTTGACGAGCACGATGTCGCGACCGGTCGCGGGCGCCCCGGAGTTGTCGACGACCCGAAACGGCGCGTTGAGCAGCGACGCGGCGAACTCGCCGGGGCGTCCGATCGTGGCCGACGCCGCGACGAACTGCGGATGCGCCCCATACATCGCGGCGAGTCGCACCAGTCGACGCAGGATGTGATGGACGTGCGCGCCGAACACACCGCGATAGACGTGAAGCTCGTCCAGCACGACGAACCGGAGGCGCGACAGGAACCCCGACCAGTCGGCGTGGTACGCGAGGATCCCCGCGTGGAGCATGTCGGGGTTGGTGATCAGGATGTCCGGCGGGTCTTCCTTGATCTTGCGCCGCAGGTGATCGGACGTGTCGCCGTCGTAGATCGCAATCCGCGGAGGACGTATCCGCCCCGTCGCCGACGCCAGCGAGTTCAACCCCGCGAGCTGATCCTGGGCCAGCGCCTTCGTCGGGTAAATGAACAGCGACGTCGCCCCGTCCCCCGACAGCGCCGCCGATAGTGCCGGAGCGGCGAAGACGAGCGACTTCCCCGACGCCGTCGGCGTCGCGACGAGGACGTTGTCCCCGTCAGCGACGGCGTCGAGCGCCTCGGCCTGATGGGTGAAGAGGCGTTCGATTCCGGTGGCCGCCAAGGCTTCGACGAGCTCGTGGGGCAGCGGCGTCCGAAGCGAGGCGAACTGCGCAGAGCGTCCTTCCACCCTCCGGTGGTGGACGATTTTTGGACCGAGGAGCGGATGCTCGAGAAGTCGGCGCAGGACGGCGTTCATGAAGGGCTCGCGGGGAGGAGACCGGGAGCGCCGATTATAGCGGCTCGTCCCCCGCCCGCCGCCTTGCGTCCGCGGCGCGGGCCTCGTCCCCAGACGCGGCATACGCCTCGGCGAGATACCCCCAGGCCTTCGCGTAGTCCGGCCAGATGGCGACCGCGCGTTCCAGCAGCGGGATCGCGAGCTCGGGATGCCCCTGCCGGAACTGCGTGCGCCCGGCATTGGCGAGCGCCTTCACCGCACGCGGCGACGCCGCGGCCGTCGCCTGGGAGAGAGTGGCGAGGTCGCGGTAGTCGCCGCCCCGCACGATCGTCCGCGCGCCGCACGCGAGAAGCAGCACACCCACCACCGCACCGCGCCACGCGACCTTCGGGATCGCGGCGAGCGCAAGCCCGGCGAGCCCGCAGAACCCAACAAGCGGAAGGTAAGCCAACCGCTCGGCAAAGATCGTGCCGATCGGGAAGACGAGGTTGCCCGTCACCGCGAACGCACACGGCACGAACGCGACAAGGAACGCGGCCGCCGTGTAGCCCTTGCGGTGAAGCGTGACGACCGCGGCGACGACACCGGCGACGATCGCCGCGGCGGCGATGGCCCCCCAAGGAAGCAGCGACACGACCGGGAGCTGATCAAACCCGTACTCCACCGACAGCGTTTGCGGCCAGAACATCTTCCCGACGTAACGCCCAAAGAGAAGCAGAGCGTTAACGGCCCGCGTCGCCGCATCGGCCGCAGCCAGCGGGTTATCGACGAACGGTGGCGCCGTGTTCCCTGAACTGACCACCGACGCCCGAAGCGCCGCGAACACGCCTAACGCGGCGAGATAGCAGGCCGCGCCGACAGCGACCCACTTCGCCGGCTCGCGATCCTCCTTCGGCCGCAGCGCCACCCACGCCGCCCCGATCACGAGCCACCCCGCCGCGCTCTCCTTGAAACACAACGCTGCAAAGAACGCGGCCACCGAAAGCGCGATCGAGCGCCGAAC
>JANMVW010000137.1:0-8173 GCA_031393555.1 Acidobacteriota bacterium
TCGTCAAGCATTATGCTTTGAAAGCATAATGATAGTTCCAACGCTGACGCACGGTTTGCCCCCGCGGTGAGACAATGCGCCTCCCATGATGCGCATCGCGGCCATCGACGTCGGCAGCAACTCGATCCACATGATCGTGGCCGAAGCCCGTCCCGACGGGCACTTCATCGTGCTCGATCGCGAGAAGGAGATGGTGCGGCTGGGCGAAAAGAGCCTGACGACCGGCCGTCTCCAGAAATCCGCGATGGACCGTGGCCTTCGCACCCTCAAGACCTTCCAGAGCATCGCCACACGGCACGGGGTGGCCCGCATTCGCGCGGTGGCGACCAGCGCGGTACGCGAGACCGGAAACGGCGGGGAGTTCCTCCAGAGGATCTACGACGAGCTCGGCCTCCGTGTCCGCGTCAACTCAGGGCTTGAGGAGGCCCGCCTCATCCACCTGGGTGTCGCCCAGGTCGAGGACCTCGAAAGCTCACCGACTCTCATCCTGGACATCGGCGGCGGCAGCGTGGAGATCGTCCTTGCCGAGAAAGGCCGGCCGCCCGAGCTGCACAGTCTGAAGCTGGGGGTCTCGCGCATCACCGAGGCCTTCCTCTCGGAAGACCCGCCGCGCGCCAAACAGGTCGCGAAGCTCGAAAAGTACCTCCGCGCCGAGCTCGAGCCGGCCCTGGCGATGGCCGCGCGAAGGAAGGTCAAGCGAGTCATCGGGACGTCGGGCACGGCGCTCACCCTGATCTCGATGGTGGCGCATCGGCTCGGGGTCCACCCCGGCACGCAGGTCCACGGGCTGGCTGTTCCGGCCGAGGCCGTCTCCCGGCTGAGGCGTAGTCTCGTGCGCGCCGACCGCGATGCGCGCCTCGCGATGCGCGGGATCGACCCGAAGCGCGTCGACCTGATCGCGTCGGGGGCGATTCTCACCGACGTGGTGCTGCGCCGTGTGAAGGCGACCCGGATTCAGGCGTGCTCCTGGGCGCTTCGCGAGGGGCTGCTCCAGGACTTCATCGCCAAACATGCGAAGGGGATCGAGGAGTCGGCCCGGATCACCGACGTGCGCCGTCGCAGCGTCTTCCGCTTGATGCGCCGGTTCGGCACACCGCAGGCCCACAGCGAGCAGGTGGCCCGACTCTCGCTGCGCCTGTTCGACCAACTCCGCGGGCGTTTGGGGCTGCGGGCCGAGGTCCGGGGCTGGCTCGAATCCGCCGCGCTTCTCCACGACGTCGGGCACCTGATCGAGCACGAGGAGCACCACCGCCATTCCTATTACCTCATCGTCAATTCCGAGCTTTACGGCTTCCGTAGGGACGAGATCGAGGCGATCGGCCAGATCGCGCTCCATCACCACCGCAAGGGGATCCCCAAGCCGGGGGAGGCCGGCGGAGAGCCGTTACCCCAAGACGTCTGGCGCCAAGTCAAGGCCGCGGCGGCGCTCCTGAGGCTGGCCGAAGGGCTCGATCGCTCGCACTACGGCGCCGTTTTGGACGTGAAAGTGAGGGGGAGGGGGCGCCGCGTGAACGTGGATCTCGTGACACGGGACACCGACGGCGCGCTCGATGTGTGGGAGGCGCGGCGGAGAACGGATCTCCTGGAGAAACGTCTCGGCGCCGAAGTCACGCTCACCGTGCAAAAAAAGAGGGGACGCCGTTGACGGCGTCCCCTGATATCTATTGGTGTTTCCTGCGTAGAGCTTGAGTTACTTCTTCGCCGCTTTCTTCTTGGGGGCTGCCTTAGCGGCCTTCTTCTTCGTTGCCATGGTGTCTCACCTCCTTCCGGCGGTCGTCGCGTCGACGACCTGCGTTCTCGATCACGCTGCCGAATATAAAGGAGTGGCCCGGCATGTCAAGACGCAACTTGCGTCGTCAACCGAGTCTTGTGGTCGTGCGCTCACTCAGAAACCACGACTGCGCGTTCAACGCGCGCGTGTCCGGATCGCGCGCGATCCGTGAGTACGTCCCGTCGGGGTTCATCACGCGCGCCTTCACCGTGTCGGCGAGATAAGCGCCCAAAATCTCGTCGCGCACGACGCTCACGAGGCGCGGATCAGTGACGGGGAACAGCACTTCGACGCGCCCATTGAGATTGCGAGGCATCAGGTCGGCGCTGCCGAGAAAGACTTCTTCCTCGCCGCCGTTCCGGAAGGAGAACACGCGGCTGTGCTCGAGGAACCGGCCGACGATCGAGCTCACGCGGATGGTTTCGCTCACCCCGGGGATCCCGGGACGCAGGCTGCACATCCCGCGCACGAGCAGGTCGATCGCCACTCCGGCCTGGGACGCCCGGTAGAGGCGCCGGATCATCCGGCGATCGACCAGGGCGTTCATCTTCATGACGATGTGGCCGCGCCGGCCCGCCTTGTGGTGCTCGATTTCGCGTTCGATCAGCCCCTCGAGCGTCTCTCTCAGGTTGATCGGGGCGACGGCGAGCTTTCCGTAGTCGGTTTTGGCCGAATACCCGGTCAGATAGTTGAAAAGATCGGTCACGTCCGCCCCGATCCCGTCGTCGCACGTCAATAGCCCCAGATCGGTGTACTGCTGGGCGGTCACCGTGTTGTAGTTCCCGGTCGACAGGTGCGTGTAACGCCGGATCCCGTCCCCTTCCCGCCGGACGACGAGCGCCACCTTCGAGTGCGTTTTGAGGCCGAGGAGGCCGTAGACGACGTGGACCCCCTCGTTTTCGAGGGCGCGGGCCCACTCGATGTTGCGCTCCTCGTCGAACCGGGCCTTCAACTCCACCAAGACGGCGACCTGCTTGCCTTCCTCGCGGGCGTCGAGCAGAGCCCGGACGACGGGGGAGTTCCGGCCGACGCGGTAGAGCGTCATCTTGATCGCGAGCACCTCGGGGTCGACCGCCGCCGCCTCGAGGAACTCGAGAACCGGCGCGAACGAGTCGAAGGGGTGGTGCAGCACGATGTCCCCCGCCCGTATCGCCGCGAAGATGTCGGCCTCTTTCTTCTCGAGACGGCGCGGCAAGGCGGGGAGGAAGGGCGCCTCCTTGAGATCGGGCCGATTGACGGAATACAGCGCGCCGAGGTTGACGAGCGCGAGGGGGCGTTCCATCGCGTGCGCGTCGGCCCGATCGGCATCGAGATTCACGAGCAAGTCGTCGAGGATCCGGGCCGGCATCGTCGCCTCCACCGTCAGGCGGGTCACGAAACCGAACTGCCGTTGGCGGACGCTCTCTTCGATCGTCTCCAGAAGATCGCCCGCTTCCAGCTCCTGGATCACGAGATCGGCGTTGCGCGTGACCCGGAACGGATGCACCTCGACGATCTGTTCCCCGGGGAACAGGGCGTCCAGGTTGGCGGCGACGAGCTGTTCCAGCGGGACGAACGAAAAGCCCGAGCCTTCAGAGCCGCGGAGCACGGGTACGAGCTGCGGAAGCGTCCCCGGGACTTTGACGCGCGCGAAGTGCTCGTGGCCGGCTGGGTCCCTGATGACCACCGCCAGGTTGACGCTCAGGTTCGAGATGTGGGGAAACGGCCGCGACGGGTCGACGGCCAACGGTGTCAGCACCGGGAAGACCGCGGTCTCGAAGTAGCCCCGAAGTTCGATCCTCGCTTCGATGGACAGGGCGTCGTAGTCGAGGACGTGGATCCCCTCGGCCTGAAGCGCCGGCAGGAGCCGGTCGCGCCAGATCCTGTGGGCCTCGTGCTTGATTTCGTTGGCGACGCGCCGGACCGCGACGAGCTGCTCGGCGGGGGTCAGACCGTCGGGGCCGGCCTCGCGCACGCCCGCCGCAACCTGTTGCTTGAGCCCGGCCAGCCGGATCATGAAGAACTCGTCCATGTTCGAGCCGAAGATCGACAGGAACCGGACCCGTTCGAGCAGGGGGACGGACGGATCGTTCGCCTCGTCGAGCACGCGCCGCTGGAATTCGATCAGGGACAACTCGCGATTGACGTAGAACTGCGGGCTCTCGAGGTCGATCGCTTCCTTCTTGGGGTTGTTGTCGATTTCGGCCATGGGCTACCAAGGATAAGTCTGGCGCCCTGATGTGACAAACGCGTTACGGGACGAGGACTTTTCGGCGACGGCGCTTGCTGGCGATCTCGAGGTCGAAGAGCCGGATCTTTCTCTGGAGCGTCCGCACGCCGATCCCCAACAGGTGCGCGCTGTGCGTACGATTCCCGCCGGCGTGCTCGAGGGTGGCACGGATCAACTCGCGTTCCATCTCGCCGATCGTCGTTCCGGGAGCGATCGTGGACCTCGGGGGCGCCGCCCGGTCGCGCAGCACCGAAGGGGGGAGGTCGTCCGGGGTGATCCGGTCCTTCGAGCTCGACACCAAAACGCTCTCCAAGATGTTTTTCAGCTCACGGACGTTTCCGGGCCAGTTGTAGGCCTCGAGGGCGGACAGCGCCTCCGCCGTGATCGCCTTCCTGGGGACGGCGTTGTCCCTGGCGAGTTCTTCCAGAAACGCCTCGACCAGGGCGGGGATGTCGGAGCGGCGTTCGCGCAGGGGCGGCACCTGGATCGTGACGACCTTGAGGCGGTAGTAGAGATCGCGACGGAACGTGCCCCGCTCGACCATGGCCTCGAGGTCCGAGTTCGTGGCCGCGATGACCCGTACGTCCACCCTCACGTTCTGATCGCCGCCGACGCGCATGAACTCGCGCTCCTCGAGGACGCGGAGCAGCTTCACCTGGGTCGCTAGGTCGGTCTCGCCGATCTCGTCCAGGAACAAGGTCCCTCGGTGGGCCGTCTCGAACTTCCCGCGGGCTCGCGCGTGCGCGCCCGTGAATGAGCCCTTCTCGTGCCCGAACAGCTCCGACTCGATCAGGTTCGCCGGGATCGCGGCGCAGTTGATTCCGAGGAACGGGAAGTCGCGGCGCGGCGAGTTGAAATGGATCGCCCTCGCGACGAGCTCCTTGCCCACGCCGCTTTCTCCGAAGATGAGCACGGTCGCCCGCAGAGGCGCCACGCGCAAGAGCCGGTCGAGCACCGCGCGCATCGCGGGGGAGTGGCTGACGAGATTCTTGACGCCGTAGTTCTTCGAGACCTCGTGTTGCAGCAGGGCGAGCCGCGAGTCGAGGTCGTGTCGCTCGAGGAGGCGCACGAGCCGGGCGCGCAGCTCGAACGCATCGGTCGGGCGCAAGACGTAATCGTCGGCTCCTTCCCGTAAAAGGCGAACCGCATCGAGGATGCGCGCGGCGTCGACGATGAGCAGAATCGGGGTGGACGGGGCGGTGCGTCGAAACGCTTCGATGAGCTTGTCCTGCACCGCGCGGTCGAGATCGAGAAGGATCGCATCGTGCGGACGGCGCTCGTTCAGCTCGAGCGCCTGTCGCCCGCTGACGGCGAGCGTCGCCGTGAACTTCGATCGGGCGAGCACGCTGCGAACCCGTTCCGCGTGGTCCCGATCGGGGTCGAGAACGAGGATGCGCTTCTGATCGGGGGCCAAACCGCTCACGGGGCCGAGTATATAGATGACAGGACGAATTCGGCCAACGTGGCGGAGTCAGGCGCTCAAATCGGCCAAAGTGACCGTTGTCCATTTCAACAGGAGCGATTTCCTTGAGAAGAAACGAACGATCGCCCTGGTACAGCTCTTGATACGTTTCCGTATCACCCCCGAGGCGATCGGGGTGGGGAGGCGCCGTGGCCACAAAGAAAGCAGCCGTCAAGGTCGAGCCCAAGGTCCAAGTCATCGAATACAGCTTCGGGACTCAGACTTACCAGATCGATCCGGAGCGGCACAAAGTCTACCGGCGCTTCGTCGAGATCGAAACCGGCCGGGCTTCGACGATCTTTGCGAGTTGGCGCGCCAGCAACGTCTAGCGTGCCGCGCCGTTTCGGATTTCTCCTCGTCGCGTTCGCCCTCTCCACCGTTCTGACTCGTCCATCCGACGAGATCGCGTGGACACGCGCCGACGGCCAGGGTTGGCACACCCCCGTCCCGAGCACGTCCCCACCGGACGCTGCCGCAGCGACGCCTCTTCTCGCGCCCACATGGTTTGCAAAGCTCCCCAACGCCACGTTTCAGCTCGCCCCCGTCGGGACCTTCGAGCTCGCCTCGGCGCGCGGCAAGGTCTTGCTGCTCGACTACTGGGCGTCCTGGTGCGGCCCCTGTCTCAAGGAACTTCCGCACCTCCAGCGTTTGCACCTCGCGCGCAGTGGGGATGGCCTCGTGGCTCTCGCCGTCAATGCGGATGAAGTGGCCACCGCGGCCGCGGATTCCGCAAAGCGGCTCGGCCTGACGATGATGATCGGTGTGAACGAACCCACCATGCACGAGTCTCTCGGCGTGCGCACTCTCCCCTCGCTCTTCGCCGTCGACAAGCAGGGACGGCTGCGCGCGCGTTGGGACGGGTACCGGACCGGCATCGAGAAAGACATCGCGGCGATGGTGGACAAGCTCTTGGCCGACGACGCGAGCGGGACGACCCGCGAGATGGCGACGATCCTCGTGGGCCAAGGGAGCCTTCAAGCGCGGTGGTATCGCGATCTTCCCGGAACCGCCGACGGGGTCGTCGGGCTGCCCGCGGGAAACGCCGGCGGCGCCCGCGTCGTCGCTTCGGGTGGCGATCAGCTTCTGTCTTTCGACGCCGAGGGCGAGGTGATCGGGCGCCTCAAGACGGAAACTCCCTCCGGCCGGCTCCTCGATTTCGGCACCACGGCCGAGGGCACGCGCGAGCTCGTCGGCTACCGGCCGGGCGGGACCGTCCTCGCCGTGATCGCGCTGCCGTCCGGGACCGAGCGCAAGATCGCGGTCCCGGCCCCGCTGCTCGATCTGTCGGTCTGGAAAGAGACCGCGGGAAGTGCGCGGCGCCTCGCCATTGCCACGATGAGCGGCGCGGCGGTGGCCGCGGCCGACGCCGGTCGCGCCGAGCTCCTCTCCGGGGGAGCCGGCGTACGCTCCGTCGCTCCGCTTCCCGGAGGCGGCGTGCTCGCATTGCACGAGGACGGCAAGATCGGCGCGCTCGGCGCGTCCACTCCGGTTCGGGCTCAGCGCGCTGCCGGCGCGGAGCGTCTCCTCGTCGCCCGGGACAACGGCGCCGTGACGTCGTCGCGATCGGTGACCGCGGCGGTTACGGGGCGGTTCCTCGCGGGGGGTGGACGCCAGCTCGCGGTCGCCACCTACGCGGGCCACGTGGCGCTCCTCGATGAAGCCACGGGGACCGTCGTGTTCGACGCGGTCTGGGCGAATGTCCACGACCTCGCCGCCGTGGATTTGGACGGTGACGGACGCGACGAGTTGCTCGTGGCCGCCGGCCGCTCCGTGACAGCACTCGGAGCCGCGGGGCGCTGAGCGAGCGTTCCGACTCCTGGGAGCGCCTGCGCCATGAGATCGTCTCCTGCGCGCGCTGTCCTCGGCTGCGCGCTCACTGTGAGGAAGTCGCCCGTGTGAAGCGGCGCGCGTTCCGCGATCAAACGTATTGGGGGCGCCCCGTCCCGGGATTCGGGGACCCCGGCGCGCGCGTGGTGCTCTGCGGCCTCGCCCCCGCGGCGCACGGGGCCAACCGCACCGGCCGGATGTTCACCGGGGACGATTCCGGGAATTGGCTTTACGCCGCCCTCCACCGCGCCGGGTTCGCGAACCAGGAAACCGCGAGCGGTGAGGAGGACGGGCTCGAGCTGCGCGACGCGTTCATCACCGCCTCCGCCCGCTGCGCTCCCCCCGACAACAAGCCCTCGCCTGCCGAACTCGCCGCCTGTGCTCCGTTTCTCGCTCGCGAGTTTGCTCTGCTCGATAACGCCCGAGTCGTCGTTGCCCTCGGGCAGATCGCATGGAACGCGGTGCTTCAACAGGCCCGGCGGATCGACCCTGCGTGCGTTCCGACCCCCCGTCCGAAGTTCGGTCATGGTGCGGAGGCGCAGATTCGCATCACCACGGGAGGGAGACTCGTCACCTTACTGGGGAGTTACCACCCAAGCCGGCAAAACACGAACACCGGCCGCCTCACACGCGCCATGCTCGACGACGTTTTACTGCGGGCGAGAGAGAGGGGTCAGGTCTCCCATTGAGTCAGTTGGGGACATTCTGCTTTTTCCTACAGGCCTCAGGGTTCGAAGCTTTGTAGGAAACCCTCGGGCACGGCCGAGCCGTGCACCTGCTCGACCAGAAACTCCCCGAGGAGCGTAGCATCGTACGCCGGGAGGAGTGGCCGTCCACTTTTTTGGTGTTCCGCGAACCCGTAAAGAAACATGGTCCGGGGGCGGCTTGCGGACTTGATAGTGGT
>JANMVW010000189.1:0-2116 GCA_031393555.1 Acidobacteriota bacterium
CAGATCGAGGTACCCGACGCCGACGAGGGACTCGAGGCGCTCGGGGTCGTACTTCAAGACAGTCATGAATGCCGCATGCGCCTCTTCGGCCTTCCCCGTGCGTTGAAGCTGCATGGCGAGTTTCTCGAAGTAATCCGCGACGAGGTACTTCGCGTACGTCTCTCCCGAATCGGCAACGGGAAGGAGAATGGCCAACCCCTCTTCCGCGCGCCCTTCGAGCATGGCGGCCTCGCCGGCCATCACGGCGTCGTACGCGGCGGCGAGGGCCAGATAGGAGCTCTTGTCGGCGCCTTCGAGCCCCAGACGGCGCGCGCGCTCTTCACGATCCGGGCGCAGGGCGCTCAGGCGTTGCAGGTTCGCGCCCACCGTGGACGAAAAGAGAGAGCGGGGGGCGAAGAACTCCGTTCGCGGGCGATCGTCGGTGTTCCGAATCGCCCCGGCCGCGAACCGCCGCGCCTCGTTTTCATCGAATTGATAGAACGAAAGCAGCTCAATCGGCCCGCGCACGCCGATCTCGGCGAGGCTCGCCGCGACTCTCGGCTCGGCGACCCGGCGGCTCAATTCGGCAACGTCGACCGGAGGGAACGGCTCGAGCCTTCCGAGCATGACCAGGCTCACTCCTGTGTTGAACACCCGCACGTAGGGGAAGACATCGGTGAACGACCCCACGATCGTCGCGACATCCTCCGGCTGCATTCGCCAGATCGGCGCGAACTGGCACATCACGCCGCCCGGTGCGAGGCGCGCCCTGGCGATCTCGAAGAAGTCCTTGCTGTAGAGCCCACCCGACCCGGTCAGCGACGGAAAATTAGGCGCGGCAGAGATGACGTCGAATGTTTGCGAGGTCAGCTTCAGGAAGTTGCGGCCGTCGTCGATCCGCACGTCGAGCTTGGGGTTATCGAGCAGGCCGTGGTTTTCTTTCTCGAAAAAGCGGCTTGCGACGAAGACACCCTTTTCGATCTCGAGCCCGACGAGACGGTCGAGGTCGTAGAGCGCGATCGCTCCCGCCGTGACTCCGGCGCCCAACCCCACGATGCACGCGGTGCGCGGCCGCCCCGGAACCAGCGCGATCGGGAGATGGCCGAGCATCCTCTGGGAAAACATGTCTTCGAAGTGATTCGAGGCGGTGGTGCTGCCGTTGACCGTGATGAAACGCCCCTTGGGGCTCTGATACGAGATGATCGTCTCGTTGTACCCCTCGGTGTAGGCCATCAACTGGTAGTCGGCGAGGACGCCGGACAGGGCGGGTTTCTTGTCCGGGCCGAGGAACTGCTGCGGCTCGAAATAGACGCCGGCTCCGAGCAGTGCGCGGTCCCATCGCGGCCCGGCGATGGCCACGACCACGATGCCGCAAAGCGCGAGCCCCGCCGGAATCGCAACGCGGACCCTCAGGGGGCCGGCCTCCGCGGCCAGGCTGCCGAGGGCGAGGAGGGCGGTCAGGACGATCACCAGAACGAGGGTCGTTTCCATGCCGATCGTCGGGAGGAGGATAAACCCTGCGCCGAACGACCCCAAAATCGCGCCGAGCGTATTCCAGACGTAGACACGTCCGATGCGAGTCCCGGTCCCCCGGCCGGCCGCGGGTGCCAACTTCACGACGACCGGAAACGTCGCGCCGAACATCAAGGCCGCGGGGAGCAGCACGATCGCGGAGAGAATGAACTTGGTCGTCGTGATCCCCGAAAAATCGATGCCCAAGGCGACGAGAAGGCGCAAAAACAAGGGCGGCATGTGGTTGACCGCCAGGGCGCCGAGCAACGAAAACAGCGCCACGCCGCCTTGCGTCCAGGCGAGGAGGCGCACCGGGCTTCGCACGCGATCGGCGAGCACCCCGCCCCCGATCGACCCCAGCGCCAGCCCCAGCAAGAACACCGAGAGCATCGCGCTGAACGAGTAGACCGTGGAACCGAACACCAGGACGAGGACTCGAAACCAGACCACCTCGAACGCGAGCGCCGCGAGGCCACTCCCGAAGGCGACGGCGTAAGGCCACCAAGGCGGCTCGATCGCGGGGAGCTCGTAACTCACGGCCAGGGGTTCATCAGCTGTTGTCGATGAAGCAAGCTCGGCCGCTCCGGCATCGCGGCGATCGAGGAAGAAGGCGACACTCGCAACC
>JANMVW010000226.1:0-20679 GCA_031393555.1 Acidobacteriota bacterium
GCACTGGTCGATGCCGTCCGGCACGGCGTCGCCGTCGGAGTCCATCGGGCAGCCCTTCGCGTCCACGCGCGCACCGTGCGGCGTGTTCGCGCACTGATCGATGCCGTCCGGGACGCCGTCGCCGTCGGAGTCGATCGGGCAACCCTTCGCGTCGACACGGCAACCCTTCGGGGTGTTGGCGCACTTGTCGAGTCCGTCGCACACGCCGTCGTCGTCGGCGTCGGCCTGACAGCCATCCGCGTTGACGGTGCAGCCCTTGGGCGTATTCGGGCATTTGTCCTTACCGTCGACGACACCATCGCCGTCGGTGTCGCGGGGGCAGCCCTTCGCATCCACCGGCCAGCCTTTCGGTGTGTCGGGGCATTGATCGATGCCGTCCCACACGCCGTCGCCATCCGCGTCCAGCGGGCAGCCGGCCTTATCGACGATGGCGCCGCGGGGCGTGTCCGGGCACTTGTCCTTCTTGTCGAAAACGCCGTCCCCGTCGGTGTCTTTCGGCTTGGACCCGATGCCCCACGTCCAACCGAGGACTCCCTTGAGGGCTGTGAAGTCGTTGCCTCCCAACCCGTTGGCGCTCGTCAGAGTGCGATCGGTGCGAACCTCCATGCGGAGCGCACCTTTGTCCCAGCCGCGGCGGACGCCCAGACCGAGGGCTCCGATGCCGCGGCCGTCATTTCCGCCAAGGTCCGAGTTGTACTGCACGCCACCGACACCCAAGTTGATAAAAAACTGCCAGGGGTCGTTGTGATTGACGTACCACTCCGGTCCGACGATGTAGGAATACTCGCCCACGTTGCCGTTGAGGTTGGCGTCACCTTTGTAACGCACGTAGGTCACCTCAAAAAAGCCGGCCACGACATCCGAAAAATGCCACCCAAAACGACCGCCAATGAGCGGGTTCACGTGATCGTTGAGGCCGGCGCCCACCAGATCCTGGTCGCCGAAGCCGACGCCGGCCAGAATCCCGATCTCCCCAGGGCGCTCGTTTTCGGAGGTTGCTCGCACGGCGGGAACGGTCACGACGCCGAGCGCGAGCACGGTGGCGGCAATCCACAGATTCAAGGTCGAACGTCTCATGTCGCGTCTCCTTGGGACCCGAGGCCCCCGCGAACGGCATCAAAATGACGCGCACATCCTAACACTCGAGCCTCGTTGACCTCATAGGGACAACCGACGCAACGGGTCTCCTTCAAAGCGGTGGCGCCCCCATTTTCCCGAGCGGTAATACGAACTCACGCTCCGCGGCCAGCCTGATATTCGTGGATCAAGTCACGAATCGCCAGCGCGTCCCCTTTGTAGTGTCCATCGGAGACGATGGGAGTTGCTCCTCCGCTCGATTCGATCCGGATCGACGAAAAGATCAGGCCTGTCGCAATCGAGACCGAGGCGATTTTGGCGATCGGAATGCTGTCCTCGCTACCCCCGATCCACTTCGGCTTGATCCGGGCGACGCTCTCTTGGGAGATTTCGATCCGGGTCGGGAAGATCATGTTTCCCGAAGTCAATCGGCTCGCCGTGAAAACCTGGATGGCACTCATCGGCGGGAGTATATGTGAACCTCCCGGGTTTTTAGTGCGGACAACCCGCGTCAACGCACGAGAAAATCCACGACGACCGAGAAGTACACGCGGACGGGCCTCCCGTTCATGAGCGCCGGGCGGTAGCGCCACCTCCTTACGGCATCGACCGCCGCCTCGTTGAACAGCGGGTTCGTGGAGGCGAACACCTCGACCGATTCGACGCTTCCATCGGGGGCGATCACCGCGCGCACCGTGACACGACCGCCCAATCCGGCCTGACGCGCCACGCGTGGATACGTCGGCGAGACTTTCTCGAGGAGAACAGGGCGCACCATGTCTCCGGTCACTTCCAGCGGCTCGACGCCGGGGCCATCCCCCGGGCCAGCGTCAGGGTCGCCGTTCCCTCCGGGAATCCCGAACCGGCTTCCGTTCGGGTCGCCTGGCGCCCCATCGCCCGGTCCCTCGGGCCCTTCGGGCGCCGGGTCCGACTCGGGCGCGGGAAGCGCGTCCGGCGTGGCCTCGGGAGGAACGTCAGGAATTGTGCGAGGCGGCGCGAGAGCTCTTCCGGGTTGTGCGGTGTCCGTCCCCTTCTTCGGCGCCGGGGCCGGGACGGGACGCGGGGCCATTTCGCCGGGAGGGATCACGGCAGCGATGGTGAACACGGAATACGTGGGCTCGGGGGTGTCGACCTTCGGTACGATGATCGCCGTCACCGCGACGATCGCCAGGCCGATCCCGACGTGTGCCAGCGCCGCGACCGACAGGGCGCCGAGCCTCCGCTCGCCGCCGCCTAGCCCCTGGGTCTCGAGCGTGCTTTCGAACATGGAACACCTCCTCTCCCGCGTTGGGCTCATCTTCGAAGATGGGACCGTTCCCGCGGCCGGAAGTTCCCAGTGGACGTTTGTTGCGGCGGCCCGCCCGCGGCTGGGAGACAATGGGGGCATGAGAAGCCTCCTCCCAGGGTTCCTGACGTGCCTGCTCCTCACCTCCGCCGTCGCGTGCGGAGGCCAGCCGGCGGAACGCGTCCCGCCCATCGGGAAACCCGAGTTGGTCGACGCCACGACGGAGTTTTCGAGGATCCGATTCGGCGACGGGCTGGCCTCGGCCAACGACCGCTGCCCGGTCACGAAGCGGAAGCTTTCGGTCGCCTTCCCGCCCGTCTACGTCAACGGCTTGCCGATCGGCTTTTGCTGAAGGCCCTGCGTCAAGGTCTTCGTGCAAGACCCTCAGATTCAGCTGCTGGAACTCGGCCTGGCGATTCCTGATCCGCTCGACCCCAAACGATCCGCGGTGCTGGACGTCGCGCATCGATCGTTCGTGAACTACGAGACGTTCTTCTTCGCCGACGAGGCGGACAGGCGGCGCTTCGACTCCGACCCCTCGGCCTCCTGCGGCATCCTGACCGATCCGGTGACCAAGGAACGCTTCCGGCCGGGGAGCGACTCCCCGCGCGGCACGTTCGGCGGCCGCACCTACTTCTTCCTCAACGAGACCAACAAGGTCGCGTTCGAAAAGAACCCCGAGGCGGTCGCCCTTCCGAACTATGACGCGATCGAAGTTCCCGGGATGCGGTAGCTGTCCCCCGTCTTTTCAACGAGGCCGTGCCGCACCAGTCGCGCCAGGTGCGCGCGTGTTTGCATCTCACGCAGGAATGCCGGGGCCGTCGGAGTGTCCGCGTAGGCCGCGGCCGCGATCGTCGCCAGGGCGCGCGGCGCGCCGTCCGCCAACACCGCGACGATCCCCGCCTCGCGCGCTTCCCGATGCGCGATCGTCGCGGCGAGGACCTTTCCGGTAAGCGGCGGCCCGTGCGAGGGAAGCACCACCTTGGGATCGAGCGCGGCGGCGGCCCTGAGCGCATCGAGATAGGCGTCCATGTCTCCGTCCGCGAAGCCCACGAGAATCGTGGACAGGCCGCTGACGAGATCGCCCGCGATGAGCACGCGCCGTGCCTCATCGAAGAAGGCGAGATGGCCCGGAGCGTGACCGGGCGTGTGAATCGCGCGAAGCGTCGTGCCGTCGAGGACGAGCATTTCGCCATCCCTCAAGCAGCGGGTCGCGACACCCTCGGGGAGCGCGGGAATTCTCGCGAGCGTCTCCGCGTGGGCGAGCACCGGAACCCCGAGGGCTGAGGCGACAGCACCGGCGCCGGAGACGTGGTCGCGGTGGTGGTGCGACAGGACGATCGCCTCGACGGCGTCTCCGAGCGCGACACGCCTGCCGATGACCGCAAGCAGGCGCGCGTTCTCACCGGGCTCGCCGCTTCCGGGATCGATCACGACGAAGCGGCGCCCTCCCGGCATCCAGACGTTCGTGCACGAGGCCGGAGGGAGCGTACGGGTTCTCACGGGATACACCCAGACGCCGGGGAGGAACTCGATCCGCGGGTTCGCATCCTCGTCTTTGTTGACGGCGGCGATGCTCGCCGCAAGCTGGGTGATCTCCCCCGACGCGGCACCCACCAGGAGACGGAGGATGGGAAGGAGCGGCGGCGGTACGAGGCTGAGGCCGGACTCCCAGTCCGAAAGGACTGCGCCCGGGTCCGAAAACTCCAGCGACTCGATTTCCTCCAGCGCCGGGGGTTCCACGGGAAGTCCGGCTCCGGCGGGGAGCTCCGCGACGAAAAACAGGGTGCGGAATCGCACGGGATAGAGCGGAGGCGTCGTGCGCTCCCCCGCGGCGCACCACGTTTCGGGCGGGATGTCGAGCCCGGTCTCCTCACGCAGCTCTCGCGAGGCGCAGCGTTCGAAAGCACCCGCTCGCTCCGGCTCGTCGTGCGCCTCGAGTTTGCCGCCGGGGAAGGCCAGGTGTCCCGGCATGAACCGCGACTGCCGCGCTCGGCGGCCGAGCAGCACGTCGAACCGACCGTCCACCCGCCGGCGCAAGACGATGCCGAGCGCCGAGTTTTTCGGTTCGGGGACCGGGGCGGGCTCGATGCCCTCGGGAAGCTCGCTCATGCCGCGGTCAGCTCCTTCAAGAGGGCGCGCCACGCGTTGCGCTCACGCGTTTCCGCAAACAGCGTTGCGCGTGCGGACACCGCGCGACGCAGCTTCGTCCGGAACGCACCGTCGGTTTCAACGCGCCACAGCAATCGCGTGAGCGCCGCGGTGTCCCCGGGGGTGAAGTACCCCGGATAGCCCCGTCCGAGGCATCCGATCGAGCCGTCGATGCGCGAGGAGAGCACCGGGACGCCGGCGACGATCGCCTCGCCCAACGCGTTCGCGCCGCCTTCGGAACGGGACGAAATCACGAAGGCATCTGCGAATCCGATGAGCGCCCGGGCGCGGGACGGCTCGAGCCGGCCGAGCCAGTGATAGCGCCGATTGCGCTTCATCTCGGCCCGGGCTCGCCGGGCCATCGCCCGGGTCAGCGCCGCTCCGGCGTGCGCGATCGCGATCCGCGACGAAGCCGGGAGAGCGCGCGCGGCAAGCGCCGCGCGGAACGGATCCTTGACGGCCCGCAGGTGGCCGACGACCGCGACGACGAACGACTGCCTGGCACGCCCGGCGGGTCGCACCGGCACGGGCGCGACGGACTGAAAGATCGTCCTCACCTTGGCCCGCAGGCGCTTCGGAATCCCCTGGACCGCGAGCGGCTGGAGGGTCACGAGCCGGTCGGCGGCGTCGATGCTTTGAAGCGCCCGCGGGTCGCGGCGCTTGAGATCGACGTAGAGATCGGTGCCCACGAGCGCGACGATGAGCCCGGAGTCAGGCCGCAGCTTGCGAAATCGAGCGATCGCCGCCGCGCTCTTTCTCGCGTGCAGGGCGACCAGCACGTCGCAAGGCCGGCCGTCGTACCCGTTCGCCACGCGCACGCGGTGCCCGAGCCCGCGCAGGATGCGCGACCAGCGCAGCGCGGTGACGCGATTGCCGACCGTGCTGCCGCGAGGTGCGGGTGTTGCAATCGTGATGCGCATGGAAATTGGGGACAGTCCCCTATTTCTTTTCCAGGTGGCCGCCGAAGGCGAAACGCATGGCGGACATCACACGGTTCTGGAACTCCGCCTCGCCCCGCGAGTCGAATCGTTCGTAAAGCGATGCCGTCAGGACGTGCGCGGGGACGCCCTCGTCGACCGCGGCAAGGATGGTCCAGCGCCCCTCGCCCGAATCCGACACGCGGCCGGAGAACTCGGCAAGTTGAGGGCTTCCGGCCAACGCCTCGGCCGTGAGGTCCAACAACCAGGACGACACGACGCTCCCCCGCCTCCACACCTCGGTCACATCGGCGAGATTCAGGTCGTACTGGTAGTACTCGGGGTTCCGCAGCGGGGTCGTCTCGGCATCCGCTTCCCGCCCGTGCTTCCCGACGTTGGCGTGTTTGAGAATGTTCAACCCTTCGGCGTACGCGGCCATCAGTCCGTACTCGATGCCGTTGTGGACCATTTTCACGAAGTGGCCGGCGCCGTGAGGGCCGCAGTGGAGGTACCCGCGTTCCGCGGTTCCGACCCCAGCCGCACGCCCCGCGGTCGGGGGGATCGATCCGACCCCCGGAGCCAAGGTCGCAAAGATGGGGTCGAGGCGCTTGACCGTCTCGGGCTCGCCGCCGATCATCAGACAGTAGCCGCGGTCGAGACCCCAGACGCCGCCGCTGGTCCCGCAATCGACGTAGTGAATCCCCTGCTCCAAGAGCCGCCTCGCCCGCTCGATGTCGTCGCGGTAATACGAATTTCCACCGTCGATCACGATGTCGCCTTTTGCGAGATGCGGCATCAGGTCGGCGAGCACCCGGTCCACGACCGCGGCGGGCACCATGAGCCAGATGGCTCGAGGCGCCGCGAGCAACGACACGAATTTGGCGAGGTCGGTCGTTCCCTGGGCCCCGTCCTTGACGAGCTCGTCCACGGGGCCGCTCGACCGGTTGTAGACGACGCAGGCGTGTCCGCCACGCACGACGCGGCGAGCCATGTTGGCACCCATCCGACCGAGACCGACGATGCCGAGTTGCATGGGGAAATCTCCTTAATCAGGGAAACAAAACGGTGGCCATGGTAGCCTCAACCCCGTCATGCCCGCCGATGTCGTCATCCAAGAGGTCAAAGAGCTCGCGCAGAGCTTCGCGCGTCTGGTCGAAGACGCGGCGCGTCACGCGATTGCGCAGCGCGGTTCGTTCTCGTTGGCGGTCCCCGGCGGCTCGGCGGCCGAAGCGCTCTTGCCCGCCCTCGTTCCCGCGTCGATCGACTGGTCGAAGGTGGCCGTCTTTTGGGTCGACGAGCGGATGGTCTCGCCCGCCGACGCGGATTCGAACTTCCGCCTGGCAAAATCCGTCTGGCTGGACGAGGTCCCCATCCCGGCCGAGCAGATCCATCGCATGCACGGCGACGCGCCTCTCCCGGGCGAAGCGGCGGCGGCCTATACGCGGGTCCTCCGCCAAAAACTCGGTGAGCCCGCGCAGTTCGATATGGTGCTCCTGGGGGTCGGGCCGGACGGACACGTCGCCTCGCTGTTTCCAGGCCACCGCCTGCTGCGCGCTTGGGATCGCGACGTCGCGGTCCTCAACGATGCTCCGAAGCCTCCCCCCCGGCGCATGACCCTGACCCTGAGGGCCATAACCGCGGCGCGAAAGATCGTGGTTTACGCCACCGGCCGGGCGAAAGCCGAGGCGATCCACGATGCTCTCCGAAACGAAGACTCGGAGCTCCCCGTCGCACTCGCGACGCTGGGCGACGCCGCGGTCACGTTCCTCCTCGACCCGGAGGCCGCCTCGAAGTTGTCGTGAGTCCAGGATGAGAACTCCCAGACTCTTGCTCCCTCTCGTGGCGTTGCTGGCGGGACTCGGGGCCCACGCTCAATCCGACCCTCTCCCCTCTTGGAATGCCGGCCCCCACAAAGAGGCGATCGTCGCCTTCGTGCGGGCGGTCACCGTCACGTCGAGTCCGAAGTTCGTGCCGCCGCAAGAGCGCATCGCCACCTTCGACAACGACGGCACGCTCTGGGGCGAGTGGCCGATGTACGTCCAGGCCGCTTTTACCTTCGATCGTGTCAAGGCCCTGGCCCCGCAGCATCCGGAGTGGACGTCGCGGGAACCGTTCGCTTCGGTCCTCAAAGGGGACCGGTCGGCGGTCCTGGCCGGTGGCCACCGCGCGCTCCTCGAAATCTGGCTGGCGACGCACGCTGGGATGACCAGCGAGGCGTTCGACCAAACCGTCAAGGACTGGATCGCCACGGCCAGGCACCCGAAAACCGGACGTCTCTACACCGAGATGGTTTATCAGCCCATGCTCGAACTGCTCGCCTACCTTCGCGCGAACGGATTCAAGACGTTCATCGTTTCGGGGGGAGGCGTCGAGTTCATGCGGCCATGGACGGAGACCGCCTACGGCATCCCTCCCGAGCAGGTCATAGGCAGCAGCCTCAAAACGCGGTTCGCGATGCGTAACGGGAAGCCCGTATTGATGCGTCTTCCGGAAGTGAACTTCGACGATGACAACGAAGGGAAGGCCGTCGCCATCGACCGGAACATCGGCCGGCGCCCGATCACCGCGTTCGGCAACTCCGACGGCGACTTGCAGATGCTCCAGTGGACCGCGGCAGGGCCGGGTCCGCGTTTTTGCCTTTTTGTCCACCACACGGACGCGGTGCGCGAATACGCCTACGACCGGAACTCGCCCATCGGCACGCTCGACCGGGGACTCGACGAAGCCGCACGGCGCGGCTGGACCGTAGTGGACATGAAGAAAGACTGGAACACGATCTACCCGACGCGCCCCGTGGCCCCGAGTGCGACTCAGTAAGGCCACACCCAGTTGGTGAGCTCGACCCGGTCCCTGCCATGCTCGTGCGCGTAGTTGACGTTGTCGATGATCGTATCTTTCATCTCTTCCTTGAGGTGCGCGGCGCGCGTCGCCAAGCCGGGGACCCGGTCGATCACGTCGATCACGAGGCTGAACCGGTCGATCTGGTTGAGGATCGCCAGCTCGAGCGGCGTATTGATGTTGCCCCGCTCCTTGTAGCCCCTGACATGAATATTCTCGTGATTGGCGAACCGGTAGGCGAGCTTGTGGATCAGCCACGGGTAGCCGTGAAAATTGAAAATCACCGGCTTGTCGGTGGTGAACAGGCTGTCGAAGTCGCGCTCGCTCAGGCCGTGCGGGTGCTCGGACGCCGGTCGCATCTTGTAGAGGTCCACGACGTTGACGAATCGCACTTTGAGGTCGACCAACCGCTCGCGCAGGATCGCGGCGGCGGCCAAGGCCTCGAGCGTCGGGACGTCGCCGCACGAGGCCAGGACGACGTCCGGTTCCGCATCGGGGTCGTTGCTGGCGCGGCGCCAGATGCCGATGCCCTTCGCGCAATGCACGACCGCCTCGTCGATGGTCGTGAACTGCATGTGCTTTTGTTTGTCGGCCACGATGACGTTGATGTAGTCGGTGGAGCGCAGGCAGTGGTCGGCGACCGCGAGCAGGGTGTTGGCGTCGGGCGGCAAGTAGATGCGCGTCACCGACGGGCTCTTGTTGGTGACGACGTCGATGAATCCCGGGTCCTGATGGGAGAAGCCGTTGTGGTCTTGGCGCCACACCGTCGAGGACAAGAGGATGTTTTCCGATGCGACGGGGGCGCGCCAGGGCACGTGGTTTTTCGAAATGTCGAGCCACTTCGCGTGCTGGTTGAACATCGAGTCGATCACGTGGGCGAACGCTTCATACGTGTGGAAGAAACCGTGTCGCCCGGTGAGCAGATAGCCCTCGAGCCAGCCGAGCAAGGTGTGCTCGGAGAGCATCTCCATCACGCGCCCGTCGCGCGCGAGCTCGCCGCCGTCGGCATCCTCCGGAAGCAGGTCCGCCATCCAGGTCTTTTTCGAGACCTCGTAGAGGGCCTGCAAGCGGTTGGAGGCGGTCTCGTCCGGCCCGAACACGCGGAACGTCGACATGTTCTCGCGCATCACATCCCGCAGGAACTCGCCGAGCGGCTTGGTATTTTCGTGGTGCACCGCGCCGCCCTGCGGGACCTGGACCGCGTACCGCCGGAAATCGGGGAGCTTGAGGTCCCTGCGCAGCACGCCGCCGTTGGCGTGCGGGTTGGCGCTCATGCGACGCGCGCCCTTCGGCGCGAGTTCGCGAAGCTCGGCGATCAGCCGGCCGTCGGCGTCGAACAGCTCCTCGGGCCGGTAGCTCTTGAGCCAGGTCTCGAGCAGCTTCAGGGCCTCGGGATTTTCACGCACGTCGGAGATCGGCACCTGATGCGAGCGCCACGAGCCCTCGGCTTTGTGCCCCTTGATCTGGCTCGGGCCGGTCCAGCCCTTGGGCGATCGAAGCACGATCATCGGCCAGCGCGGCCGTTCGGCGCGTTGGGACGTCCTCGCCTCGTGCTGGATCGCGCGAATCTTGGCGACCGTCTCGTCGAGAGTGGCGGCCATCTTCTGATGCATCTTTTCGGGATCGTCGCCTTCGACGAAGCACGGTGTGTAGCCGTATCCCAGAAACAGCGCTTCCAGCTCTTCGTGGCTGATGCGCGCCAAGATCGTGGGGTTGGCGATCTTGTAACCGTTGAGGTTGAGGATCGGCACCACGGCGCCGTCGTGGATCGGGTTCAGGAACTTGTTCGAATGCCAGGCCGTGGCGAGCGGGCCGGTTTCGGCCTCGCCGTCGCCGACAACGCAGGCGACGATCAACGCGGGGTTGTCAAACGCCATGCCGTAGGCGTGGGCGAGCGAATAGCCGAGCTCGCCGCCCTCGTGGATCGAGCCCGGTGTTTCCGGCGTGACGTGGCTGCCGATATGCCCGGGAAATGAAAACTGCTTGAAGAATTTCCGCAGCCCCTCGGCGTCTTCGCTCTTGTCGGGGTACACCTCCGAATACGTCCCTTCGAGGTAGGCGGGCGCCAGCACACCGGGCGCGCCATGGCCTGGTCCGGCGACGAAGACCACGTCGAGATCGTCTCGCTTGATCAACCTGTTCAGATGGGTCCAAACGAAAGACAGCGCCGGGCTCGCGCCCCAGTGGCCGAGCAGGCGATGTTTGATGTGGTCGACGGCGAGCGGTTGCGTGAGCAGCGGGTTGTCGCGCAGGTAGATCATGCCGACCGCGAGATAGTTGCAGGCGCGCCAAAAGGCGTGCATGCGGCGCAGCTCGTCGGCGGAAAGCGGCGTCTGGTTGTTGGATGGCTGGGTTCTGGAGACGGCTCGAGGGGCTGTTGGCGTCACGGCCAGGGACTCCGTTTCAGGGACTCGATAAATCCGTAGAGTACGGCACCCCTCCGAGGGGATCAAGGTCGGCCCGTCGAGATTGGCCCCGGCGCCTGTCGCAGGGAACACGCTGCTAAGATGCCCCCTCTTTCAAGGAGCGACCTCACGATGGACACCATCATTCAGAAAGCGCTCGGCGACAAGACCGGCTACTACCTCGATTTCGCGAACCCCAAAATCTCCAAGGAACGCCTCCATCTCCCCGGACCTGATTTCCTCGATCGGGTCGTCGCGGCCTCGGACCGCAACAACCGCGTGCTCGCGAACTTGCAGCGACTCTTCGGGAGCGGACGCCTCGCGGGAACGGGCTACATGTCGATCCTCCCGGTCGACCAAGGGATCGAGCATTCGGCCGGCGCGTCGTTCGCGAAGAACCCCGACTACTTCGACCCCGAAAACATCGTGAAGCTCGCGCTCGAGGGCGGCTGCAACGCCGTCGCCTCGACCTACGGGGTGCTGGGGATGGTCTCCCGCAAGTACGCGCACAAGATCCCGTTCCTCGTGAAGATCAACCACAACGAACTCCTCACCTACCCGAACAAGGCCGATCAGATCCGCTTCGGCACTATGGAAGAGGCTTACGACATGGGCGCCGCTGCAGTCGGCGCCACGATCTACTTCGGCTCGGACGAGAGCGGCCGCCAGATCGTGGAGGTCGCCGAAGCGTTCCAGCACGCTCACGAGCTGGGGATGGCGACGGTGCTCTGGTGCTACCTCCGCAACCCGGCATTCAAGAAGGACAAGGACTACCACGTGTCCGCGGATCTGACCGGCCAGGCCAATCACCTCGGCGTGACGATCCAAGCGGACATCATCAAACAGAAGCTCCCCGAAAATAACGGCGGTTTCAAGGCGATGGGAACGGGCGGCTCCAGCTACGGCAAGCTCGACGAGCGGATGTACACCGAGCTGTGCAGCGATCACCCGATCGACCTCTGCCGGTACCAGGTCGCGAACTGCTACATGGGGCGCGCGGGGCTGATCAACTCGGGGGGCGCTTCCGGGGCGAACGATTTTGCCGAGGCGATCACGACCGCGGTCATCAACAAACGAGCCGGAGGCACGGGGTTGATCTCGGGCCGGAAGGCGTTCCAGCGCCCCATGGCGGAAGGGGCGAAGCTCTTGAACACGATCCAAGACGTCTATCTTTCGAAAGACGTGACCGTGGCCTGATGCGAGCTCACCTGCGCCCCTTGGTCCTCGCGACCATCGCACTCACGTCCGTCGCGTCGTGCGCCTCGACGAAAACGGCCAAGTCCTTTGTCGCTCCGGGGTTCAGCAAGACAACCGTCAAGAAGGTCCTCGTGCTCGGCGTTTCAGGGAACCCGTTGCTCCGCCGCTTCTACGAGGATGCGTTCGCGGTCGAGCTCGAGAAACGGGGGTACGAGGCGGTGTCTGGTTACCTCTGGGCTCCGGACGCCACCCCGCTCGACAAGGACGCCCTCCTCGCCAGGATGAAGGCGGCCCACGTCACGAACGTGCTCGTCACGCGCGTCATCTCGAAGCAGGACGTGGTGACCTCCGGCGCTTCAGCCCTCGCGGCCGGCCAAGAGGGGTACGGCGGCTACGGCCCGGCGTCTTACGGCTCGTGGTCGACGTACTACGCGGCCGGGTACGCGACGGCCTCCGACCCGGGCTACTCCACGGTCAACGACATCGTCACGTTCGAGACGAACTTCTACGACGCCGCGAAGGAACCGGACACCCTCGTCTGGTCGGGTGCGAGCTCCACCTGGAAGGATCAGCCGCGATCGACCAAGAAGCTCGACGGGATCATCAGCGCCATCGTGCATCGGATGAGGGCGGCGCGCGTGCTCTGACCCGGCGTCAGTCCTCGCGAACGGGGGCCTCGCCCCACCTCGCCGAGAGAGCGTGCTCGATGCCGAACTGATCGAGCACGCGGGCCACGGTGTGGTCCACGATGTCGCCGACCGACTTGGGCATCGTGTAGAACGCCGGCATCGGCGGGAGAATCGTCGCCCCGTTTTCGCTGGCTTCGAGAAGCACTTTCAGGTGCCCACGGTGAAGCGGCGCTTCCCGCACGACGAGCACGAGCTTGCGTCCCTCCTTGAGGGTGACGTCGGCGGCCCGCGTGAGCAGATTGTCGGCCTGGCAATACGCGATCGCCGAGGCCGTACGGATCGAGCACGGGAGGACCACCATCCCCAGCGTAGTGAATGACCCGCTCGCGATCGCGGCGCCGATGTCCGAAACGGCGTGGACGACCCCTGCGAGCGCGCGCACCGCGCCCGGTTCCCAGGAGGTCTCTTCCACGATGGTGCGCTCGCCGGGCTTGGTCAGGACGAGGTGCGTTTCGATGTCGGGATGGTCGCTGAGGACCTCGAGGAGCTTGATCCCGTAAATCGCTCCCGATGCCCCCGAAATGCCGACGACCAGGCGCTGTTTCATACCCGTGAGGATAGCGCGTGCCACGCCGCGCCGCGCAGCGCCGCCTGGTCGTTGAGGATGACCCGGACGGGGACCGCCTCGAGAAAGGCCCGGAACCGTCCCTTGTCGTGGAACGCCTCGAGAAAACCGGGACGCTTCAGGCGCGGGAGGATCTTCGGGGCGATCCCTCCCCCGACCCAGATCCCCTGCGTGGCCTTCATCTTAAGCGCGAGATTGCCCGCTTCGGCTCCGTAGAGCGCGACGAACAGGTCGAGCGAGCGCACCGCCAGCGGGCTGGTTTCTTCGAGCGCCGCCTTCGATATGGCCGCGGCGGGATCCCCCGAGCGTATGTCCTCGGCCAGGAACGGCGGCTCCGGCCCGCCTCCCGTGTCTCTGAGGAACGTGTAGATATTGACGAGGCCCGGCCCCGAAACGACGCGTTCCCAGCTGACGTGGCCGTGCCGCCCGTGGAGCCAACGGAACAACGCGATCGTCAGGTCGTCGTGGGGAGCGAAGTCCGCGTGGCCGCCTTCGGAGGCGAACGGATGAAGCCCTGCGCCGTCCCAGTGATATCCGGCCTCGCCCAGTCCCGTGCCGGCCGAGATGATGGCGGCGTTTCCTTCGCGCGCCGGCAGCCCCGGCGAGAGCGTTTCCACATCTCCGTCTCCCAAGGTGAAGATCCCCCACGCGTTCGCCTCGAGATCATTCAGCAGGGTCACGCTCTCCAGCGCGAGTTGCTTCGCGAGGACGCCGCCGTCGACGACCCAGGGGAGGTTCGGCGTTTCGACACGGCCGGCGCGCACGGGACCGGCGATGCCGAAGCACGCGGCCTCGACGGGGCCCGGGTGGGCGACGGTGAAAGCGGCGACGATTTCCGCGAGACCGGCGTGATCGCGGCTGGGGTACCGGCCGGAGACGACGAGACGAAGGGCGCTCCCCTCGTTGTCGAAGAGTGCAAGGCGGGTGGACGTCCCGCCGATGTCTCCAGCGAGGATCATCGGCGGGACCTCACGGGCGAACTAGAGCTGGGGCTCGGACGAGATGATCTCGACGCGCCGGTTTTGCGCGCGTCCGTCCGCCGTGTCGTTCGGGGCGACCGGATCGGCCGGCCCCTTGCCGATGGACGACAGCCGGCTCGACGCGATGCCCTGGGCTTCGAGAAATTCCCGGACGGCCTTCGCGCGCGCGGTGGAAAGGGTCAGGTTGGTGGCGTCGGAACCGACGTTGTCGGTGTAACCCTCGATTTGCATCGTCGTTTTCGAAAAGACGAGCATCACGCCCGCGAGCTTGGCCAACGTGATCTTGGCGTCCGGCTTGATCGTGGCCTTGCCGGTATCGAAGAGGACCCCGGAGAGGCTCGTCACGGTGCCGCGAGCCGTGCTTTTGGTGTCCGCGACCTGCCCCAACGCCCCCTGCAAGCGTGCGGCGAGTGCCTCGTTTTGCTCCTTGATCTGCTGGTTGGCCTTGGCAATCTGATCGCGCTGCTGTGCGATCACGGTTTTTTCAGCTTCGACGGCGGACAACTGCTCCGCGATCGCCGCCTTCTGTGCCTCGGTGAGCGACAACTGCTCCGCGGCGGAGGCGTTTTTCGCCTCGAGCGCGGCCAGCTCGGCGGCATGTTTCGCCTGGAGGGCGGCCTTTTCGGCGTTTTGCTTGGCGAGTGCGTCGGCGGCGGCCATCTGATCGCGTGCTTTACCCCAATCGCGCAAGGCGTCGGCCGAAGCCGAGATCGAACGGCGCGACGCATCGGCGATGGTCTTGCCGTCCTTGGCGGCCTTCGCCTCGCCGAGGGCGACGGTCGCGGTCTTTACGGCGCCCGGGTTCACCTGCCCCGCGTTCAGCCGCTCGATCATCGCGAGCACGGACTCGGCCTGCAGGACCGGAACCGGGGTCTTGCTCTCGAACTTGAGCCCCGCGATCGAGGCCCTCGCGGGCTTCGGTCCGGGACGGAAGTCCTGGAAGATGAAACTCTTCCCGTTGATTTTTTTCGGATCCTTCGGGGCGGACGCGAACAGGACGAGGTCGCACGGGCGGGACACCAGGTAGTACGGCTCCGCCGTGATCATGATCGCGAAATCTTTCTTGGGCGTCGCGTAGTTTTGCGAACCGGAGGCGCCCTTCTTGGTCACGATCAGCTCACCCAGGTTCTCCGGAGCCGCGCTCCCGTTGATGGCCCAGACGACGTAAGCGGCGATGTCGCCGCCGAAGAGCACGGCCGGCTCCATGTCCGAAAACGACACGGCGATCTTGGCCTGGCCGGATTCGTACCGCACCGAACCCTTGACCTTGGCCTTGGTGGGGGCGGTGTCCCTCTTCGCGAACACCAGCTCGACGTTTTGCCTTTCGGGGTACGCCACCGAACCGAGCTCGGGACCGGCCGCCAGCGCGACTCCGCACCACACGAAGGCCGCAATCGTCGCCACGGCGAGGACTCTGTGACTCATGGACTTTCCTTTCGTACGAGATTCATGGACGTACTGGACGTTCAGGTGGAGCAGCGTAGCACCGCGACTCCTCCCGTCGCGAGGGGTCCCGCCTACCGGAGATCCTTAAAAAGCATCCAGGTCCTTTGAATCGTCCAGAACGCCCCGAGCGAGCCGACGGCGTAGCCCGGGATCGCCTCGACGAGGCGCGGCCAGCGGATCTCGAGCGCGCGGAACGAGCGCTCGAGCAGCAACACCAGGGCGACGAAGCCGAGTTGGCCCACCTCGACCCCGACGTTGAAAAACAGCAGAGCGGCCGGGATGTCTCCGTGCGGCAGCCCCACCGTGGTCAGCCCGCTCGCGAAGCCGAAGCCGTGCAATAGCCCGAACGCGAACGCCACGACCCACGGGTGCCGGATCGTCAGGCTCGTCTCGCCGCGGCGGTAACGGACGATCTCGGGGCCGAGAAAGAGGATGCTCAGGGCGATCGCCGCGTTCAGAGGCGGAATCGGAGCGCTGGCATACCCCAGAGTCGCGACCGCCAACGTCAGGCTGTGCGCCAGCGTGAACGCCGAGATCGTCTTGAGCAGCATCCACCGGTCCGGCACGATGAGGAGCAACCCGAGCACGAACAGAAGATGGTCGATACCCAAAAGGATGTGATCGCAGCCGAGCCTCACGTACGTCGCAGCCACCCGCCATCGACGAGGTGCGGCCTCCACCACGAATGACGGATTGTCTGGAGTGAGGCGGAGGACCTGCGAACGGCCATCGAGGCCCTGCAAGCGAACGAGCACCTCGGTCGTGGTTGCCGAGAGCCCGAAGATCGAGATCGTGCCTCCCGCCAGCCCGCCGGCACGCTTGACGCTCCATCGCTCGGTGAACGCGTTGTTGATGAACGCGCTTCTCACGGGCGCGACCTTGACGCAGCCGGCGGGAAGCTCGGCGTAGAGCCCGGGCCGCTGGTTCTCGCCGCTTCCCGGGACCTTGAAGAGCACGTCGTAGGCTTCCGGGCCGGTCTGGCGCAGTTCGAGGTAGGCGGGACGCGACTCGTGCGCAAAAGCCATGCGCGCCCACGCCGCGGCCAGGACGACGCACAAGCCGAGGCGTTTCATGGGCGCTCGATGGTCACGGAGTACTTCTTCCGCAGGCTCTGGTAAAGCGCGTCGTTCGCTTCGAGCCGCTTCGCGTTCGCCCATTCGCGCGCGACGGCGTCGTGCACGTCCCTTAACGCCGGGACCCCGCCATCGGTGCGGGCGCCGGCACGAAACGAGTCGGGATGGGCTTGCAGGTAGGCCTGCAACTCGGCGTCCGACGGCTCAGCCTGGGCGGCCGCGTCCTCCGAGAGGAACTCCATCTTCTGCCGCAAGCGGCGCCTGATGATCGTGTCATCCTTGTCGAGACCCATCGCCACCGCCTCGCGGCAATAGATCTCTTCGGCGACCCGGTCCTGAATCAACCCTTCGAGCTCGCCTTGCGTCGGGGGGCGCTGCCAGATGCTGTTGAAGCCCGAGACCATCGAAGCGATCTGCCCCTTCGTGACGACGACCGATCCGGAGTTGACCCCGGTGGACCTCCCGAACAGACCGAAAGCCACAAATAGCGCCGCGCCGAGCAGGAGGAAGTGGACCAGAGGTTCTCCGAGGAATCGTTTCATGGCTTGATGACGAAGCGGCTCATGGGCGTGCCCCCTACGCCGACGCTTTCATTCGGACGACGACTACGGTCATGTCGTCGTGCTGCTTCGCGCCTCCCGCAAACGCATCGGCCGCGACGAAGAGCGTGTCGATCAGCTCTCGAGGGTTGCAGGGGAAGGCCGCCAAGGACGCGGCGGCGAGTTGTTCTTCGCCCCATTCTTCCTCGTTGACGTTCATCGCCTCGCTGATTCCATCGGAATAAACGACGAGCACGTCGCCGGGGTCGAGCACGACGTGGAGTTGCTCGAAGCGTCCGGCCTCGACGAGCCCGACGACCGGCCCCGTGGCACGCAACCTCTCGACCCCTCCCGCGGCGCGGAAGAGCATCGGCGCGTTGTGGCCCGCGTTCACGTAGTCGAGACGGCGCGTCGCGGGGTCGAGTTCGCCGTAAAAAAACGTCGCGTAGCGGTTGTCGGGCGAGGCCTCGTGGATGAGGAAATTCAGGTTGGTCATCAGCTGGGCCAGATCGGCGGGCCCGGAAAGCCGCTGGCCGCGCAGCGACGCCTGAAGGCTCGCCATCAGGAGCGCCGCGGGGATCCCCTTGCCGGCGACATCCCCGAGCGCCAATCCCAAACGCCCACCGGACAGCGCCAGGAAATCGTAGTAGTCGCCCCCGACCCCTTGGGCCGGACGGCAGACTCCTGCGCAATCCACGCCCGCGATCACCGGCAACTTCTGCGGGAAGAGACGCTGCTGCACGCCGCGCGCGATGTCGATCTCGCGGCCGATCCATTCGCGTTTGGCGATCTCGCTGACGATCGTCGCCATGAGCCGGCTGTTTTCGAGGGCGAGCCCGGTCTGGGACGCGACGGAGCCCAACAACTTGGCGTCGGAGATCGAGTAGGGCTCCTCGCTTTTTTTCGGGCCGAGAGTGATGACGCCGAGAAGGTCCGTCTTCCCATGGAGCGGGAGCACGAGTTCGGCGTCAACCTGGGCGAGGCGAGCGCGGGTGTCCTCGGAGATGGACTCGCGGCGCAGCGGGCTTTCGGGATCGTCGTGGCGGACGCGCAAAGGCCGTCCCGACTCGCGAAACTTGACGAGCGCCTCGGCCATGGCCGGGAACTCAACCGTGGGCGGCGGATCGAAGCCGCGCGAACGCGAGGGCACTAGCCGGTCTCCTTCGTGCAGGAAAACCGCCAGGCGCTCGACGTGGAGGGTCGTGCCGATGCGGTCGAGAACCGTATCGAGAAGCGGCCCCGTCTCCGCGATCGTGCGCACTTGCTCGGACAGCTCGGTCAGCACGCGCTCGACGTCATAGGCCTCGCGAAAGAAGCGCCTGTCGGTCCAGGCGAACGCGCGCCCCGCAAAACGCGGCACGACAATCGCCACGGCCATGCCCCAAGCGATCGCCTGGAGCTTGCGCGGCCGGTTGGCCGTCGGGTCGTTGACGAGATTCCAGGCGTTCCACAAAACGCCCGCCATGAAGAGCATGACGACGACGCGGATGGCGCCGCGCGTCACCGCGTAGCGCAAGCCCTGGCGGACGGCGACGCGCACGTCCATCGCGCGATCAACGAGGATCACGTAGGCCAGCGTCAGCGGGAACACCGGCATGAAGATCAGGCACGCGAAGATGACTCCGACGGGCAACGTTTCCATCGGGCGGCCTAGGGCCCGGGTCGTAACGATCAAGACGAGCACGGGGAGGAGGGCGACGTTGCCGCCCCAACTCAAAAGTTTTAGGCGCCGGCGGCCATCGGCGCTCGTGGCCACGCCCCTCTTCCATCCCATAACGAGGAAGAAAAACGCCACGGCGGCCATCGCCGCGATGGTCGCGAACGGCCGCACAGCCGCGCTCGAGCCGACCATGCGGGCGAGGGTTCGCAAGTCGAGGCACTCGGCGAACGTCGCGACGACCGCGCCCACGGCGAACGCGGCGACCGGAGCGAGGACGATCCATTTGATCCAACCGCGCCGGCGCTCCCACTCGAGGCGCCCTGCAAAGTACACGCCGAACAGTGGGAAAGAGAGCGCCCAGGTGCTCCCGAACGTAACGGCATAGAGCGTCGCCGGGATACGCAACACGTCCGGCCACGTGTCGAACGACGGTTGCTGCATGACCGCGACCTGGAAGCCGAGCAGGGTGAAGAGAACGAGCCAGGCCAGGGGGTCGCGTGGGCGGACGAAGGCGACCCAAAACCCGACGAGGAAACAGACCCAGGGCATCAACAGGCCCAACACGGCGACGAGGACGCGAATCGCGAACGAGCCCTCGCCGTCCGCGACGGAGCGCAACGTGAGCGTCGAGGCGATCTCGGCTTCGGCCCCCCCGGGGAGGCTTCGAGCGACGACGAGCCGCAATGTGCCGCGGGGACCTGCGTCCGCCACGAGGCGGGCGACCTGCCAATTCGCGCGAAAGCGCTGCCCTTCGATCGAGACGATCCGATCGCCCCGTTTCAGTGGTGGCGCGGACTGCTCCTTCAGATCGCGTGCGACGAACTGGAGCACCCCGTCGGGCCAGTCGGTCACAAACGGGGTGGCCACGGAAGTCGCGGGCAGGAAGACGATCATGAACACGTCGCGGGTCATCGGCACGATGAAGGCCGCAGCCCATACGAAAAGCAGTCCGAGCAGGCTGTACAGCACGCTCAGCGGGATTCGCTTGCCGTCGTGGTGTTCCATCGTCGGCGGAGGTTACCATGCGGTCATGGTCCTTTATCCCCACGGTCCGATCGACTTCGTCGACGACGGGATCTTCGTCGTCACTGGGCGATGGAAGAGGTCGGCCTTCGAGCGGAAAATGACGGTCTTCCTGCTCGCGTCGGGCGAGGTTGCCGTCCATTCCGCCATCGCGATGGACGAAGCGGGGATGGCCTCGCTGCAGGCGATCGGCCGGCCCTCGTGGATCCTCGTCCCGAACCGGCTTCACGCCTCGGACGCGGGTTGGTACGCCGACCGCTACCCGTCGGCGCGCGTTCTGGTCCCTGCTTCGGCCCGCGGCGCATTGTTCGAAAAGCTCCGTCGCATCGACGGATCCATCGACGAGGACTGGCCCGAGGCGCTGCGGGGCGAGCTGGCGGTCGTCCCTTTGCGTGGCACGCGGATCGGGGAGGTGGCGTTCGTGCACGGCCCCTCGCGAACCCTCGTCCTCACGGACGCCGTTTTCAACTACGGCGGCCGGGACCTTTCCCCGCTCGCGCGCTGTTTCATGCGGGCCAACCGCGCCTACGGCCGGTTCGGCCCATCCCGCATATTCACGTCGTTCGTCGTCTCGGACCGCGACGCCTTCTCGGCCTCGATCGACGCCTTGCTCGAGCACGATTTCGACCGCGTGATCATGTCGCACGGCCGCACGCTCGCAAGCGGCGGCAAGACCGCAATCCGCGGCGCATTCGGGAAATAGGGGACAGTCCCCTTTTCCTAAGAAACTCCCTCACTCGCGACGCTGTTTTGGACGAGTTGGTACCCGAGGTTTTTCGCGCGGCGCGTGAGGTTTTCGATGACGCGACGCCTGTACCGCTCTTCGTAGTATTT
>JANMVW010000230.1:0-2232 GCA_031393555.1 Acidobacteriota bacterium
CCACTCCTCCCGGCGTACGATGCTACGCTTCTCGGGGAGTTTCTGGTCGAGCAGGTGCACGGCTCGGCCGTGCCCGAGGGTTTCTTACAATTCTCACGGAATGAATGACGAGCTCGAGTTAGTTGCCGTCGCCGGTGGAACGCGGTTGCGCTTGCGCGTCAAGCCGGGGGCGCGCAAGACCGCGATCGTCGGCGTCCACGGGGGCGCACTCAAGATCGCGGTCGCGGCGGCTCCAGAAAAAGGCAAAGCCAACCGCGCGGTCGTGAAGCTTCTCGCCGAAACGTTCGGCCTCCCCTCTTCGGCCGTGACGATCGCCTCCGGCGAAACCTCGCAGGACAAGGTCGCCGAGATCGCGCTGAGCCCCTCCGCGATCCATGCGATACTCGCGGCAGGTCGCTCGACCGCTTTCTGAGAGGCTATCGATGCCGTCATCACAGACCCTTCCCACCCGGCCCAAACTCTTTGTCGATGCCTCGACCGCCAGCCGCCGCATCCCGGAGATCCTGACGGCCGGGCTCGGCGAGGCTGCCGCCGTCACCACGACTTGCGAGGGCATCGCGGACGCCTCGCGATCTTTCGACCTAGCCGTGTTCGTCTTGGACGGCACGCAAGACGCCGCCATGCTCTTGCGGCTCGGGGTGTTCCTCGGAGCCCTTGGCCGGGAGCGCGTGGTTCTGATCGGCCCTGGGTTGAACGCTTGCGATCTTCCTTCGGAGCTGCGCGATGTGACGCTGGCCTCGTACTCGCCCTACGGCGGCGGGAACGACCTGGAAGCCCTAGACGCCGTCTGCACGTCGATCAAAGAACACATTCAACGTCTGACGACACCGGCAGGCCACGCGAGCGCGGCGCAAGCAGAACGCGCGGCGACCCAGGTCGCCCGCCGTCTCCGCCGCTCACTCGGAACCGCGCGTTCGGTGCGCTCCGGGCAGAAGCTGCGCATCGCGGACATCAGCATCACCGGCGCGCTGCTTGAAACCTTCGGCGAGATCCCCGAGCACCAGCTTCTCGATCTGGACCTCGAGCTCGAAAGCGGCCGCAGCGTGCGCGTGACCGCGAAGGTCGTGAGGATCCAGTACCCGCAGTGGGGACGCGTCGGAGGCGTCGGCGTCGCGTTCACCGCTTTCACAGGTGATTCGCAGGCGATCCTCGAGCACTACCTCGATGGGGCTCCTACGCCCTCCACCGCGCCAGCTTCGGAACCTTCCGCGTAAAAAACCACCCCAGCGGACCGGGGATCCCGAACTCCTTCAGCTTGGCGCGCACCCGGTCTTGCATCTGCGAGACCGTGATATCGGGGAGCGCGAACTGGCCGTTGGCCCAGCAACGGCTGCAATACATCGTGCTCCTGGAGCCATCGGCGTTGCTGCCGCCGCCCTGTTCGTCGCGAATCATCGGCATGCCGCAACTCTGACAGTTCTTGTAGGTCGTTCCCATTGGCGTCCTCCTACGGCGCGTTTCATACCATTCCGGACGGGGCCACGGAAGGGCGCGTGCGCATTCGGGCTTGCGGGCTTCCTGCGGCAACGAGACAGCGCAAGACCTCGGTCCCTACTCAGATTCGGAACAAGTTGTTACAGAGCAATTTTTCGCCAGGTTTTCGCCGATTCTGGGGGTCCTGGTGGGCAGGCCAGGTCGGCGTTCGTCGATCCTGGGCGATCCTACGAGTTCGTTTTCGCGGCGGAAGGCCCTTCCGCGCACCCGAAACAGCTTCCGTCACTGAAAAATGGCGGAAATTTCAGATTTTGCTCCGTCGCGACCCTGTCGCGAGCCGCTTTGGGGCCTTCCGTTGCCAAGACGCTTGGAGGAGCTCGCGCACCGCCGCTGGTTTCGCCTTGGCGAGGCTTACCCGCACGCCAGCCAACTTCTTTCCCCACCACAGCTCTGCGAAAGCCTTCGGGTCGGACTGAACAGCCGCACGCACCGCGTCGTCGTCGACGAACACGTGGAGCTGGTCGCCTTCGGTCGGCACGGTCGCGAAAATCTTGCCGCGCACACGGAACGACCACATCTGGAAGTGCGGCTGCTCTGTCGCCTCGGGAAGCGAAAGCGCCAGCTTGCGCGCGTGGCCCCCGGTCATTTCACGCGAAAAGCGCCGCGCACCAGCTCGGCGTCGAACAGGCCGCCGGGGTCCCCTTCCGTCGCATACCGGTAGACCGCGGCGGTGTAGATCGCCGAGAGAGCCGAGCCGACGAGGCTCAGCAAGATCAGCGCGAGGACGAACGCGCCGAC
>JANMVW010000235.1:0-4674 GCA_031393555.1 Acidobacteriota bacterium
CAGTTGCTAAGGGAGCACCAACAGCTTCGTGGCCGGCGGTAGTGCCCGATAGAGCGACTCCGCGTCTTTCTTGGACAAGACGATGTGCAGGCGCACGGTATCCGTCGGCTCGCGACGGCTCGCCGCCTTCGCATCTGCAAACCAAGTCGCGAAACTCGCGGCGATTCGGGCCCAGAAACCTCGCTTCGTGTCCGAGTCGGGAGGGCGCACTTCGATCGATAGGCCGCCGGCGAAGCGGATGTGATATCGGGGAGGGACCGGATACTTTTCCTCGGGAGTCTGGGGGACCTTGACCTCGATTTCCGTGCCCTCCGCGGTCGGTGGGGGAGCCTGCATTTCCTCGCGATCGAGCTTGCGCTCCGGATCGAGCGCGCCCTTCTCCCAAATGCGTCCCTCCCAACGAGAGACATCGGAGCGCGTGTGGTACACGACCCGCGGGACGCCGACCTCGAGCGCCTCGACCCGGTACCGTTGAAGCAGTGCAGCACGAAACATCAAGGTCAGAGTCTGAGCCTGCGTGTCGAGGAGGAGGTAAAACTCCTTCCCTTTCGCAAGCTCGAGTTGTTTTTGGAGGAGATCGTTCTGAAGGATCAGTCGGGGAAGCTCGCCTGGAGCAGGCGCTGGAGGCGCCGTCGCGGCCACGGCCACCGCCGCGGCGAGTGCTACGGCCGGAAGGAATTCGATTTTCATCGCGTGATGATCAGAAAATGTAGACCGACGATCCGAGCGGCACGGCGTCCCAGACCGCCTGGAGGTCTTCGGGTCCCAGTCGGATGCAGCCATGCGTCACGCTTCGTCCGAGAAGCCGCGTGTAAAGCGTTCCGTGGATCATGTAGCCGTCCTCGAGGTAGAGCGCGTACTTGCCGAGCGTTCCCGATTCGAAGCGGTCGGCAGGGTTTTTCGGAATGGTCTTGCCTTCCTCCGCAAACGCCCAGTCCGGCTTTTTCCAGAGTGGGTTGGCCACCTTGCTCCGAACCTTGAAAACCCCGCGAGGGGTGTCAAAGACCCACTTCTTCGAGCTCCCGTTGGCCTTCAGCACCAGGCCCGAGCCGGCCGAGCAAACGGACGTTCGCACGATTTTGTCGTCGTTCATGAGGTAGAGGCGATTTTGGGTTTGGTCCACGACGACGTACGTTCCGGCAGGCGACAACTTGTCCAGCGCGGCCGCGTACTGCTTGTTCTGTGCCGCGAGCTTGACCTGCAGCTTGCGCGCTGCCCCCGAGTCCGAAGGAAGATCCGGTGCCGCCAGAACGGCCTGACGAGGCGCTGGCCCGTAGGTGTAGCCGGTGCCGCGCGCCGCGACGAGGCCGAGCAAGGCCATCGCGCCCATCAAAGCGAGGACGACGAGCCGGAACCGCCGGCCGGGCGCCTTCATGACGAGCGCGACGCCCCCGTGAGGAGTGAAAACTTCGTCCATCATTGCGTTCTCGCCCCCGCAGCCGCGCCGTGTTCGCGTACGAGGCGCGCGAAGACTCCCTGTCCGTCGCCACCGACGATCGTCACCGGAGTGCCGACGCCCGCTCGGCGGAACAAATCGTCCATGTCCGGGTTGGCCAGGGCCACGCAGCCCTTGGTCCAGTCCTTTCCGCGCCCACCGTCTCCGTGGATTTCGATCAGTCCGCCGGGACTTGCGCCGGGGGGGATCCGTCCCTGGCGCCGCAGCCGCGCGAACTCCGCTCGGTCTTCGTCGTTGGGATAGTTCAGCGCAAGCGCCTTGTAGTAGTGCGAACCCGGTTTCTTCGCGGTGACCTGGTAGCGTCCTTCCGGCGTGGCCGCGTCTCCCGAGCGCAGTTTGTCGTTGACCGAACGGTAGCCCATATCCGCCCGGTAGCTGCGAACGAGGCGCCCTTGGTAATAAAGGTCGACCCGGTGATTCTCTTTGAGGACGACGATGGCTGTGCCACCCGTTGAGCGCGACCACGCGGCGGTCTCGCTGACCATGCGGGTCCAGCGGGCGACGAGCGAGGCGTCCGCGTACCGGGCGGCGGCGAGGACGGCATTCCCGCTCACGGCGCGCGATCCAAGGCCGGCCTCGCTAGCGCGCGCGGCGGCCTCGAAGAATTCACCGCGTGCGTAGATCGCTCTGGCCTCGGCGAGCGCGATTTTGCTCTTTTGCAAGAGCGTTCGATTGTACGCGCCGAGGTGCATCGCCTCAGCGACATCCGACGAGCGCGACGTGTCACGGGCGGCCTCGGCCAAGGCCTCGTCGGCCAGAGCTTTCGCCTCGAGGCGAAGGCGGTTGCTCTCGGCCAGAGCGTTCTGGATCTTGGTCTTGGCCATGTCAAGAGCGGACCGGACCCCACGGTAGTCGCGGAAGGGGAGAAACTTCACTTCCTCGAGGCGATAGGCCGCGAGACCGGCCTTCATCGCGGCTTCGGCCTCCCGCATTGCGTCCGGCGCCCAGCGGGACGCGCCCGAGCGCCGGGTATCGCGGAGCGAGGATTGCGCGGTCAGTTTGTCAAGGAAGGGGGGGTCGGTGCGGCCGCTGGCGATCGGCCAGAGACAACCAACGCAAAGCAGGGCGGTGAGCCCGGCCGTCCCCGCGCCCAACAACCGCCACCGCCAACGGGTCAGAAACGTTATTGAGGTCACGCCGCGTCCATCCATGATGACGTCTTGAATGTAAGGGATTCCACGTCGCCGATCCAGGGCCAGTTCGGAGGGGGGCGGCAACCAGGGGTCTTGGATACGAAAAGGGGCACGGCCCTCTGGCCGTGCCCCATAACTCGATAGACTAAAAAAGGAACAACTTATTTACGGCCATCTTAGCTTACAACGCGGCCAGGACCGGGCTGGCGACGTTGGCGGCGGACGACGAGGCGGCATCAGCCTTGGCCTTCGCGTCTTTGTACTTCCCTGCCGACATCGCGGCGTTGGCATCGCTGATGGTGGACTCCGCTGCGGTCAGGTCGGCCTTCATGGCCTCGAGGTCGGCCGCAGAGCCCTTGCCCTTGGGCGCTTTCTCGAGGAGGGCCTTCGCGTCGGTCAACGCGGTTGTCGCGGCGGTGATCGCCGTCGTGGCATCGTTCTTCGCCTGTTCCTGGCCCGCAGCAGCGTCGGCGACAGCCTTATCCGACTTCGCCTTCAAATCGGCGACGAGTTCGTCCGCCTTCTTGTAAGAGCGGAACAGAGCGAACTTGTCTTGCTGCGCCTTCAGCTCAGCATCGAGGGCCGCTTTGGCGTCTTCGGCGGCCTGGAGCGAACTTGCGGCGTACTCTGAAGCGTTCGGCTTCGCCGCGTCCATCGCCGACATCGCGGCGTTGATCGCGTCCTGCGGCGGCTTCGCGCAGCCGACCATGAGAACCAGCACGAACACGAACGGCAATACGGCCATCATCTTACGCATACTCACGAATCTCCTTTTTTTTCCAAGCGCCCTCGTTTCCAAGGGCGAAGCGACAATCTTTTCCTGCCGGCCAACCCAACGCTACTACGTCCGATGGAAAAATGAAAGGCCCCCTACTCCAACCGGGAATAGGGGTGGATTTATCCGGAACGTGCCGATTGTCTGGACTCGCGGGGGTTGGCGCGTCGGCGTAACCTGTCCGGGCTGCTCGTATTCCAGCTTCATTTGGGGGATCGAACGATGAGGACCGTTCTTTTGCTCGTTTTTGCCGTTTTATCCGGCCCCGCGTTTGGCGCGGCGACCGGTCGCATTGTCGGTCCGGATGGGGCCCCCGTACCCGGGGCTCAAATCTGCGAATCCCTCGTGGGATCTCCCGAGCACTGCGTGACCACCGACGCTCAGGGTGTCTATCGGATGGAGAATCCGCTGCGGGGCACGCTCCTCGTCCGGGCGAGCGGCTTCGTACCCAAAGGGATCGACGCCGCGCCTCTTGGAGTGCCCGTCGAGTTGCAGCGCGCCGCGAAACTGCTGGTGCTCGTCGTCGACGCGGAAACGAAACGACGCCTCGCCTCGGGGCGCGTCATGATCGACTCGCCTTCGGGGAAGCGGATCGGCGATTTCGTACCGTTCAACAAGATGGGCGTCCGGATCTCGACCCTCGATCCGGGGGCGGTGTTCGTGCGGGCCGAAGCAACCGGATACGCGCCCAGCGGGCCCGTGCCCGTCGAACTCGTCTCGGGTGTCGAGCGATCCGTGACGGTACCTTTGAAGAAGGTCGGCGCAACTTCTCGGTGAGCGTCGGACCGGGGGGCTACGCCTCTTCCTTCATCCGCGACCGCGTGACGCGCCAGGCCTCGATGCGAGCCGCAAGCTCCTTCTCGTGGCCGCGGTCGGTGGGACGATAGAAACATTTCCCTCGCAGCCTGTCCGGCAGGCAGTTGAGTGCCGTCACGGCGTCGTCGCGATCGTGCGCGTATTCGTATCCGGTTCCGTATCCTTCGGCTTTCATCAGTCCGGTCACGGCATTGCGGAGCGCCAGCGGGACCGGGTCGGCGACGCCCTCCCCGATCGTCGCTAAGACTTCTTTCCACGCCGTGTAAATCGCGTTCGACTTTGCGGCCAAGGCGCAGTAAACCGCGGCCTGGGCCAACGCCAAATCCGCTTCTGGCCGGCCGACGAAATGGACCGCATCCTTCGCGGCCAGAGCGAGAGTGATTGCTCGAGGGTCGGCCAGCCCGACGTCTTCGCTGGCGAATCGGATGATGCGTCGCGCCACGTAGAGCGGGTCGTCGCCGGCCTCGAGCATCCGCGCGAGCCAGTAAAGCGTG
>JANMVW010000243.1:0-3339 GCA_031393555.1 Acidobacteriota bacterium
TTGAGCTGATTCGCGGTGATGACTCCGTCGGAAATCAGCACCTCACCGAGCTTCATACCCGCCCCTCCCCGCCGTACGCGGCGGCACGAGCCCAATATGGTGTCCCAGATACTGCTCGTCCACCCCGGAGGACACCCCGGACGGGGTGCCTCACCCGGTCAAGGAGAAGCCGCGGCTCTAAACGATCGCCTCGCGCGCCATGTGACCCGCGGGCCTCTGGGTTGGGCCGCTGGCCCGCCCTACCTCTTGGCGTTCAGGGCGGCCAGGAGCTTGGCGTGGATGCCGCCGAACCCCCCGTTGCTCAAGACCGCAACGACGTCCTCTCTTCGCGTCTCCGCCACGAGGAGTCTGACGATCGCGTCGACCCCCGGTAGAAAACGCGCCGGGCGGCCGCGGCGGGCGAGGTCCGCGACGAGGCGCGCGGGGTCGAGCCGCTCTTCTAGAGGAAGTTGATCCGCGCCGAAGACCTCGGCGAGGACGATCTCGTCGGCATGATCGAAAGCGGCCGCGAGCTTGTCCTGGAACACGTTGCGTCGCAACGACCACGAGCGCGGCTCGAGCACGCACCACACGCGGCGCCCCGGGTAACGTTGCTTCACGGCGCACAGCGTCTCGGCGATCGCGGTCGGGTGGTGCGCGAAGTCGTCGATGACGACGACGCCGCCGACCTCTCCTTTCACCTCCATCCGCCGTCTGACCCCTGAAAACGTCGCGAGGCCCGAGCCGATCTCGGCGGGCGTCAGCCCTTGCTCCGTCGCCGCGGCCATCACCGCGAGCGCGTTGCGCACGTTGTACTCGCCCGACATCGCAAGCGTGACGTCGACGACCTTCACCCCGTCGTGCGTCGCACGGAACGTGACGCCCGACGTCCCGTGCTCGATCGACGTCGCGCGCCAGGAGCCCGAGACGAGTCCGTACCCGGAAACGCGCGCTTGCGCATGCGCCGTCACCTCGACCGTCGCCGCGCAGTCTTCATGGCGCACGATGAGTCCGCGGCGGGGCACGATGTTCGTCAGCCACCGGAAGACCTTCTTGACCTCGGCCTCGTCGCGGTAGATGTCGGCGTGGTCGAACTCGATGGTGCCGATGAGCGCGGTGTCGGGGCGGTAGTGCATGAACTTCGGCCCCTTGTCGAAAAACGCCGTGTCGTACTCATCCCCCTCGATCACAAACGCCCGCCCCGTGCCGATCCGGTAGGACGTCTCGAAGTTCTGAGGCGATCCGCCGATGAGAAAGCCCGGGTCGCGCCCGGCGTGATGGAGGACCCAGGCCAGCATCGCCGTCGTCGTGGTTTTTCCGTGCGTCCCGGCGACGACGATCGCATGGCGCCCGGCGAGGAACCGCTGCTCGATCGCGGCCGCCATCGAGACGTGCGGGAGGCGCAAGTCGAGGACCTGCTCGGCCTCGGGGTTGCCGCGGCGAACGGCGTTTCCCACGACGATGAGGTCGGGAACGGGCTCCAAGTGTTTCGCGTCGTATCCCTCGTAAAGCGTCACCCCCATCGCTTCGAGGATCGTCGAGGTCGGGGGGTAGAGCGGCCCGTCGGAGCCCGTGACGCGACTGCCCGCATCTTGGAACAGACCGGCGAGAGAGGCCATGCCCGTCCCGCCGATGCCGATCAGATGAACGTGTTCTTTCACCGCGGAGCCCTTCATTCGATCGTGAACCTGAGATCCGTCGAGGCAAGGTAACGTTCCGCCATGCGTTTTCCCAGGGTCGGACGCACCATCGAGCGAAAGCGCTCCACGCGCAGCAGTTCACGGATCTTGGGCACCATGAGGGTGGCGGCCGCGTCTCCCGCCTCGATGCAGAAATCCACGGCTTCGAAATCCGCCCAGTGGATCTTCCGCACCGCCGGCTCGATGACGACGTCGGCGAGGCGGCGTTGGAACTCGGTGAGCACGGTGTCCTTGATCATGTTCGCCCGCAAGACCACGTCGATGCCCCGCGCAAACCGTTTCACTTCGGCGAGGTCGGCGGAGATGTCGACCGCGATGACGACGTCGGCGCCGAGCCGGAAAGCGGGGAGGACCGGGATCTTGTCGGCCCATCCCCCGTCGATGAGCAGTCTTCCATGCAGCCGGCGCGGCGGGAGGATCCCGGGGATCGCCGCGCTGGCAGCGGCGACCTCGCGCAGTCGGCCGTGGCACAAGACCACCTCTTCCGCCGTCTCGAGATCGACGGCCGAGGCGGCGAAGCGGATCGGCGTCGTCGAGACCTCGACGTCGGGCAGGATCCGCCCGAGGCTGTTCGCGAACTTTTCGGCGGACACGAACGACGGGCGCATCGTCGACACGCCGTAAACGATGCCGCGGCGCACGAGACTCGTGACGGAATAAAGGAGGCTCCCCCGCGTCCGCTTGGTTTCGCGCAAGAAAGACATGCGCGTTTTTTGGAATTCGTCGCTGGCGAGGAACCCCCGGACCCGCCGCTCGATCTCGGCGATGTCGCCCATCGCCGCATAGGCGCCCCCCACGACGGCCCCCATGCTCGTCCCGGTGATGATGTCGATCGGAATACCCTCGCGGACGAGGGCGCGCAGCACGCCGATGTGGGCGAGGCCTCGCGCCGCCCCCCCTCCGAGCGCGAGTCCGACCTTGAGACGCCATGGCGGCAACATGACGGGAAGATAATGTCCCGGGACCTCAGGAGTCGAGGGAGGGATGAATCGCCGTGACCGACCGTTCCGTTGATCCCTGGGCCGCCGCGAAAGACCGCATGCTCGCGGACCAGATCATCTCTCGCGGGGTCAAAGCTCCCGCCGTGCTCGACGCCCTGCGCTCCGTCCCGCGCCATCTGTTCGTCCCCGAGCGCGAGCGCGCACGAGCGTACGACGATGGCCCGCTGTCGATCGGGTGCGGTCAGACGATCTCGCAACCCTACATCGTCGCGCTCATGACCGAACTTGCCCGCCTCGACCGGACCTCGAGCGTCCTCGAGATCGGCACGGGGTGCGGCTACCAGACCGCGGTTCTCGCCGCCTGCGCGGGCTCGGTGTGGACCGTCGAGCTCGAGCCGGAGCTGGCGGCAGCGGCGGCCGGGACGCTCGCTTCGCTCGGCGTGACCAACGTGACCCAACGCGTGGGCGACGGTTCGGCCGGCTGGCCCGAGGCGGCTCCGTTCGACGCGATCCTCGTCACCGCCGCCCCCGCGGACGTGCCGCCGGCTCTTTTGGATCAGCTCGCCGTCTCCGGGCGCCTCGTGATCCCGTTGGGCACAAGCCACCAGGATCTTTGGGTCTTCACGCGCGAACCCGAGGGGATCCGCCGCGAATCGATCATCCCGGTCCGCTTCGTTCTGCTCCGCTAGCCGGGGTCAGGTCTCCCATTGAGTCATTCG
>JANMVW010000262.1:0-5182 GCA_031393555.1 Acidobacteriota bacterium
CGAATGAACCAATGGGAGACCTGACCCCATTTCAAATGGGAGACCTGACCCCATTTCAGCTCAGCGGAATTCGATCCTTGTTGACCGCAAGCCATTGCGCGAACGTCTGGAGCTTCGGGTTGAGCGAGCGGCTCAACGCGACGGGACGGTTCCCGCAGTAGAGGCTCTGGAAGTCGGCCTTGAACTGGAACATGTTGCCGAGGTCGTCGGCGCCGGGGAACCCGAACGAGCGATACACGTCCGGTGAAACCGCGTTGTAGGAGACGGGCTGACCGAGCGCCTTTGCGAGCTCGGCCGCCATCTCGGTTCCGGTCAGATGCTCGCCGGCGACGCCGACGGTCTTCCCGATGAACTCGCTGCCGCGCTTGAAGATCCCATAGGCGCACGCGCCGATATCGGATGCCGCGATGCCGGGGAGCTTCTTGTCCCCCATCGGCAGCGTGAACGCGAGCTTCGCGTCCGCGCCTTTTTTCGGCCCCATGCCGAAGAAGATGAGATTGTCCCAGTAGAACGACGTGTACAAGAACGTGACGGGCACGCCTAGTTCGGTGAAGTAGTGATCGGCGTCGGCCTTCGAGTCGAAGTGCGGCACCTTGTATTTCCCTTGGAGCGTCGGCATGCGGTTGTCGCCCAGAGGAATCGACTTCCGCGAGTCCTCGAAGGTCGACCAGATCGCGTGCTTCACGCCGGCGTCCTCGGCGGCGATCGCCATGTTGCGCGCCTGTTGGCCCTCCTTCTCCGGCGAGAAGTGGTCCCAGAAGAACGTGACGCAGTAGGCGCCGTAGGCCCCCTTGAACGCTTTCTTCAGGCTCTCCACGTCGTCGACGTCGGCCGCGACGACTTCCGCGCCGGCGGCGGCTAGAGCTTTCGCCTTGTCCGAGTTGACGTCGCGCGTCAGCGCGCGCACCGCGAATCCGCCGCTAGGATCGGCCAGGATCGCTCGAGTCAGTCCGCCGCCCTGCGCACCGGTCGCACCCGCGACCGCGATGATCTTCTTGTCCATGGGAGTCCCCTTTTCAGTTTTGGTTTTGAGCCCGCGATTTTAGCAGGGATGGCCAGTTGAGCTCGACCGTGACCGAGGGGATTTGCACCCGGCCCACGGGCGCCACGACGAGGATACGCTCGCCGTCGGGGGCGAAATCAGCCGCCACGAAGTCGGCCCTCAGCTTGAACAACTCGCGCGGCTCGCCGGCGTGAAACGACGCCCCGGTCGTCACCTCGGCCGACATGACGGTGAACCCATCCGCCGCCATGAACATCAACTCCTTGCCATTTTTTACCCAAGCCGTCGAGCCACTGGATGCGCCTGCGCTCGACACTTGGTACTTCGCTCCGGGAACCGGGAAGGACTGGACGAACAGCTCGATGCGGCCCGCTTCGTTGGATCCGTAGGCGATCCATCGTCCGTCGGGCGAGACCACTCCCTGGCGCTCGAGACCCGCCGCGTGGAGAAAAGGCTGGGGCGGGGCGGTGCCGTCGGCCGACACGAGGAAGAGGTCCCACCCTGTCTTCGGATCCGGTTGTTCGAAGACGATCGTCTTGCCGTCGGCCGACCATGACGTCGGTTCCTTGAAGAGAGCGCCCCCCTTGAGCACGGCGGCTTCCTCGGCGGCCCCATTGACGGACTTGACGTAGATGTCCTCCGGGCCATTCCGGTCCGATGCGAAGGCGATGCGGCTGCCGTCGGGCGACCAGGCGAGGTAGTAGTTGTTGAACGGTCCGAAGGTGAAGCGCGAGGGGACGGGGCGCTCGAGATCGAACAGCCAGATGTCGGAGGCCGAGGCCGCCGATCGTCGGACCGCGGCGAGGCGCTTCCCGTTCGGGGAGAGCCGCACCTGCTCGAAGCGGCCGGCGGGAACGGGAATTTCTCCGATGTCCTTGCCTGCGCGGTCGTACCACTTGAGCGTCGTGTTCGGAAGCCCCATGCCCCAGCGGGCCATGACTCCGTCCTGCGACGTCGAGACGACCGGAGCGCCGGTCCAGCCCGACGGAGCCGGCGCCTCGCCGAGGCTGATCGGATCCCCCGTCGTCGCGAGGGCGGCCGTGTCGAAGGGTTGCGCGACGAGCGTGTTCTCACGCGCGTAGACCAGATAACCGGGCTCGGTGTAGACGGGCGCGCTGCTCGCGGGGAAGAGGAACTTCCGCTCCTTCGAGTCGATCGATCCCACGAAGACGTCGAAACTCCCCTGCCTGGCTGGAAGCGTCACGAAGAGGAAGTGCTTCCCGTCGGGGAGGAAGAAGGGCCAGCGATGGCCGGTCTCTTGACGCGACTCGTCGAGGACGGTGACCGGCACGGCCTCGCCGCCGCTATCGCGCACACGGAACAACGGACCCGCCGCTTGGGGGGCCATCACGATCACGCCGCTGCTGCTCCACGTCCCGCCGCGACCGTCTCCGGAAGGGCAGACTGTTTCGGGCGCGCCGCCGGCGATCGGTGCCTTCATGAGCTTGTTGTTCCCGAAGTAGGCGAGGTAGCGGCCGTCGGGCGACCAGAACGGGATCGCCCCGTCTTCGGTTCCGGGAAGCGGCCGGGCGACGAGCGAATCGAGAGGCCGGACCCAAAACGAGAGCGTCCCGTCGGCCGACGATGCCGAGAACGCCAGATTGCGTCCGTCCGGAGAGATCCTGGCGCCGACGCCATCGGGCGTTAGCGTCACGCCTTCCGGTGAAGAAATCGAAAATCGGGACAGAGCTCCGGGGGCCGCGGTGGGCCGCGTGCGCGTGGCAAGCATCCCGATCGCAACGATCGCCGCGATCGTCGCGATCGCCGCGACGACCCAGCCGAGTGCGCCGCGCCCGAAGCGCCGCGGCCTCGATGCCGCGGGCGAGACGGCGGCTCCCGAGCTCACACCCGAACCGCCGGCGATCCAGCGCAGCTCACGCGCGAGATCGCTCGCGCTCTGCCAGCGTTCGTCCGGGTCCTTCGCCAGGCAGCTCGTCACCACGCGATCGAGCGACGCCGGCGTCGTGGGGATCAACTGGGAGACCGGGCGGGGCTCCGCGGTCAGGATCTGCGCGATCACGCTCGCCTGGCTCTGTCCCGCGAACGCGCGCTGGCCCGTCAGCAGCTCGTAGAGCAGCCCGCCGAACGCAAAGAGGTCCGCGCGGTGATCCACCGGCTTCCCTTCGAGCTGCTCCGGTGACATGTACTGCACGGTGCCGACGATCGCGCCGTGCGAGGTGAGCGGCGTCGTGCGCGTGGCCATCTCGACGGCCGTCTCATCGCGCAGCTTGGCCACGCCGAAGTCGAGCACCTTGGCCCCCGACTTGGTCAGCATGACGTTGCCGGGCTTGAGGTCGCGGTGCACGAGTCCCTGTTTGTGGGCAGCCGAAAGGCCGTCGGCGATCTGGGCCGCGATCTTGAGCACTTCATCGAGCTTGAGCGGCCCGCGCTCGAGACGAGCACCGAGCGATTCGCCCTCCAAAAGCTCCATGACGAAATAGTCGGCGTCGCCCTCGCGGCCGATGTCGTACAGCGTGCAGATGTTCGGATGGTTCAGCGACGAAATAGCGCGCGCTTCGCGCTCGAACCGTTCGCGCACGTCGGGGTTGTCGGAGAGGTGCGCGGGGAGGATCTTCACCGCGACGTCGCGGCCGAGGCGCGTGTCCTTGGCGCGATAGACCTCGCCCATCCCGCCCGCGCCCAAGGGGCCGAGGATCTCGTAGGGACCTAGACGGTGACCAGGAGTGAGTGCCATCCGGGGATTATGACCGAAGTGCGTCCGGGCGTTTTCCAAGGGCGCCCGCGCGGTGCGCTAACTCGAGCATCTCTTCCAGCCATGCCAACCGCTGAGCTGGGGTGGCGGCGAAAGTCGCCATCAGCAGCTGTTCCCGCGCCCCTTCCCACGTGGCATCCCAATCTCGGCCAGGCTCGGTACGCTCGTCGGCCATCGTCAGCCCTTCTTGGCGCGCAGGATCGCTTCGAGTTGCTCGATGTCAGCCAAGTCCTGAGGTCGCCCCGCGCGTCGCTTCAGCTCGATCAGGTCGGGAATTGAAACAACCCTCACGGTCGTCTGCGAAAGTTCGACGAGGTCGGAGCGAGACCACAGCTCCTCGAACGGAATAGGATGGTCCACGAAGAGGTCGACGACGCGCATCGGATTCGATGGATCGAACAGCGAGAAGACCTGCATTCCGCGATCGCGAATCCAAGCCTCGCGAATCGAGCGGTCAGCGAAGTCCTTCGGGTTCACGGGAACCCGAGGCTTTAGGCCCATTCCGACGAGGGCCTCGATGGCCTTCGTTGCAGGCCCGGCCTCCAGGTCCACGATCAGATCAACGTCGACGGTCATGCGAGCGTAGCCATGCAGCACCACGGCGAGCCCGCCCACGACGACGTAGCGAATCCCGGCATCATTGAGCGTCTTGAAGAGCGGTTCGATCACGGACATGGGCGAATTGTAGCTTACGGCGTCTGCTCCGATGCCCATTGAGTCACCAGCGTCAGGACGGGCCCGGTCGTGCTCGCGCGGCGGGCGGCTCCGAGGAGGCGCTTGCCGTCGTGGGTGAAGTCGAAAGTATCGACCGGCAGGGCTTGCCCTGAAAAGAGCGGGCGCCGCGTGCCGACCTCGAGGCCGCCACCGGACGTAACGACCGGAACGGCGAAGAACTTCCCTTCGAGGTCCGCGTACCAGACCTCCTTCCCGTCGCCAATCCAGCCTCCGGCGTTCGAGCCACTCGTCGAGATCTGCCATTTCCCCCCAGGGCCGGGAAAGGACGTGACGTAGAACTCGAAGCGTCCCGACTCGTCGGAGGAATAGCCCATCCACCGTCCGTCGGGCGAAAAATCGAGCGCGCTCTCGTTCGCCGGCGAGGCGAGCAGGGGTTGCGGTTTGCCGTCCCCCTTCGCGGGGACGATCACGATGTCGGATCCACGCTTGCCTGAATTGGTGAACACGGCGACACCGGAGCCATCGGGAGTGAACTGCTGAGGTATGGCCGTACCGAGAGGTTCGGAGGTGAGCTTCCGCGGAGTCGAGGTTCCGTCGGCGGTCTTGACCCAGACGTTACCTGCGGCGTCGGCATAGGCCACCTGCCGGCTGTCGGGCGACCAGATCGCACCCAGATCGCCCAGGTCATTGAAGGTGAATCGGCTGCCGATGCCACGGGCGAGGTCGAAAACCCACACGTCGCTTCCCTCGCCGGTCCGGCGGATGCTCGTGATCGCCCTGCGGTCGTCCGG